>NZ_JALJRM010000004.1:0-228949 GCF_024519685.1 Paenibacillus sp. Pae15 | reverse complement strand
GTTGCCTACGTGTTACTCACCCGTCCGCCGCTCCAGGAGGTCTCCCCTAAGGGAGAACCCCTAGCGCTCGACTTGCATGTATTAGGCACGCCGCCAGCGTTCGTCCTGAGCCAGGATCAAACTCTCCAATAAAGAAAAGCTGATTAGCTCATCATCTACTACTGGCGAGAATCTTTCGATTCTCTATCTTTACACTCACTCGTTGTTCAGTTTTCAAAGGGCAATTTCATTCTCTTAAAAGTTTCCGATAAAGCCGATCAATCTCAATTGACCTCCGGAAACAACTCTTATATATTATCACATTTCTCCTCAGCATGCAAGCATTTTTTCCAACCTTCATATTCAAGTTTCAAGTTGAATCTGTTTCAATGCCTGCCTCAGAAGCGACAAAGAGTAATATATCAAAAATGAAAATAGAAAGCAACTGTTTTATTTGTTGAAAATTTTCCATGGAGCAGTCCGATTCAACCTGCTCCATGATTATTCCAGTCTATACCGACCAGGCCTCGAGTTTTAACTGCGGTTCAGCTTTCATATCAAGCGCCGCAAACTGGCCGCGGCGGTATTTCAAGAACGCGGCGGCGCCGATCATCGCCGCATTGTCGGTGCACAAGCTAAGCGGCGGCGCGAGCAAAGGTACGCCTTCATGCCTACAGCGCGTTTCGAGCGCCGTTCTCAGACCCTTGTTGGCGGCTACCCCGCCCGCAAGCAGCAGCTGCTTTGCGCCAAACTTCCTTACGGCGCGAATGGCCTTTTCCACCAGGACGTCGATGACTGAGTCCTGGAATCCTCGCGCCACGGCCTCCGGGGCCAAAGGCTGCCCTTTCATGTTGGCCTGATTCAACACAGCCAACACAGCCGACTTCAGCCCGCTGAAGCTGAAGTCGTAAGAATCCGGCTCAAGCCATGCGCGGGGAAGCGTCACCGCTTCCGTCGCCTCATGCGCCAGACGATCAATATGAGGACCGCCGGGATACGGCAGCTTGAGTGCCCGTCCGACTTTGTCATAGGCTTCACCAACGGCATCGTCTCTGGTTTGACCGATGATGCGGAAGCTCCCCTCGGATTCCACATGCACCAGCTCCGTATGTCCTCCCGACACCACAAGAGCCATAAAAGGATATTCCAACTTGTGCACCAGCTCGTTGGCATAAATATGGCCGGCAATGTGGTGTACGCCAATAAGAGGCAGGTCGAGGGCACAAGCGAATGCTTTTGCGGCCACCACGCCAACCAGCAGCGAACCGACCAAGCCCGGGCCCTGGGTAACGGCAACGGCCGCCAACTGCTGCGGCTGCACCCCGGCCTGCGTCAGCGCCTCTTCCAGAATCCACGTGATCGATTCCACATGCTTCCGTGAAGCTACCTCCGGAACAACACCGCCGAATCTTTTATGAGTCTCCACCTGACTTGAAACCACGTTAGAAAGAATTTCCCGTCCGTCACGGACTACCGCTGCAGACGTTTCGTCGCAGCTCGTCTCCACCGCAAGAATATAAACGGGCGCCGAATCGCCTTCATTCCCATGGCTTTTCATATGATCTCTATTCATATATGCAAACCTGCTTCCTGTTCCTGAATGTTAAAATCTCAGGATCGCAATTCTCATACTTCTTTACTTCATTGGCTTCGCAGAAGCGAAATTGCTCTGCCGTTATTTGCTTATACGGTTCGTTTTGGAAGATCTGCCCACATGATGATGGCATCTTCTTTATTATCCGTATAATATCCCCGGCGAACGCCTACAGACCGAAATCCCTTTTTCTCGTACAGCCGCTGGGCAATCTTGTTGGATGGGCGCACCTCAAGCGTCATCCGTACCGCCCCATAAAAGCTGGCGGTGCGCTGCATTTCCGTCAGCAATCGTTCTCCCAGCTTGCGACCCCGGTATTTTGCCCGGATCGCTATATTGGTGACATGCGCTTCTTCCATAATAAGCCACATTCCGCCGTAACCGGCGATCTCGCCGTCATGCTCAATCACAATATATTGGGCGAACTGATTGTTTGACAGCTCATTCTCAAAAGCCCCGGCGGTCCAGGGCGTAGTAAACGACTCCCGCTCGATCTCACAGATGACAGGTATGTCCTCTCGTCGCATCGCTCTGAATTGCACATCACTGTCAGGAATCGCTTCCGTTTCCTGTTTACGTTCCATAGCGGACCGTCCTCCTCTATGATCGTTGAGCGAGAAGCTTGGCTTCGGCCTCCGCCAGCTGCGTATAATTCGGAACCAACCCGTGAACATCCTCGGTTTCCCCCCGCTTCCATCGAATACGGCCGAGCTCTGCGACATGGCGGGCCCTCACGCCGTGAACCATTTCCTCCACACGCCCGGCACAGCGGGATGCAAAGGATCGAATCGGCTCCGAATGCTGCTCAAGCTCACCGGTAAAGACGATCCGGTCCGGTTGGTGTTTAGCGGCATGCAATGCCAATTCCTCCGTCCAGGCGGCCATAAGCCGGATGCCGTCCGGGACGGCACACTTCCAGCCGGAGGCACCTGCCTCGTATAAAGCCGTGAATGCCTGACCCCTGCGCGCATCAATGAGAGGAATGAGCCATACCGTTTCGCGGGCTCTCTCCGTCTCTTTCAGAACGCGATCCAGTGCGCCTAATTCACCGTCACGGACTTCCGACATTTCCCCGGTCATACCAAACGATGCTCCGGTCACAGCCGTTTCCGCCCCTCCGAGCGCCATGGCTTCCAATGTGGATACGCCAAACAGCGACAGTTTATGCGTCCATGCAAACGTCTTTGCTGCCGTTACTCCTATACGTACTCCCGTATACGATCCGGGGCCGACGCCTATGGCAAACCCGTTAAGCTCCGCCGGCTTGACGTCCACCTCCGTCATAAGACGCTTCATCGCGGGAATCAGGTGCAGCGAATGGTTTCTTTCCGCTTTCGACGTCATCTCTCCCAGCAGCTTGTCTTCCCGGGTGAGCGCAATCGTCATGGATGCCGTTGACGTATCCACGGAAAGCATCAGGCCGCCGTGCCGGCCGGTTTGATCCGTTCCCGTTCCAGTTATCATAAGTATCCGTTCTCCTTCAGTTTCAGGCACCATTCTTCGTAAGGTTCGCCATAGGGAATCAATTGGAAGCGCCGTCCTTGCTCACCATCATGCTCGATCCGCACAGCCAGCCGCTCGGGCGGCAGCAGGTCCTCGATAATGGACGCCCATTCAATCAAAGTCACGCCCTGACCGTAAAAATATTCGTCCAATCCAAGTTCGTCCGCCTCTTCGGCAGATAAGCGGTACACATCCATATGGTAAAAAGGAAACCGTTCTCCTTCATATTCTTTGATGATCGTAAAGGTAGGGCTGTTTACGATCTCCTTCACCCCGATCGCCTTCGCAACCGACTGGGAGAACGTGGTTTTACCGGCGCCCAGTTCCCCGTCCAGCGTCAGCACGGTGCCGGGAATAAACAACGAGGCTAAGCGTTCTGCCAGCCGAGATGTGTCCCCCACACTGCGTGATCTGTATTCATATAAGGGCATTCTTCCATTCCTCCGTCTTTTTAACTGCCAAAATGATTGTAACCCCGCTTGCCGAGGGGCAGCGCACCGCCGCTGCTTCGCACAAGCCGAACGCCTTGATGCTCGGCATTCACACAGCCAATCAGATAAAGCGGGAGCCCCGCCGTCTTAAAAGCGGCCTGCAGCTCCATGGCATGCTCGGCAGGCACCGTTCCAACCAATTGATAGTCTTCTCCGCCGTACAGGATATAATCTAACGGATCCCTGTTTACCCGCGCGGCATACGAAAGCAGCTCCTCCGCCACAGGGATTTGATCCTCATTCAGATCGATACCGACCCCGGAAGCTTCGGCAATCTCCCAGGCTTCGCTGGCAAGCCCGTCGCTCACGTCATTCAGCGCATGACGAAACCCCGACTGACGAAGCAGCTCTCCGGCTTGCACCTGGGGCTCGGGCCGGCAGTGCGCTTGTATCAGCGGCCGGTACATTTCCATCTCGGGTACAGTATCCCAAACATCCGATGGCTGCGCAAGCCCGAGCAGGTATTCCAATCCCGCCGCGGAGCGGCCCAATAGCCCGGTGGCAAAGACAACGTCGCCCGACCGCGCCGCAGAACGCAGCAGCGCTTTGTCCGCTTCGGTTTCACCGATAACCGTAACCGTCAAGGTAATGCCTCCGGCGCTTGCCGTCGTATCGCCGCCTACGATCGCAACGCCATAGCGGGAGGCGCAGTCATACAATCCCTCGTACATCGCGCGAACCCGCTCTACCGGCGCATCCCTCGGAAGGCTGAGTGCGACCAGCGCAAACCGCGGCGTCCCGCCCATGGCGGCAATATCGCTTACGGACGATGCCATAGCCTTGTATCCGACGTCCGTATCCCGCATGGTCACACGCTTAAAATGGATTTCTTCCGTCATCGTATCGCAAGTCAGTATCAAACGGCTTCCATGCGGGACATGCACAACGGCCGCATCGTCTCCGATTCCCGTTTCCACGCCCTTTGACTTTTGAAAAGCAGTCGATTGCTTGCCGCCGGTCAGCAGCCGAATCAAGGCAAATTCCTCGATCGAGCTCAATGCTATCCGCCTCCGCTTATGTTTTGACCACTATTATAGCCCTACCGCCTTTTTGTAGCAACAAAAAAGCTTCCCCTTTGCCTTCCTGCCCCCGAAATGGCGGCAGACGCTCAGGGAAAGCTCTTGCTTTACTTTACTTCCTCAAGTTCCTCAACCGGAACCACACGGGTATCGGCCGGTTGGTGCTCCGCGTGAACCTTGGCGGTTTTCTCCTCCGCATCGATGCTATCGATCCATACGGATACGCCGTTCAGCTCCACGTCGATTTTCTCATCTGCATTCAAAATCTGCTTCGCGCGGGCCAGATTCATTGTTCATCACCACCGTTTAGCACCGACTCCGGATAATCCATCGTATCGGTCGTACTCTCCTCGATCAGTCCGTTATGTATACTGACCGTACCGCCTCCCAAGCCTTCGTTTATCATGCGGTCGATATCCATAAAGCTGGTATCCCGGCCTTCATTCGACGTATCCGCAGTATTGTTCCCGCCTGACGTATTGGCTTCCGTCAACGTTGTTCCCTCCTTGATCTGAAGATGAGACCGGCTCCATTTTCCCTGAACGCCGCCGTCTCCTGTTAGGATGTCCCAACCGCACGGAACTCCATACAACGAGGAATAAAACTTCATGAATCCCGCTTCCGATGTGCATACTAACGGAAAAAGGAGGGCTTTTGTAAGCCCTGGGAGGTAACCCGTCATGCATACAGTCTGGAAAGGAGCCATCAGCTTCGGCTTGGTCCACGTACCGGTAAAAATGTTTTCCGCCACCGAGGACAAGGATATCTCTATGCGGATGATTCATAAGGAATGCAGCACCCCGCTCAACTTCGTGCGCAAATGCCAGCATTGCGAACGTGAGGTCGAGTGGTCTGAGATTGTCAGAGGCTATGAATATGAACCTGGTTCCTTCGTGCTTTTTGACAAGGATGAGCTCGAAAGTTTAGGGGGCGAAGCGACGAAGGAAATTAAAATTCTCGATTTTGTCGATCTCTCCGACATTGACCCTATTTATTTTCAGAAGACGTATTATCTTTCACCTAATGAAACCGGCGCCGGGGCCTATAATCTGCTGCTGGAAGCCATGAAACAAACGGGTAAAATCGGCATCGCCAAGGTGTCGATTCGTTCCAAGAGCAGCCTCGCCGCCATCCGCATCATCGACCGCTGTATTGCGATGGAGACGATTTTTTACCCCGATGAAATCCGCTCTGTCGATCAGGTGCCGGGGCTGCCGGAGCAAATCAACGTGAACGACAAAGAGCTCGAAATGGCCAAGATGCTGATAAACCAGCTCTCGACGGAATTCGAGCCTGAAAAGTATAAGGATGATTATCGTGCTGCCGTAATGCAGGCCATCGAACAAAAAATTTCCGGACAACAGATCCGTGTGGCGCCGGAACAGCGTAAAACCAACGTCATCGACCTGATGGCGGCGCTTCAGGCCAGCTTGGAAGCAGTGAAGCCGGTAACGCCCGATCCTGCGGCTGCAGCGGCGGATAAGCCCAAAGCAGCAGGCAAAAAAGGAAAAGCAAAGACGAAGGCGAAGGAAACGGTCGGCTCCTGATCGGTCATTCATACAGGTTACCTGTCGGAATCCAAACGCGGCGGGTAACCTTTTTGATGCACAAATTGGCTTGATCCCCTTCATGAACGGGCGAAGCGGCAATACTATGCCGTCATAACACTCCGTCAAACACACATTCCCGAGGAGGCACATCGATAAAAGCCTGAATGGAAGGCTGCCGCAAGGTGCGCCCCTCCTGCCATCGCCATTCCGTATACTGAAGCTTGACCACAAGCCTGGGCTCGACCCAATAAGCCCCTTTCATTTCCGGATGCTCATTGTCGAAGGGCTTGTCCCGGATGGTCGCCGGTTTCAGCTTGGCCGTTAACTCGACCCATTCGGATTTTTTCAGCTTGCCAGTTCCGACATGGCCGATATACCATAACTTTCCTTCCGCGGTATAGACTCCGACAAGTACCGCATTCACAATGCCTCCGTTTAGCGTATAGCCCCCGACGACCGCTGCGATATCCCCGTAATTTTTGACTTTAACCCATCGCCTGTCTTTCCCGTTAATGCTGTACGTACTGTGAAGCTCCTTGCTGACGATTCCCTCCAGGCCCTGCTGCCGCGTCATTTGAAATAAAGCTGCTCCGTCATCATACGAAGGAACAATCTGAATGACAGGGCCCGGAATAATCGTTTGGTTCAGCAGCTCCAACCGGGCGCTGAGCGGCTTGTTCAATACCCATTGGCCGTCATAATACAGCAGATCGAAGAGCATGTAAGCAACGGGCACCTGCCTCATCGCCTGTGGAACCCTGTCCAGCTTGCGGATGCCGTCTCGCTTCATGACCTCATGAAACGAGGGCTTCCCGTCCTTGCCCAGCGCTATAATTTCGCCGTCAAGAATAACGGAATCGGCCCGGCAATACTTTTGTACCTCCGTAAGCTCAGGGTATTGGAACGTTCTTTCATTCAATTTGCGGTTAAATAAACGGCACTGCCGGCCGTCGTAATAAGTCAACATACGGACGCCATCCCATTTGACCTGGTGAATCCAACGGTCCTCTGAAGGCACTAAGCTTTCGGACACCGGTTCGAAGGGAATGACGGGCTTCATCGGACACATTCCGGTCACCGCCTGCCTTTCTTCAAGGGATACGATTCCCCATTCGGCGAAAAGCTATGAATAGCACTTAGAAAAGGAAGTGAAGCAGTCCAATGGCTGTGACCGCTAAACATAAGAAAACGAAGGGCACCTTGAGGGTTGATGGTCATGAACTGACGATCACGAATCCCGATAAGCCGTTATGGCCTGAGAAGGGGATCACCAAAGCGATGTATTTGGAGAAGCTGGCCCAGCTTTCACCCTACTTGCTGACTTACTGCAAAAACCGTTATTTGACGACGATCCGGTTTCCTCATGGCTGGAACGATAAATCGTTTTACCAGAAAAATGCGCCGGAGCCCACGCCCGATTTTGTGAAAACAGCTGTGCTTGAGTCGATTAATTACGTTCACCTCGACTCTCTGCCTACGCTGCTGTGGTTGGGAAATTTGGCCTGTCTGGAGTTTCATCCCTCCTTCCATCGGATCGGGGAGACGCTTCCGGTCGAATGGTTGATCGACATCGACCCGAGTGTCGACCCGGAGCCGCGCATCATGGAGGCTGCGGAAATCATCGGAGAGATCCTTGAGGGCATGAAGATCAAGTCCGTGCCCAAGACATCCGGTGCAACCGGCGTACAAATTTATGTTCCGATTCCGGCTGACCGCGGATATACCTTCGAAGAGCTGCGTGGTATCGGGCAGTTCGTCGCCTCCTATGCGGTACAAAAGCACCCGAAGCTGTTTACGGTGGAGCGGCTGAAGAAAGACCGCGGCACTTTAATTTATATCGACTATTTGCAGCATTGGTACGGCAAAACGCTCTCCGCTCCCTATACGCCCCGTGCCCGCAAGGATGCCACGGTGTCGACGCCGCTGACCTGGGAGGAAGTGTCTTTGCGCTGCGATCCGCGCGACTTTCACCTGCTCAACATCATCGAACGCCTGCAGCAAAAAGGAGACCTGATTGCTCAGCTCCCCCCGCAAAATCTCGATCATGTACTGTCGTTCATCAGGAAATAACATTCAGGATAAAGTTTCCGCCTCGAACCTTGCGCGTTAGCTCCTGAATGACGTGCAGCGGAGCGAGGGGAATCGTGTTCGTAAGGGGCCGCGGATACCATCCATATCCTGCAGGAAGCTTTAATACAGCGGAGATAAAATGCGCCCCATAACCTCCTTGATTTTCTGCCATCGGGACCGTTTTTCGAACGCTTCCAGCTTGATCTCGCGGCAATCCTTCAAATCATGCAGGAAATCACTTTCCAACCGATGCAGCGTCTCCCTATCGTACACTACGGCGTTCAGTTCAAAATTGCTGTAAAAGCTGCGCATGTCCACATTCGCCGTTCCAACGGTCCCCAGCAGATTGTCGATCAGCATCACCTTGGCGTGAATAAACCCTTTTTGGTAGGCATAAAACCGGACTCCCGCCTGCAGCAATTCCTCAAAGTAAGACATGGATGCATAATTTACAATGCTTGAATCCGACTTCTGCGGGAAAATAATACGCACATCGACACCGCTGATTGCCGCCGTTTTGAGTCCCATGCAGATGCTGGCGTCCGGGATAAAATAAGGCGTTGTTATATAGAGTCGTTTCTTCGCCGCCGTAATGGCTCCGAAGTACATTTCCAGGATCGCATCCCAGTGCGCATCAGGTCCGCTGTCTATGATCTGCGCCGGCTTCCGGCCACGGCACTCATGCTCGGGAAACAGGCTGGTGTCCGTAAGGCGGTTACCGCTGACAAACAGCCAATCGACCAAAAACGTATGCTGCAGGGAATACACCACGTCGCCCTCCAGCTTCAAATGCGTATCCCGCCAAAAACCGAGCTTCGGATTCCCGCCCAAATATTCATCTCCGATGTTGATGCCGCCGACAAACCCCTTTAGCCCGTCCACCACCACGATTTTACGATGATTCCGGTAATTGATCCGCTGATTGAAAAAAGCGATCATGATGGGCAGAAAAAAATAGACTTCACAACCGGCCTGCTTCAGCTCATCTGTAAACTTGCTGCTCAATTGATAGCTGCCGATCCCGTCAAAAATACAACGAACCTTCACGCCTTCCCGCGCCTTACGGATCAATACATCTTGAAATTGCTTCCCCACTCCGTCATCGCGGATCGTATAAAATTCAAAATGGATGTGATCCTTCGCCTGCTCCATCGCTTCGAGCATGGCAGGGTATGCCTCACTGGCATTCGTCAGCACTTCGATCTCATTGCGGTAGGTAACTTGTGAACCGGGAATATTGTTGAGCAGGGCGAATAGCCGCTGTTCGTGCCGCCAGTTTTTGAATTGATTGTCATCCCACTCGGGATCCGATGCCTTTAGTTTTGACCCCACAAGACGAATATCGCTTCTTGCAGACAGCCCTCTGCGCCGCACCTTTCTTCTGCGGTTGTATTCTTTGGCCAGAAAATAGTACATAACACAACCGACGACCGGAATAATAAACAGAATAAAAAGCCAGGCCATGGCTTTGGGCGGATGCCGGAACTCTCCGATGAGAATGGTCAATATCTGCAGAATGAATAATAACAACGCAATAACGAGCCACAGCACCGCTAGCCTTCCCCCTTTAACTGGTGTCTATCATTTACATATGCGCAAGGACCTATTCCCCCTGATTGTAACAAGATGAATCAAGATTGTCATAATTTTTCGCAATTGGAGAAAAATATACCGAACATGCTCCGGCAAAGCTTGGATTTGACCTAGTGGGCGAAGGAGGTCGTCAGGATCATGACGGGAATCAACCGCAAGAAACAAAAGGAAGATGAAGAAAGCCTGCTGCAAAAACGGAATTACCGCTTTATCGACGAGCTCCGTTCGGTACCGGTTTTCCTTAGTCTGGAGGAGAATAAAAATTATTTGAAAGAGCTGTTCAAGGACAGCTCCGATTTTGTCATTCGCGAATTTAGGCTGGAGCAAAGCCAGGATGCCATCCTGTTCTTTGTTGATGGATTAACCAATACGGAGCTCGTCAATGAAGCGATGAAGACGCTTATGATTCTGGAGGGCGGAGAGCAGCTTATCGATAACATATCGGAATCGGTGCTCCCCGTTTCGCAAATCCAGAAAGCGAACAATTATGCGGATCTCCTGCTCTCGGTGCTGGGCGGGGATACGGGACTGATCGTCGATCGAAACAACAAAGCTTTAATGCTTGGGATTCGGGGCATGGAAAAGCGTTCGATCAATGAACCGGATACGGAGACCGTTATCCGGGGACCAAGGGAAGGCTTCGTTGAAAATATACGAACCAACACCTCCATGATTCGCCGCAAGCTGAAAACGCCGCACCTCAAAATGAAGCCCTTGACCATCGGCCGCGAAAGCAACACCAGCGTAATCATCACTTATTTAGAAGACCTTGCAGATCCCAAAATCGTAGAAGAGGTCATCGGACGATTGGAGAAAATCAATATTGACGCCGTCCTGGAGACGGGTTATCTCGAGGAGTTTATTCAGGACTCGGCCTATTCTCCGTTTCCGCAGGTGCAGTACACGGAAAGGCCGGACATGGTAGCGGCGGCTCTGCTCCAAGGCCGGATAGGCATCATGGTGGACGGCACACCGTTTGTTCTTATCGTTCCCTTTGTGTTCACGGAAATTATGCAGGCCAGCGAGGACTACTACGAAAGGTTTCAGATCGCCACGCTAATCAGATGGCTGCGCTATTTTTTCATGGTGCTCTCCCTGCTCACCCCTGGCCTATACGTCGCCATCACCACTTTCCACCAAGACTTGCTGCCGACGACGCTGCTGCTTTCAGTAGCCGCTGCCCGCGAATCGATTCCTTTCCCGGCTGTAGTCGAAGCCTTCATCATGGAGGTCACCTTCGAGGCTTTGCGGGAAGCGGGCATCCGTTTGCCGAAGGCGGTCGGCTCTGCCGTCAGCATTTTGGGCGCGTTGGTTGTCGGTCAAGCCGCAGTGGAAGCGGGAATCGTTTCCGCTCCAATGGTTATCGTCGTTTCCCTTACGGGCATCGCCTCTTTCACGATCCCGAGGTTTAACGGAGCGATCGCCATCCGGATGCTGCGGTTTCCGATCATTGTTGCCGCCGCGCTGCTCGGAATGTACGGCATCTTGATATCGATCCTGCTCATCATCGGGCACATGGCAAGCTTGCGATCCTTCGGAATTCCTTACTTGTCGCCCTTTGGCCCGTTGTCATCGAGCGACCTGAAGGACGTGATCATCCGATCCCCTTGGTGGCTGATGAGGACACGGCCGACTTATATCCCCCTGCAGGATGAAAAAAGAATGGGAGAATCGCTGTCACAGGAAATCATGGAACAATCCGGTCAGAAAGGAAAAAAAATCAAACATGAGTCTTCAGAGGTGAAAAAGGAATGAGACCCGCGCTAACCCGCCTGCCGCTCCTTATGCTCATCCTGGTCTCCCTTACGGGCTGCTGGGATCGGACGGAAATCAACGACCTGGCTTTTATCCTTACCACGGCGGTGGATCTGGAAGAAGACGGCTCGATTCGTTACAGCGTGCTTCTGCCGCTCCCCGGGTCTATGGGCGGTCCTACCGGGGGAGGAGGAGGTACGGCCGGCAATACAACGTACTACATCGATTCGGCGGTCGGAGATACAATCAGAAGCGCACAAGCGAAGCTGCAGAAAAGAATGTCCAGACGGATGTTCCTTGCTCACCGCAGAACGCTGGTGGTGGGAGAAGAATATGCCAAGAAAGGGATCCGGGAGATTTTTGACGCTACGGCACGTACGGCGGAAAGCCGGATGTCCACTTTTTTAATCGTCTCTAAAGGGAAGGCATATGACCTTCTGCAAGCGAACCCGCAGTTTGAAAGATTTCCATCCGAGGCGATCCGGGAGCTTGTGAAAGCAAGAACGGTGATGAATATAAACATCAAGGATATTGCTTTATCTCTCAGTACCATCGGCAGCGATCCGGTGGTTGTATATGTCGGAGTAAAAGAATCCGAGAAAGGCCCCAAGCCATCGAAGGAAATCGAGGTTCTCGGCTACGCCCAATTCCGGAAAGACAAGATGGTCGGGATCTTTGAAGGCCGCACCGCTCTGGGACTGGCGCTCCTGAAGAACGAACCGGTTACATTGAAAATCACGGTTCCTATAGAAAAGAACAAGCTCATTACCGCAAGCATCTATGAGCCCCGCAGCAAAATCCAGCCCAAGCTGGCAGGCGGCAAGCTCGCTTATGACATATACATTGACTCGAAATCCAAGGTTATTGAAAGCAGCGATTACTACGATCTTAGTCAAATAAACAAAATCAAGAAGCTGGAGCAAAGGATTGGCTCCTATATGAAAAGCTCTGTTGAAGAAACGTTAAAAAAAATGGCGAATAAAGAAACGGACTCCATCAGCTTGGGGACACGCTTGTGGATCGCTTATCCCCGGTTATGGAAAGAAACCTACGAGAAAGCCTGGCCGCAAGGGTTCAAAGACGCCAATTTCAATGTTCACATAGAAAACACGCTTTCGGAGACCGGTTTGATTTATGAGAATGTGACGAAGGCGGGGAACGGATATTGAATACGCAATTTTTGATCGGGTTTGCGCTGCTGATGCTTCTCCATATCTTCCTTGACATCAAACACTGGGCGCAGCAGCCCAATGATGTGAAGCGGTTGTATATTTTACTCTACGCCGTTGCGTTGGGTCTCTTCGTTTCCATAACGCTGGGCTACAAACCGCCGATGCCGACACATTATCTTGTTGAGAAGGTATCGCCTTGGATCTTCTCCATTATTCATCCGCAGTGATGAACCAAAGGAAGGAACCGGACAATGAAATCTATACAAATCATTAATGGACGTCAAGCAGCTTGGTTGCTCGGATCATTATTAACCGGAGGCGGTCTGCTCAGCCTTCAGCATGAGCTGATCCGGACCTCGCATATGGACGCCTGGTTTACGTATTTGTTCCCTGCACTGTATGTTCTGGTGTTTGGGTACGTATTGGTGCAGCTTAGCATGAGGTTTCCCAATATGCATTTGTTTGAGATCATTTTCGCGCTGTTCGGCAGGATCATCGGCACCGTCGTTAACCTGCTGCTTGTCGTGCACCTCTGGGTGATCCTCATGCGGGATTTGCTGTCATCCGGCAAATTTATAGGGACGATCTTGCTTCCCCAAACCCCGGAAGAAATTATCGTCTTGCTGTTTATGATTTTGCTGATGTTCTACGGACGCACCAGCGTGGAAGTGATCGCAAGAGTGAACGATTTGTTTTTCCCGATTTTTTTCCTGTTGGTGCTTCTGCTGCCGTTCATGCTGTCCAACGAGCTGGACCTGGAATTGCTGCAACCCATTTTGACGGTTCCAGCGATCCGTTTATGGTATTCCAATATTCTGGGCATCGGTTGGTTCGGCGATGTCTTTGTCATCGGCGCTTTTATGCACACGATGTGGAGCATCAAGCAATTCCGGTCCAGTATTCGACATGGGACCCTGATGGCCGTTCTGCTGCTGACGATCTTCCAATTTCTGCAAGTGATCGTTTTTGGACCGAACCTTCCCGGCAACATGATTTATCCGAGCTACAGCCTGGTGCAGCAAATTCATATTACGGACTTTCTCGACAGGGTCGACTTGTTTATCTTAAGCATCTGGTTTCCGGTGACGGCCTGCAAGGTGATCCTGATTTATCTGGCCTTTTTAACCGGGGTGACCAGCCTGCTGAAGAAGAGAGATTATACGCTTCTGAACTCGCCGCTAAGTCTCGTTCTGCTCATGACGACACTTCTCGCCTTCAAAAATACGACCGAGGTGTTCAGCTTTGGCAATTACTGCTCACCCGTCCTTGTGCTGGCCTACCAGCCTGTGCTGTTGATCGCCCTCTGGTTGCGGATGAGACGTTTTCCCATACGCAGCACAGAAAAGAACCGTCACGGCCCGGATAAGGACAGCACGCAGCAAAAGTCCGGACAGCCTCAGGACAAGCGGGATCGCCCCCCGGGCAAGCATATGCAGAACCGGTTGGCTCATATCCCCCTTCAATCCTGGGTACGGATAGGGAACCTGTTGATTTATCTTTGTTTCGGATTTGTTATCTTAGGTCTTTCCGTCAGCCGGGATTACTCTTTCGCAGGCATGATCTGCGCGACCGGCTATTGGATCTGTTTAATCGGGATGGTCCTGACCTCGCATATGGAGATGAAATATGTTTCTAAATACTCGGCAAAGGAGGCACCCGATTCTTAAAGTCATCCAGATACCATCCCCATGCCGATGCAAGGCCGCCCGTTCCGTTACATTCATCCGGACGGTATGGAACAATGACAAGAGCAAAAACTGAAAGGAGTCTTCATGAATTTCAAGTGGTTTCAAAACAAGCTGACGTTCGTTATGATACCCGAAGCGAATGAAAGCGTAATTCGGGTCAAGCTGTCCCGCGGTACTCTATGGGGTACTACCGCAGCTGTAGTGCTCCTGGTTGTCACGGCCAGTTGGATCTACCTGCACCATTTGCACGCCGCCGCTTCCATGTATATGCAAAAAGCTGCGCTGCACGGCAAAACAATAGCACTTGAGCAGGATTTGCAGAATAAAAATGCAGCCATCGAGCAGCTGCACAATGACATTTTCGCCCTCTCCAAGCAGGCCGCGGAAATCCATCACAAAATGGAAGAAATGAAGCGCCTTGAGCAGGATTTGCAAAAGCTCGCGGCCGATGCGGCCGGAAGCGGCGGAGCGGCCGTTACCTCAGCAGAGCCGGGGGCGGATTCCTCTGCCGCCTACCATGGACTAGGGGGGCCGGAATGGCCCGTATCTACCGCTGAAATCAGGAAGCTTGCAAGCGCCACCGGAGCTGCCTATTCAGCGCTGCAAACGGAGATGGATAAGCTGCATACCCGTTTTTCCCATTCGAAGCAGCTGCTGCAGGCAAAGCTGGAATACCAGAGGCGCACGCCCGACATATGGCCTACGCTTTCGAGAATTGTGACCTCGCCATACGGGTACAGGAAAGACCCGTTCACGAAGAAGCTCAGCTTTCACCGCGGAATCGATATCGCCGGCCAACTGGGCGATCCCGTATATGCCGCGGCCGAAGGTATCGTGGATTCCGTGGGTTACGACAAGCTGCACGGCCACAATATTATCGTAGAGCATACCCCAGGGCTTCGTACCTGGTATATGCATTTAAACAGCGCCGATGTGCGCAAGGGGGTAGCTGTCGATAAAGGCCAAACCATTGGCAAGCTGGGGACGACAGGACGCAGTACAGGCCCCCATCTGCACTATGAGGTGCTGATGGGGGATAAGAGCGCCGACCCGCTGCCTTACCTGCCCTCTTCATGATAGAAAGGAGAAGCGTTTATGCGGATTCGTTTATTCAGTAAAGGCGGCTCTTCCCGCAAATCGGGCGGTGAAGTCTCGTTAATCGGAGCGGAAAGCGTATTCGAAGGCGTTTGGCGCTCAGAGGCGGATATTCGTATTGAAGGGGAATTCAAAGGAGTGCTTCAAACGACAGGAGAAGTCGCCGTCGGAGAGAAGGGCAAAGTCCGCTCCACCGCGCTTCGGGCCCGCGATGTAGTTGTCGCCGGGCATTTGGAGGGTCAGGTGCAGGCGGCCGGCATTGTTCGCATCACCTCTACCGGTCGCCTCCTCGGCACGGTGCAGGCGGCCTCGCTGATTATCGAACAGGGCGCTGTTTTCCAAGGCCACAGCGAAATGTGCGAGTCCATGCAGGAGGATGTGACGATCGCTATCGCCATGCTATAATGATTAGAAAGCTAATAGAGAGAGTAGGAGTAGCTTATGAGTAAACAGACGATACTGTTTGATATGGACGATACGCTCATTTATTGCAATAAATTTTTCGATTCGGTGATCGACCGGTTTGCCGATCAGATGAAGACCTGGTTTCAAGGATATCCGTTATCCGTGGAGGAATTGAAGAGGAAACAGGCTCAAATCGATCTGGAGCGGGTAATGTTAAACGGATTTTCGCCGGACCATTTTCCCCAGTCGTTCGTGGATACTTACGAATATTACTCGGAGTTGACGGGACGCCCCAAGAGCCAGGAGGAAATCGGGCGTTTGCTTGCACTTGGCTCTTCCGTTTACAGTCACAGCATTGAGCCCTACGCCCATATGGAAGAAACGCTGAATGAGCTCCAGGAAAACGGGCACACTCTCCACCTGTACACGGGGGGCGATCCGGCGATTCAGATGCGCAAAGTAACGGAGGCCGGTCTTGACCGTTATTTTGGCGACCGGATTCATATTACCCGGCACAAGAATGCCGAATTTCTGAACGGGTTGATCCGGGGATACGGATTGGACCGCAGGAACACTTGGATGATCGGCAATTCCTTGCGCACCGATATTCTGCCTGCACTGAAGAATGGGATTCACGCCATATTCATGCCTGCGGAGCGGGAGTGGGCGTATAATCAGGTGGAGGTAGACGTCAAGCCGTCCGGAGCTTATTTTACCTTGACATCATTAAACCAAATTCCGAAAACGATCCACGGGTACACGCTCTCGAAGTATGCATCGGGCTCTTAAGTACTTTGAATGATTCCCCGTTCTCTCCCATACAATGATTGGGGAGAGGAGATGGGCGAATGAATCGGAATACCGGAACGGTTGAAGCCGCCATGAATCGTTTGGCAGAGGGATTGCTGGAGCGGCAATCCCCGGACGGATCATGGCGTTTTTGCTTTGAGAGCGGAATAATGACCGATGCCTATATGATCATTATCTTAAGGTTATTAAAGCTCGGCGATGAGCGTCTTATACGGCGTTTGGCTTCCCGGATACTGGACAAACAAAGACCCGGGGGATCGTGGACATGGTACCATGACGACGATGAGGGGCATTTGTCGGCTACGGTGGAGGCCTATTACGCGCTTCTGTACTCAGGTACAGTCGATCAAACGGATGAGGCTCTACAGAAAGCCAAACGTTTTATTATAGCCAAAGGCGGGCTTCACAACGTCAGCGGATTGCTTACCAAAGTGATATTGGCTGTCACCGGACAGGTTCCCTGGCCCCGTTTCCGCCAAATCCCGATTGAAATGATGCTGCTCCCTTCTTCCCTTCCGATCAGCTTCCATGATTTATCCAGCTATGCTAGGGTACACCTGGCCCCCGTTCTGATCCTCGCCGACCTCAAATTTGTAATACGAACCGAGGCAACGCCCGACCTGTCCGAGCTGTTGACGGCTGACCCGGATCCGGCGCTGCGAGAGCATGAGCAGGAGTCGCGGTGGTTTCCCTTCGCCGAACAAATCAAAGCGGGCATCCAGAAGCTCGCACTGCTCCCCGAAGAGCTTCATCAGCAGGCCTTGCGGCGTGCGGAATCCTACATGCTGGATCGGATTGAGCCGAACGGGACCCTGTACAGCTATGCCTCCAGCACTTTTTTGATGATCTATGCCTTGCTCGCGCTTCGATACGACGCTAATCATCCCGTCATCCGCAATGCCCTCCAGGGCTTGAAATCGTTGGCCGGTGAGACGGACGGACAGCAGCATATCCAGAATTCCTCTTCGACGGTTTGGGATACCGCGTTGATCAGCCACGCTCTGCAGGCAGCCGGTTACTCCGCAGAGCACCCGGCTATAGCGCGGGCGGACGCATACCTGCTCTCCCGCCAGCACACAAAGCTCGGTGACTGGAGCCTGGGATTGGATCATCCGCTGCCGGGCGGCTGGGGTTTTTCCGATGTGAACACGATCATACCGGATGTGGATGATACGACCGCAGCGCTGAGGGCTTTGCGCGCAACCCCCGCCCGCTTTGGCCCGCAGTTTCGGGAGGCGCGGGATCGCGGCCTGCACTGGGTGCTGTCCATGCAAAACAGGGACGGCGGCTGGCCCGCTTTCGAGAAGGGCAAGGACTCTGCCCTTCTCACCCGGCTTCTGCCCGTCGACGGCGCCGAAGCAGCGGCCATCGATCCGTCCAGCGCCGACCTTACAGGACGCACGCTGGAATATCTGGGCAGTGAAGCGGGATTCGATATCGCTCATCCGTTCGTTCGCCGCGGCGCCGACTGGCTGATCCGGCATCAGAAGCCGGACGGCTCCTGGTACGGCCGCTGGGGGATCTGCTATATATACGGGACATGGGCCGCTATAACCGGACTTATGGCCGTCAGAGCGCCGAAGCAGCATGTCTCTGTCCTGAAAGCGGTGCAATGGCTGGACTCGATCCAAAATCCCGATGGCGGCTGGGGCGAATCGTGCCGCAGCGACCAGGTGAAAGCCTATGTCCCGCTGCATGCCAGCACCCCTTCGCAAACGGCTTGGGCGCTTGATGCGCTCGTGGCCGTCCATCAGGTACCTGCCGATTCCATCCAAAAAGGAATCCTGACTTTGTCTGAAATGGTATTGCATGACAATGCCGGATGGACTGCCGAATACCCGACGGGCGCAGGACTGCCCGGTAATTTTTATACCCGCTACCACAGCTACAATTTCATTTGGCCCTTACTGACCCTCGCAAATTACAAAAAGAAGTATGGCGGGTGAGAGAAAACGGGCCCAGATTAATCCGCCTGTGTTACATTCAGCGCCTTGCCAGCCCTCCGGACGGATAGGTTGAACTCCGTCCACGATTCCGGTTGACGGTGTTCAAGTCTTACCCGAAAGCGCTCCAACGCGTCATCTACCCCTTGCACTTCGGGATGCAGGCGTTTCAGCTCTAGCAGATAGGGTACGGCCTCATAGCTTAGACTGCCGAGATAAGCCGCATCGATCTCCCCTGTAACTTCATACCTTTGAATGTTATTGCAGGCGATCATCGCATCGATGTTCATATAATTCAAGACGACATAAGCTGTGATTACAGCAGCCGTATACCATTGAAACAGAGGCAAATTCTCTTTCCACAGCTTAAGCAGAGCAATAATGAACAGCACCAGCAGCAAAATCATAAATGCGTGTACCAGCAGCCTGGTCACCGTATAACCGTATGCTTCCTCATACATGGTCAGGCGCAAAAACGCGGAGCTGAGCACCACGCCGGTACAGCCGATGAGCACCGCTAGAAGGATGCGAAGAAAGCGCCATGCCTTCCGGCCGGGACGCTTTACGCCGTATAGAGCGGTTAGCAGCACGGAGAAATTGATCAGGGTGACCAGAACCAGCTCGGCAAAGCCTTTTCTCGCATAGGAGGCATAAGTGATACCCTCCGGAAGGGCGGCGGCGCCTCCTCCGAACAAATAGGAAAACTGAAACACGGCAAACCATACATAAACGGCATTCAGCAGCATCAGAATGGTAGCGGCTACTGTCGCATCCAGCTGTGGTAAGACGGAAAGCAGGCGGTTCGATTCAGACCCTGAGTCGGATGGCTCCCATAAGGCCGTTTGATCCTGGGCTTCAACGGGAATCGGACCCGAACGCTTCACTTCCCTACCCGCCTGAACATAGGCAAAGAGAACGAAGGTAACAGCCGCAATCCAAGCGAAGCGAAGCAAGCCCACAGAAAGGTCCCCCATCAAGTCAGGTAGCTGGGCTAAGGTTCGTTCAAACACGGAATCGGCCGATGCCAGAAGCCCGATGACAGCGATCAGCAGCGGAACGGACAGAGCGATCCCCAACATCACCTTGAGCATCCCTTTAGCCTTATCCGCTTTCATCTGCCCGGTCAATGATTGGATCAGGATCACTACAGGCTGCGGCAGCCGTTTTAACGTCCCAAGGATCACTTGCTCCAGCAGGAGCACGACGGAAGTGCTGCGCTGCTCTCCTCTTATGCCCCACACGGTATGTACGATGATCAGCAGCGGTACGGCGAGGGAGTTGAAAACGTGCAACAGAACGTTCGTATACCATACATAAGTAAACGACAGAAACAGCACCGGCACGAGCAAGACAGCGGAAAGCCTGGATCGGAACGATTCGGTTCTCGGGACGTAGAGATAAAAATACAGATAGAACACCAGTACGAATAAAGGATACGATACTCCCCAAGCTTTAGCGTAAAATAAATAATGATGCAGCACTCCGCAGCCGAAAGCGGCAGCCAGCAGCATAACATCGCTTCGCAGTCTCTCCGAAGATTTGATCATATGAAGGCCCCTCCTTAGATCTTTAATGAATCGCAGCCTCTTCCCGCGGACGGCGCATGTATCGGAGCATGTCCAGGATCAGCTTGCGCATTTCCTTTGTTGTCCCTTCACCGGACGGGCTTTTGATCCTTTCTCCAAAAGGAAGCCTGTCCTTCAGCATCACTAAAGTGCTTCGGTGATCCGGCAGCTTATCCGCCCAATAGACGAACAGTTCGGCCTCCTCGAGTACAAACGTCTCCACCCAGCCCATTCCATGCAGGCGGCCATAGGCAAGCTTGGCTATACTCCCAAAGACTTGCAGCAGCCGTTCCTCCGTCTGGGCCTGCTGCACAGACCTTTCAACCTCCCGCAGGATCTGTTCCTCCCACCCTACGGTAAGCGGCATTGCCGCTCCGCCGCTGCGGCGGCACTCCATTTCCGGCAGCACATTGGACTGCATCAATCATTCCTCCTTCAAATGTTCTTCGTCGTTACTTTATAGTGTAGCTTGAAAAATACGAACAAAAAGCGCAACTTTTAAATTGAAAATTTCGTATTTTATCATATTGGATTTGTATTTTACGGGAGGAAAGCCGGTTATGAAATTATCGGGCCACTACATCCGTCTTCGCCGTCAATATCCGCATATCACCGAACATCAGGAGTTTTTTGTTACCTTGGACGAGCTGGCGGTTCAGCTCGATTGCACACACCGCAACGTCCAGCTGCTGCTGAGAAAAATGCAGGATGAGGGTTGGCTGACCTGGACCGCCGAACGGGGACGCGGCCGCCGCTCCCGGCTCTTGTTTATTCAGAATGCGGACGATATGATTCTTTCCGCCGCCAAAGAGCTCGTGGAGCGCAAGGATCTGCGGGGCGCACTGGCGCAAATCAACGTATCGACCTTACCCGATACGTTCAAAGACAGCTTTCATCATTGGCTGAACAGCTACTTCGGTCACCGCAGCGAGGTCAAGGGCAGCCGGCGGCTGGATACGCTTCGCTTTCCGCTTGCGCAGCCGCTGCAATCACTGGATCCGGCCACAATTCACTATACGGCCGAGGCGCATCTTGTCCACCAATTGTTCGACCCATTGGTCCGCTACAACCGACTTACCGGAGCGATAGAGGCACACCTGGCGCACGCTTGGGAAGCGGACGAGTCCAGAACGGTATGGACCTTTCATCTGCGCAAGGGTGTGCAGTTTCACCATGGGCGGGAGCTGACGGCAGAGGATGTCCGGTATACGTTCGAACGGCTCAAACGGCTTGCGGCAGGCTCCCTTTACAGCTGGATACAGCAGCAGATCGATGGTGCGGAAGTGCTGGATCCGGTTACCGTCAGCATCCGTCTCACCGAACCTAACGAGCTGTTCCTTCAGTTCGCCGGCACAAACCGGGCTTCCATCCTGCCGGCGGAGATTTGCGAGGAGCGGCAAGCGGATTTTGCGCTCGCTCCCGTCGGCACCGGACCGTTTAAGCTTACACATTACGACGGTTCCGTTTGCGTCCTGGACGCCTTTCACAACTATTTCCAAGGGAGGGCGCATCTGGACCGGGTCGAGCTATGGCATATCCCGGATATGGAGAAGCAGGATCGCGATCGGACACTGGAGAGCTTCCAGATCATTCATAACTACAGGCTGGCGGACGAGGCGGAACATCGGTGGGAACAGGTGCAGCAGCAGGGTACAACGTGCCGCTTTCTCACCTTCAATCTATTGAAACAAGGACCGATGAACGATCCGGAATTGCGCGGCCTCGTGTGTTCCGCCCTTCATCGCGGAAGGCTGCTCGAGAGGCTCGGCGGCGACGCCATTTTCGCGGGGGACAGCTTTATCCGGCACCGGAACGGTCTTCCGCACGATGCGGAACCGGTTCCTTACTCTCCTGAAAAGCTGAGGATGCTGGTCAAGCGCTCGGGCTACGCAGGGCAGCCGCTTACTCTGTGCACAATCACCAATTACGAACGGGACGCTCTGCATGTCCAGGCACTGCTGCGGGAGGCAGGATTTGCTGTGGAAATCAACCTCTTGACGGCTCAGGAGTTCAAGAGCGAGCAGCGGCTGCACGCCGATCTGCTGCTTTTTTCCATCATGCTCGACAACGATGCGGAACTGAGGATCATCGATTTATACAAAAGCATGCAGCGACATCTCGAGCCCTCCGTCAAAGCGCATGTCGCCAAATTGACCGATAAGATTCTCCGGGAGCCGTCCGCTTGGCGGCGCGCTGAATGGCTGCAGGCCATCGAATCTCATTTGACCGCCAGGCAAATGCTTTGCTTTCTTTATTTTAAAAGGCTCAAAACGCTCTACCACTCCTCCGTCCGGGGCATTGCGCTCGATTCTCTGGATTGGGTGCAGTTCAAAAACATTTGGTTCAAGCCATAAGCAGCCTTTCTTGTGAATAAAGTATAAGGAAGGAGAGAGCGAAAGGAGATCGGTAAGACGTGAGGAAGCCGAACCAATTCGTATACCGTAACGACCGATACGGATTTACCCTGCGTTTTCCCACATGGTGGAGAAATTACTGCGTTGTCGGTGCAAGAAGACAGGATCGCGATTCCGAGTATGAGCTGCATTTTCGCTTTAAGTATAAGGGGAAATTATACGAAGATATCTTTACGATTCTGGTGTATCGAATGACGCGGGAGGAATGGATAAAGCAGGGATACGCGGAGTCGCCGCTTTCGTTTATTGCGGAAGTGGACGGCCGAGTGTTCGCCTATTTGACGCCGGAAGAACTGCCGCATGCTTTTTACGACAATAAAACCGGAGACTATGATTACAAAAAATACCGGGCCGCCATTGAGCTGCTCAAAAGAATGGTCAACCAGGATGTACCGCGGATTGTACAGTCGCTGCGCTTCTTTGGCCATGCGGTTACGATGACATCGACCCCTTATCTCCTGAGCAAAGTATGCTCCTGTCGCATTCACAATCGCATCAAGCGGAAATAACCCCTTACCACCGGTCAAACGCCCATGCGGGCGCAGGCCGGCGCCTCCGTACTGAAAAAAATCGCAAGTGGAACCCATCAGATCGCGGTCCGCCTCACGGGCCGCTCCCAACCTTCCTTCCCCGCTTTGGTTTCGAAGTGCCCGTCCATGCCCGCGTACAATTCTATGAGTCGCCCTGTACCTCTCTGTCATCTTGTGCTATGATAAGTCTTCGTTATTTTTTGTGGAGAGGACGAGCGTTCAACGTGGCCAAGCTATATTTTCGATACGGGACCATGAACAGCGGAAAATCGATTGAAGTGCTGCGTGTAGCGCATAATTACGAGGAACAGGGAAAGAAAGTGCTGCTTTTTACTCCAGCGGTGGATTACCGCGATGGCGTGGGCACCGTAGCTTCCCGCATCGGCATGCGCAAAGAAGGGATTGTGATTGACGATCAACTCGACATGGTGGCATTGGCAGCCAAAGAAAGACCCAAATGCATCCTGATTGACGAAGCGCAGTTTCTGAACAAGCAGCAGGTGCTCCAGTTAACGGAAATTACCGATACGCTGGGCATTCCCGTAATTGCTTACGGGCTTCGGGCGGATTTCATGGCCCAGCTGTTCGAGGGCAGCTATCATCTGCTCGCGTGGGCGGATAAAATTGAGGAGATCAAGACGGTCTGCTGG
Organism: Paenibacillus sp. Pae15; assembly: GCF_024519685.1. Classification (NCBI taxonomy): domain Bacteria; kingdom Bacillati; phylum Bacillota; class Bacilli; order Caryophanales; family Paenibacillaceae; genus Paenibacillus; species Paenibacillus sp. Pae15. The sequence goes on along the minus strand of NZ_JALJRM010000004.1, from coordinate 205,123 downwards.
TACTGCGACAGGAAGGCAACCATGAATATGCGCCTTGAGGACGGACGTCCGGTATTCGAAGGCGAACAAATTCAAATCGGCGGCAACGAAAGCTATCTGCCGGTCTGCCGCAAATGCTATTCATCAAAAAAGAAACAAGCTCATATCCTGTAATAAGGGATATCCCTTAACCAAAGGACGAAAGCGAAGCGCATGCGGCTTTGCTTCGTCCTTTTCATTTGCGGTTGATCAACGGCGGGCTAAACCTACACCGCCCAATTCCCGTTTCTAATCAGGGGTTCCCGGCGGCCGTCCGGGGTCAATCCGTCTACATTCATATCCCCGGAACCGATCATAAAATCCACATGGACTAAGCTGGTGTTGGCGCCGTTGTCTGAGAGCTCCTTTTCGGACATCCCGGTGCCTCCTTGAAGATTCACCTGGTAGGCTTGCCCTAAAGCCAAATGGCTGGAGGCATTCTCATCAAACAACGTATTATAGAAAATCAGATTGGCATTCGAGATGGGCGATTGATGCGGCACCAGCGCAATTTCACCCAAACGGCCTGCTCCGTCGTCCGTGTCCAGAAGCCGTTTTAGCGCATCGTAACCCGTTTCGGCCGAAAAATCCACGACCTTGCCGTCTTTAAAAGTAAGGGAAAATCCGTCGATGATTTGTCCGGCGTAATTCAGCGGCTTAGTGCTGCGCACCACCCCGTTTACGCCATCCTTATGAGGCATGGTAAACACCTCCTCCGTCGGCATATTGGGGTTGAACCAAACCCCCTTGGCATTCTCTTTGGCTCCCCCCAGCCATACATGTTTCTCCGGCAGATCGACGGTCAGATTCGTGCCCGGCGCTTCGTAGATCAACTGCTTATACCGTTTGTTATTTAACAGCTCGACGGTTTGTGCCAGGTGCGCATTGTGCTTTTTCCACGCCTCGATCGGATCCTCCAAATTCACACGGGTCGCCTCAAATATGCGGTTCCACAACGCTTCCACAGCGGCATCCGCCGGCAGATCCGGAAATACCTTTTGCGCCCATTGATCGGTAGCGATCGAGATGAGCGACCACGCAACCTTATGCGCCATGATATAACTTTTGTACGTTTTCAAGGCCGAAGCATTCGTTTTCGTGGCGGCTGAGATCCGGTCGGGATCCACATCCTTCATCAGATCCGGGCTGGGTGAATAAATCGAAAGGAACGCCGCTCCGTTCTCCGCCATCTCCGTCAATCCCTGAGCCTTCCACATCGGATATTCCTGAAAAGCCTCCACAGGAGCCAGCTTATATTTGATATGCGCGAGCTGCTCGTCGTTCCACTCTACATGCACATGTTTGGCTCCGGCTTCATAAGCTTTGACGGCAATGAGCCTTACCAGTTCGACTGCTTGAAGCGGTGCGTTCACAACCAGCGTCTGCCCTTTCTGCACGTTCACACCCACATGCACAGCCAACGCCGCGTACTTCTCCAACTGTTCTTTTGTAGGAACCATAGAGCATCCTCCATCATTAAAGTTGTTTTCTCTACAGTATAACCTTTTCTCACCGCGGCACCAAATTTTTTCCACATAAAGAAAACCGCCTTATAGGACGGTACCATGCCTCAAGGCGGAGCAAGCGTTCAAATATTACCGAAGCAAGTAACATTTTCGCATGCCGATATTCCCTTTTATAGGCTGTTAGCAGCATAAAAATGGACCTTGGTGCGGAGCAAAAAAAGTTATACAGCCGACAATAATAGACAACATTTTTAGACTCCCTGATATATCATGTAAGAGTTGATTCCAATCTGTAAAGAATTCCAAAATTTAGGAGCCAAGGTAACTTATGATTAACCTTTCGGAACGTATATCGGCATCCAAAAAAAGATGCCAAACCTTCGGATTGAACCCCGTCATGATTCCAAAGCCTTCCGGAAAATTGACGCCGGCCGAGCTGCAAAACAGAAGGATCAGGTTTGACGAACTCCTATCCGTCATGAGCTTGTTTGCCGGTCGAATCATGCATCTGCTGAACAACACGCCTCTTTTGTTGGTCCTTACGGATGAAAGTGGTTATATATTGGAGATGTACGGCGATCAATTAATCAAGAAGACCGTAACCGACCTTGGAATCGTCAAAGGCATCCAGTACACGGAAGAATCCATGGGAACCAATTCGGTTCATATGGCCTTGACGGAACGATCACCCGTTTCTCTGGTCGGTCAAGAGCATTATCACGAGGCTTTGCATCATTTGGCTTGCTACAGCGTCCCGTTTCACTTCACCAGAAGCCATCATTTGTCGGGCACCATATCCCTGCTGACGACAATCGACCACCAAAACCCGGTTTTTATCGCCCTGCTTTCCAATATCGTGGACTCCATTGAACGAGAGCTTCTGCTTTCAAGAAACAACCAAAAGCTCGATCTGTTGAACCGGATTCTCATTAAAAATATGCGGCACGGAATCATTATCACCGATCCTTACGGAAGAGTTTCCGAATGCAATCCCTTTGCCGAGCAAATTGCCAATTGCAAAAAACAGGACCTGATCGGAAGCTCTATATTTGACATACAACCGTTCGGAAAATACATGTACAAAGTGCTCGAATACGGCCAATCTTACGAGAACGTGGAATTAACCTTTGGTAATATTCAAAACGGAGGCATCGTATGCCAGTTTGACAGCTATGCGATCTACGACGATAAAAACAGGGTCATCGGCGCCTACGCCCAGTTTCGTGACATCACGGAGCGCTTCCTGTTGGAGCGGCAGGTCATCACGGCGGAGAAGTTCTCCGTGATCGGCAAGCTGGCTGCCGGTCTGGCACATGAAATCCGCAATCCGTTGACTTCCATAATCGGCTTTATTAAAATACTCAAAACCAGTGAAAACCCGGCCACCAAGGAAAAAAAATATATTGAAATCGTTTACAATGAGCTGCTGCAGTTGGACAAGCTGGTTTCCCAGTTTGTGTTGATGGCCAAGCCAAGCTTTCCCGACCGTAAGCTATTCAACATCCAGGAGCTGGTTCAAGAAACACTGCTTTTTATGGAAAGCCAATTTATTATCAAGAATGTTTCTGCACAATTTCTCCACGAGAACAACCCCATTATGCTGCATGCCGATCCTCTCCAAATCAAGCAAGTGCTGATTAATATCCTGCAGAATGCGTTAGAAGCCGTTGATGAGAAAGGAATGATTCTGGTTTCGTTGGAATCCGATTTGAATTATGTGAAAATCCGGATCGAGGATAACGGCATCGGCCTGGATGAGGACGAGCTTGGCCAAATTCTGAATCCTTTTTTCACTACCAAAGAAAACGGGCTGGGGCTGGGGCTGTCGGTCAGCTATCGGATTATTGAGAATCACGGGGGAACGATTGACATTACCTCGGATAAATATGCGGGAACCACCATGACGATTACGTTACCCTTGCTGCAGTCCTGACAACAATAAAGAGGACGCTTCTTCAAGCGTCCTCCGGCTCGAGCCTCCCGCAGGCACTGCTTGGGGAGGTTTTAGATTTGAACTTCTCTTTCTTTGAAAATACGCATCACTACGCCCAATGCGGCTATCGCTTTGGGAAAGCCCGCGTATGCCGAGCAGTGCAGGACCAATTCCACTATTTCCTTAGGACTGAGTCCCACATTCAGAGCGGCGTGAATATGAAAGTCGAGCTGATCCACGGCCCCTTGCGTGATCAACGAAGACAGGGTAATGAGCTCGCGCTGCTTGATATCCAGTCCGGGACGGCTGTAAATATCCGCAAAGCCGTTGCTGACGATAAATTCAGCGAATCCCGGATAGAAGCTATGAATCGCTTCTAACGGAGGGAACTCCTTTCCCCCCGTCATTTCTTTTAAAACCTCCAACCCTTGCTCATACCTTTCGTCTGCCATAATCATACTCCTTTCAACCGTAAAAAGATTCTTGCCAAGGTTATTCCAAGGTTAACAGTCTGGTTAAAATGGGCGGGATTTCATTGGGGTCAACTATGATCTCAATGACGGTAGGACCATGCGAATGCAGCGCTGTTCTTACGGCATCCCGGATCTCCTGGGCGGTTCGGCAGCATATGCCGGTTGCCCCTAAGGAACGGGCGAACATGGCGGCATCCAGAGGCGTTTCGTATACCGCGCCTACACTGCGTCCGGTATTATAGGACATACCTTTGTCGACCATGTCCAGTCTACCGTTATTCATGACAACAAACACGACCGGGAGCCGGTGGTTAACGGCAGTGGCAATTTCCATTCCGTGCATCATGGCGCACCCGTCCCCGGTCAGGCACACGATCGTACGATCCGGCAAAGCCGCTTTGGCTCCGACGGCGTAGCCGATGGCGTGACCCATGGCGCCGAAGACATCGTCGAAATAAAATGTGCCCGGGATGCGAATATCATAATGGCGAATCGCGTAGAAGGTATGACTGCCGTCATCTCCGAATATAATCGCATCGTCCGGCAAAGAAGAGCGAAGGGCCAGAATCGCCGTTTCCGCAGAGAGAACGTGTGTCTCCCCCAATTCCTTGGGCGGCACATCCAGCTCCGCTGTCGCGGCCGCTTCATAGACCTGTACCTCTGCAGCAGCCAGATCAATCAACCTCGCCAGATTCGTCTTGGCGTCCCCGAGAATGACGCAGGTTGGAACCGGAAGCGCTTTGGATACAAAGGTCACGTCATAATCAAAATGAATAACCTGCTTCGGCATCATTTGGGGCGTAAACCCGGACAAGGTCATATCGCTCAGTTTCGTCCCTACCGCAATTAACAGATCGACGCCTGATTTCATGTAGTCGTTTGCCTGTATCGTACCTCCAAGCCCAAAATTTCCAAGGCTGAGCGGATGATTTGTAGGAAAGGCCCCTTTGCCGCCGGGTGTCATAATGACCGGGATGTTCCAGTGTTCGGCCAATATGCGGATTTCATCGTAGGCTTCCGCAGCCATCACGCCTTTGCCGATGAACAGCACAGGCCTTTTGGCGGCATTCAGCAGCGGGATGGCTTCTTCCACATTAGCCGAGATCATCTGAGGAATATGATCGGGCAGATGAATCGTGAACGGCTCGACCTGCGCCATCAGAACATCAAAAGGAATGCAAAGGTGCACCGGTCCTTTAACGCCGGTTTTGGCTTTCTCTAGAGCATGTTGAACATAAAGGGGGACGAGGTCCGGCCGTTCGATTCTGGCACTGAACAGCGTAACCGGTTCAAACATTTTGACCAAGTCGGTACCGAAGCTGCTGGAATCCTGTCCTAATGCTTTGCCCGATTCCGCAGCCGAAGGCTGACCTGTAATAATCAGCAGCGGCAGGTTATAAGCCTTCGCTTGGCCGGCCGCAGTCAGCAGATTAGTCCCTCCCGGCCCGGACGTTCCTATGGCCACTCCCAGTTTTTTGTTGCCCAACGCGTAGCCCGCCGCTGCAAAGCCCGCTCCTGCTTCGTGTCGGGTCAGTACGAATTCCACACCCGCGCTGTCAAAATCGAGCATCAAGGGGGAAATGGATTTTCCGGGTATGCCAAATACGTGATTGATCCCCCATTCCTTCACATTGTTCGCCAATACTTGCGACAATCGCATGGTTACACCTTCCTATATCAGACTGTGACGCTTTTAAAGTATTTTGTCTTCAATTCCTCAGCAGGCAGGGGAGGACTGTAATAATAGCCCTGGATCTCATCACACTTCTGCTCTTTCAAAAAAGACATCTGCTCCCGCGTCTCGACACCCTCGGCGATCACATGCAAGCCCAAGTGATGGGCCATGGCAATAATGGCCCCTACGATCCTCGCATTGCTCTCATCGCTTATGATATCCCTGATGAAAGATTTGTCAATTTTCAGGCGGTGGATCGAAAATTGCTTCAAATAATTCAGGGAGCTGTAGCCCGTACCGAAATCGTCGATGCTGATTTGGATGCCGAGCCCGCTTAGCTCATCCAATATCGCACTCGCTTTTTCCACATCCATGGTCATCGTTTCGGTGATTTCCAGTTCCAAATACTGCGGCTCCAGTCCGGTTTCCTCAAGTACTTTTTCTACTGTTTTGTACAAATTTTTCTTCATAAATTGTGCTGTCGATAAGTTGACGGCGATCCGTATCTTAGGAAAGCCCGAATCCTGCCAGCGCTTGTTTTGCAAACAAGCTTCCTTTAAGACCCACTCGCCGATCGGAACAATCAACCCCGTTTCTTCGGCAAGAGGTATAAATTCGCTTGGGGGAATCAGCTTATACACGGGATGCTTCCAACGAATCAGCGCTTCCACGCCGACGATTTGGCCGGTATTCATATCGATTTGCGGCTGGTAGTGAAGAACCCATTCCTCCCTCTCCACTGCTTTGCGAAGTGCATTCTCCAGCGCCAATCTCTCATGGGACGACTGGTCCATAGAAGGTGCGTACAGCACATACGTATTTCGTCCTGCTTCCTTGGCTTTATAAAGAGCCGTATCGGCGTGAATCATTAAGGTTTCCGCATCTTGTCCGTCATCCGGGTAATAAGCAATGCCGACGCTCGCAGAAATATGGAATTCCTGCCCCTGGATCATAAAGCTGCGTTCAAAGTTGCATAAGATGGTCTTCGCCGTAAGGACGGCCGCCTCCGGTTCGGAACCTAGCGGTACGATAATCGTAAATTCGTCTCCGCCCATCCGAGAGAGGAAGCTGCCGGTGCGGAGTCCGTTCTTCAGACGGTCGGCGGCTTCGCACAACAGCATATCTCCGTTTTGATGGCCAAACGTATCATTGACCATTTTGAACCGGTCGAGATCAATATACAGGACAGCGAACCGGCTGTCGTTGTGTCTGGCCGTCTCAAACATTTCACCAAGCTGCTTATAAAAATTTCTGCGGTTCGGCAATCCCGTCAAGTCATCGTGATAAGCCAAATGATTATATTTTTCTTCGGCCTCGTATAGCCTTGTCACATCTCTGAACTGGCCGATGGCTCCGATAATCTGGTAATGTTCGTCATATATCGGGATCGCATCAAACAAGCAGACAAATTTCGATTTGGTCCTGTTTCTTTCGAGGATGAGCTGAATGTTCTCGTATTTGCTTCCTTTTTCGATAACATCCGATATGTATTGTCCCATAGGACTGAACATACGCACAACTTGATGTCGGTTCAAGCCTTTCCTTAAGCCAGTTAATTGTTCGGCGATTTCGTTCATTTCCACAATGGTGCCTTCTTTGTCCGTCATGATGATGCCGTTGCGGGTGGAATTGATCATGATTTGGTTCAACATGTTCAGCCTTTGGTTCTGCTTAATCAGAAGCAGCTCGCGTTCAATCGAATCGACAGCCAAATCAAGCAGAGTCAAATAAAAAGGGTTGGCCAGATCAATCGAGGTCATGATGGAGATCGTTCCGAGCAGGTCATTGCGATCTCTATAATGAAAAGGAACCGCATAGCAAGCGTGGGTGAAAAAATAAGTGTGGTAATGATCTTGGCCGATCAGTTCTACCGGGTGGCGTTCTTTGAGGCTCAGATTAATCACATTCGTCCCGCATGATTCCTCGGTAAACCGAACACCGATTTGAATCCCGAGCTGATTGACCGTCTGTTTAATCGTCTCATCCCCATCCATGTCCAGAATGACTCCCGTTTCATCGGATATGACGATTAAAATCGGATTTCCTTTGGAAGACAGCAGCAGTTTCTTCACAAAGAATCGAACGACGGCCAGCACGTTCTCATACTCGCTCAATTTGCGGTTCAGCTCGGACGTCGACAACTTTTCTTTAAAAACGGGAATGGTGTCAGGGTTGAGGCGAGCCTCCCGGCTTCTTTGCTTGGATGCCATGATATATTGCGCCTTGGACGGTTTTTGGTCCCTCTCCCTTTTTACGCTTTTTCCCAAGCCTCCCGCTTCTTCGTTACTTTGACTGTCCAGCATAATAATCAACATCCCTTTTGTAAAATAAGAACGAAAATAGGCAATTTATGAGAGTGAGCGCTACCTACTCTTCCACAAATACCTGAGCAATTCCTGCAAAAAAAAACATAAAATAATGGTTAAAACTTGACTTTATTCTCTTGTAGTTCTCTAGATCTATGGGATAACGCTTAAAATAATGCCTATGTACAACGGCCTGCACCTTTTCGCTTATTTGGGAATAAGCTGATATACATCTATGCGGGAGGGCGATAAGATGTTTCCCAGAGATCAATGGTACAAGCTTGGCCTGCTTCTGTATATGCTGGTTTGGTTTATGGGGAGCTTCTGGATGGGCGGAATGATAAAAAGCGGCGCAATCGTCCACTGGCTCGGCGTCGAGCTGCGGGCGGTGGAAGAATACGTATACTACGCGCTTGCCGGAGCGATCGGGGGCACCCTGTACGCCATGAGACTGTTTCACGCGTTTTATGATCAAATATCGGATCGTTGGATTTTATGGTATTTGCTGAGGCCGATTAAATGCGCGGGAGCGGCGGTAATGACGATCGTGCTGTTCCAAAGCGGCATCATGCTGCTGCAAACCGGCACCTCGATGGAAGCGAAAATCGGCATCGCTTTTTTGGTCGGCTTCGGCTACGGCAAGCTGATGGATAAATTGAAGGTTTTGACGGAAACCCTGTTCAACGGAAACAATGAGAAGACCTCCGGAGATCAACCGCCGAAATAATCGGGCCGCGCGATAGCCGGCTGATTCACATACGGGTATCCGTCTTCCGTTTGGAATAAGCCTTCCGGTACATCCAGCCGGAAGGCTTGCAGCATGCCGTTACGTGGCCAGCTTTACGCTGTAATACCTCATCGCTTGCAAAGAGCCGGTATACTCCAGCTGCCCCTGGTCCAACAGCTTCCGCAGGCGGTATTCGATGTACGTGTCGGATACGGGCTGATCCAAGACGCCGATGATTTCACCGACCAGACGGGCCGCTTTCAGCTCGCTGTCTCTGTTCGAAAGGAGCCGGTGTGCAGTTTCCAAGATCAGCGCATCAAAGTAACCCTCGTCCACAGTACGTACCGATCCATTCTCCACGATGCGAAGCAGCCCTCCGTCGGCGACAAGCCGGTTCCAATCCTTGATCTGATCCGCTCTATCCCGGCCGGATAAAGAGACGGCGTTGTCCGCCAGCCCGGCCAGTTGACCCGGTGAAGCCTGAGCTGCGCTGCGATAATCCCTGTCGGGGTAGAGCCGATGCAGCTCGGAAGTGACATCGATGACGGATACGGGGATATCCTCAGGCAAAGCGGCCAGCGCATAGCGAAGCCCTATTTGCTCGGTCGCCGAGTTTCCCGCCCACAAAACGACGGAGCCTTTGATCTGGCGCGGCCATCCCTGCCACAACATGAAATGTTTGAGTAGTGCCGGGATCATATCAGCTCGATCTTCTTCATTCAGAAACTGCTTCCACCATGCCAAACGTGACGGTCCTCCAACGCCTTCCAGAGGTCCATGCATCAAATCATCATCCAGGCTGATGACCGACTCCTGCGGACGGCTGCGGAGTGCCAGCTTCACCGCCCCGCGTGCTGACGGTCCGAAAACCACATGTGTCCTATATCCGCTCCAATCTCCAGCTTGTACGGACGGCGAAAACCGGGAAGATACATCGTCTCCCAGATACCATTCCTGATCGAATCGCTCCAAAAACAGATTCATGAAGCTGTGCCTTTCTTCCGCCAACGCGCGTGCGGCCTCTGTGTTCATCAACGATTTCAGCTTCAGCAGCTTTTCATGAAAATGGTTGATTGCGGTTCCTGGTTCGTTCCTGTACTGCTCTTTGGTCATATGCTCCCGCGGAGGAAGCTCCGGGTGATGCAAGGCATGACCTTTCCATCCGGCGTAGGCGAACGTCCTCGCAATCCCGATCGCGCCGATGGCATCGAGCCGGTCGGCATCCTGAACAATGCGTCCTTCCAGCGTGGACATCGGCTGACCACGGCCTCCCCTGAAGGACATCGTGGAGATAATTTCCATCACATGTTGACGATGACGGACATCCACCCCGGCTTCTTCCAGCCACTGCTCAACCTTGCTAAGCCCCGCTTCCTTGTCCGGATTCAGCTTCTCATCAGCAATATCATGCAGCAGTGCTGACAGCTCACAGATAAAGACATCCGCCTGTTCCAAAGCGGCAAGCCGCTTGGCCGTTCCAGCTACCCGTACGATATGCCACCAGTCGTGGCCGCTGCTGTCGCGCTCCAATTCTTTTTTTACATAACTTCTTGCCTCTTCGATTATGCGATGTCGGTTCATAACCGTCTTGTTAACCTCCTCGCCTTCGCAGCTTCCTTGACAAGGGCTTGTACAAAGTATTGTAGCTTATGAAGTCGATTTTGGTAAGAGGACTCAGGAAAAAACGGACGAAAAGCTAAAAAGACCATTCGGCAGTCTCCGAACGGTCCGATGGCCATTTATTCCACAGGAAGAGTCACATAGCGCGCTCGTTTGGCTAAATATGTGTTTCCTCCGGTTCAGTTACCGTCATCATCTCTTCTGCCAAGTACGGCAGTCCCCCGTCCGGGCAGAGAGCACGGCTTTGGCTGGCTTCTTCCTGCTGGCGCGCAACCCATGTACGAATGATGTCATTCATGCGCTGCGCTTCTTTCGTCGGGAGCTGATGCCTGGCATTTTCCAGCATATAAAGCGAGCTCACCGGCAATTGCCTATGGAGAATGCGGACATAACGCTTGAATCTCTTGTCCTTTTGCCCGAATAAGAGCAGGATGGGGGCGCGGACCTCTTTCAGGCGTTTCGTGCAATTGTATTTCGCACTGAAGCGATAATATTGATACATGTTCCGGATATCCCCTTGCATGGAGGATCCGTACAGCTGTTTATACGTTTGCAGGCTGTCGGCATTGCCGGCTGAAATGGCGGCCGCAAGCAAACGTTTAACTCTTGCCGCCGTAAGAGCGGAGGCCAGCCAAATTTGCATTTTGAGAACAGGGGTGCTAACCTCCGACATAGTACTGACAAGAATGGCTCCAAGGAAGCGATCAGGGTAGTTCAGCATCGCCTCCAGCGCTATCGAACCGCCGGTGGAGTATCCGCAAAGGTACGCTTTTGGAATCCCCAATTCATCCATCAGCTGCCGTATATCCTCGGCTATAAGCGAGTATGTAACGGACTGCCTGGAATAAGGGCTTTTGCCGTGGCCGCGGATGTCGAAAGTGATCACCTGAAATTGATCCGCAAGCTGATGTTGTTGATAAGCAAACGTGAGTCCCGTCATCAAGGGCGGGTGCAAGAACAGAATAGGCACACCCTGTCCTTTGACCTGGTAGTACAGCCTGGTTCCGTTGATGTCGGCATAAGGCATGTGGGCCAACCCCTTTTGGTATTGTCCTGAGATAAATCGCATTTATCCTTTCCAGGGCTTGGGGAAGTTATACACATTCGGCAAATTCATTCACTATGCCAGAGCGGTACCGTCTCGTTCTGCCCGGTGGTAAGGTCAATATGCAACGGCAGCCGTATATCTTCAAGCGGGTACGTATGGTCTCCCCACTGAACCAAGACTTGCTTCAGCACAATCTCCTCAATTCTGGATACGAGAACCTGATCCTCTTCAATAAAGGGGGCCACCGCCAGCCTTTGATGGAACTTCCCTTGATGCTGCGCTCCTTCCCATGATGGCCAGTTCAAAGGGTAAGACGCATTGCCGGCGGTATCGGTATCCTCCGTGCTGTCGGATAAAAACGCCCGAAACGATAAAACAGGCGCTTCACGGTCCTTCAAATGTTTGGCGAAGCTTCCTTTAGTCCGCTCAAAGCTGTAGAAAAAATAAACGTGTTCTTTGTTGTACCAAACCTCGTAAATGGATAAAATCAGGTCCGTTTCAGGTACAGGCATCTCAATCTGATAGCTTCTGGTCAAACCCAGCTCCTCTGCCCTTTTAAGCCCGGGCGTTTTTTCATATTGATAAGCCTTGACCCGATCCCAGCTGACCGCATGCATGATTCGGGTACTGTCCTTCCTGAACCCTACTCCAATAACTATAAGAAACAAAGTTAGCGTTACAACGACGGCAATAAAAAGAGGTTTGGGAAAAAATATGGAGTTCAACTCATCACCTACATTTCTAAAAAAAAGAAAATAATACCTTTTTATACGAAAAAAGCGCTTACAAGTTGCGGTTTGAACTTAATATACACAGAATATCCAAATTTTCGATATCCGGAATTCATAAAACAATGGCCGGCTCCTTGAAGGGATACCGGCTGTTTATTTAGTCTGCCGCTGAGCCTCCAATAGAGCCGTCAGGATAAACGATATAGCTTGACACGCTGCCGGTTCCGTTGCCGGATACAGCAGTGCTCCACAGTTCATACCGGTCGACTTGACCGCTGGAATTCCAATTGATAAACAGCTGTGCTTCGAGGTCCCCCCGGCGTATTCCCTCTACATCGGCGTTCAATCCTCCGTACAGGTAGTCCGCTTGAGCTCCAAAATCATAACGCCACACTTGCTGCTTCGAGCTTTCGATCAAAGTCATAAAAGACGGATCGCCAAGCACCGCTTTTACTTCTTTTTGATCCATTCCGCGTTCCAGGCGATACTTGACCGCCCAGATTTTATGCTGTGCTTCATCCGCGTCCTTCGGCTCCGAAACAACAGAAACCATACCTGCTTTCGCATCATAGACAGCCCCTGCGCCGAGATTTTCAGCTACGAACCTAAGCGGCACATACGTATGTCCTTCATAGTTCAATGCAGAGAAACGGGAGCCTAATTCCTTGCTCGCGCCGTTAAATTGAAATTTGACAGGAAACAGCAGCGCCTGAATTTCACTGGATGCGTTAATGGTAGCAGAAGTAGCCAGAGCGGCCCCGCAAACCAGTCCCATGATAAATTTCTTCATAAAAAAACCTCCTCGGGTGCTATCCTCCTCATCCTCTTCCTCTATCATACTAGGTTTAGAGCCCGAGAATCATAGAAAGTTTTATCACCAAAGGCAAAAAAAGACTCCCCAGACGGGAAAGTCTCCGTTTCTCTTCCTATCCTCCGCCGCTTTCACCAGCGGAGTATATTCCGGATGTTTACGAAAGCACGTCCTTCCTGTCATTCAACCATTCGCAGGTATCCGCACATGCACACAATGCTTTTTTGACCGAACACCACGACCGCTTGGCATAATAGATCGGCACTTCCTGCTCTTTAGCCTGCTGTTTAATCGCTTTTGTCAAATTATGATTGACGTAATCGGTGAGCACCAGCACTGCATCAACCTTGTCCGGTATGCCCTTTCGTACCATTTGACACTTGCGACCCGACATATGCATGACTTCATCAAACCCAAGACCGGCCAAATGCTCGGGCATATTGCCCAAATGATCGGCTCCTACGACCAAAATCGATGCCATGTTAACGTTCTCCTTTACCAAATAGTTTTAGGGGATGAACTTAGCTGTTCTATGTATACCAAAGTTGTTTTATGATAATGATTCTCAATATCATCTATGTTATTAATGATAATTGTTCTCAGTCTTATTGTCAACTTTTTTGGGAAATATGTGGTCCCTTTTGAACGCTTATAGCCACTATCCCCAAAGCTCAGTATGGTATTCAAATGACATTTCGGATCGAAACGGCAAAATTCACACTTGAAATCAGAACATATGTTTGGTAATATTATATTACGAACATACGTTTCTGTTAAGGGTGGGTTTCGTTTGGAGTATAGGGCCATGACTTGGGAAGAATTTTGTCAATATTTCAATACGGAGGAGGCTTGCGCCGATGCCTTGTATCAATTCAAGTGGCCCAACGGGTTCTCCTGCGCCCGCTGTGGACATCACCTTGCCTCTACAATCGTCACCCGCAGGCTGCCGCTCTATGAGTGCCGCCATTGTCACTACCAATCATCTCTTACCTCGGGAACGATTATGGAAGGAAGCCGCACTCATCTGCGCAAATGGTTTATGGCCTTCTTTCTTATCTCACAGACCGAGTCCGGCACGAATGCCGTCGAGCTAAGCCGTGTGATCGGTGTTACTTACAAAACAGCCTGGTTAATCCTAAGAAAGATCCGTCATGTCATCAGTGAGGCCGATGGCCGCTCCCTTCTATCAGGCATCGTTCGGGTTAACGGATCCGTTTACGGACGACCTCACAATCCCAGCTGGTATCACCATCCACAAGAACATCCGCTGCTGATCGGCGCATCGATGGACGAGCAAGGAGAGCCTATCTGCATCAAAATGAAGCTTGTCTCCGAGGAATACAGAAGGGAGCGGCTGATCCTTCGTTCCGCTGAACAGAATTTTATTGAACAGCATATAGAACCTCGGACAAAAGATGTCCAAACCGTCACAAGCCGCTGGAGTCACAAACGCTTCCAACGGCTGCTGCGCGTCTCCGCCGCGGCTAGCAAATGGATCAACTCCACCTTTCATGGACTTGGCTCCAAACATCTTCAAGCTTATCTGGACGAATTTTGTTATCGTCTGAATCTCTCCCTTCAAAGAACGCCAATATTCCACCACCTGACGCACCTATGCGCCAAATCAGAGAAAGTTACCTATTCGATGTTAAGGGTACCGTAACCAGATGAACTTTATCCTTTACGTCGGCCGCACTTTTCACAAAGGCTCGTACTGGAACCAACCCATTAACCCCATAGCTATATTATTTCTCATTCGGTGAATCCGGATTCTTCGTGTGCAATGACAGACATGAAATCAAATTTGGCTGAAGCTATGCTGCTGCCGGCACCTTGCACATTATATTTGGCTGCAGCTATGCTTCTGCCGCATCTTGCACATCTTATATGCTGATCATCCTTCCAACTCAGGGTTGATACGTCGTATCTTTGGTGTTGAAAACTCTTGATTCGAGAGCAGCACGTCTGCAGTTCCCTCCTATTCACACCCCGTACGTCTATTAGTCGATAATCCATCCATTTCGATTCGGCAATTGGGCTGGCGGAAATATCATCTGAGCCGAGGGGATAGTGGCCATAAGGAGTTATTAAACATACGGAACAAGAGAACCGTCCGACAAAGCAAAGCAACGCACCTATGGAATAAAAAAGCTTTGGACAAGGTTGGATTTCTCCTCTCGCCCAAAGCTTTCTTTACATGTTTACCGGTTCTTCACGGCCTTCGTTGGAATCTGCCTCCGCATCCTGCGGCCCGTGCTTCACAACCTCCAATTTACGAATCCGGTGCTCTTCTTTTTCACGAATGATAAAGGTCAGATTCTCGTATTTCCACTCCCGGCCTTTTTCCAAATCCGGATTTTGCCGGTATAACCAACCGCCGATCGTATCCAGTTCTTCGCTGGTAATATCCGTATTCAGTAGATCGTTCAGGTGAGTCAATGTCACCTTGCCGTCTACGATCAGGTGGCCTTCGCCAAGCTTCTCCACTTCCAACTGCTCTTCTGCATCGAACTCGTCCCGGATCTCCCCGACGATTTCCTCCAATACGTCTTCGATGGTGACCATGCCGGATGTGCCGCCGAATTCGTCTACCAGGATGGCGATATGCGCGCGCTCCTGCTGCATCTTTTTCAAAAGTGTTTTGACCGGCATCACTTCCGAGACCGTCATCACCGGATGAATCAGTTCGGATAGCTCGATTCCAGGTTCGTCATCTCGACGCAGAAAATATTCTTTTGTGTTGATCATCCCGACCACGTGGTCCTTGCTTTCTTTGACTACCGGAAAACGGGTGTATTTTTCTTCTTTAATGATGCGGAGGTTCTCTTCCGGCGTGTTGTTTAGATACAGACATACCATATCCGTCCGGGGAACCATAATTTCTTTGGCTAGCAGCTCATCAAAAGCGAAGATCCGGTTCACATAACCGTACTCGGTCATATTGATATTGCCGCTCGTATAGCTTTCGGCCAAAATGATGCGCAGTTCTTCTTCCGTATGTGCTTCCTCATGCTCTTTAGCGGGCCGCATACCAAAAAGTCTTACCAATGCGTTCGCCGAGCCATTTAAAACCCAGATAAACGGATACATTACTTTATAAAAGAAAATAATCGGTTTTGCCGTGATGATGCTAATCCATTCGGCCTTCTGAATGGCTACCGATTTCGGGGCTAGCTCACCGAGCACCACATGAAGATAAGTGATGGATATGAAGGCAATTCCGAAAGAAAGAATAGTGACAAGCTCACCCGGCAGCTGGAACCGCTCAAACACCGGATGGAGTATTTCCTCCACTGTCGGCTCTCCTAACCAGCCCAGTCCTAAAGCTGTAATGGTAATCCCCAGCTGACAGGCGGACAAATAGCCGTCCAGATTGCTGGTGACCTGTTTCACAGCAAGCGCATTTTTGCGGCCCTCCATCACCATCTGATCTACCCGGCTGGGCCGGAGTTTAACGATGGCGAATTCCGTAGCTACAAAAAATGCCGTAGCCACAATGAGCACTGCGACCATAAACAAATTTAAGGCGTACATCTGATTCTCCTTATTTATTAGGATTTTGTGATTTATGAACACCAACATATAAAGTTCTTATGAACTTATCATAGACCTTTTCGTAAGAAAACTGCAAAGTCCGTATTTGATCATTTTTGCTTAAATTAAAGCAATTTATGCTTAATTGACACCTGTGCATGTGGTATTCTTTTCTTCTTGGGGGCTTTGACTTTTTTACGAAATAATCATATGATGAGTTCATATGAACTTCAAAATCGAGAAGGAAGAAACCCGATGGAATTGTTCTATTTGACGAGAAAACAAATGGCCGCTCTCTTAATGTCATTGCAAGGAATAAGCTGCAAGACGCCTCTGGCCGTCCTGCAGGAAGCATGGGCCAAATCGCATAGGGCCGAAATTCAAGGCGGCAAATCGTTCGGCGCCTTTATTTCCACGTCACTCCCCCCGATTTTTGAAAAAATCATCAAAACAAAAGTTCAAAATGACGGATTTTCTCTGACGGAAATCGTTTCGCTGGGCAATCAGATCGAATATACTCATTTTTCTATCACCACGGTACAAAATTGGGTGAAACGGGATTTTAAAGATTTAATCGGTTCTCCGCAGGTAGGAAAAAAGTATTCGATCAAGCAAACCGCCGTTCTGTTCATTATTGATGATTTGAAAGCGACTCTGGATTTCGAATCCATCCGCAAGCTGTTGACGCTGCTGTTTCAAAGCCCGGATGAAGACTCCGACGATTTGATCAGCCCGCTCCAATTATATGCTTTGTATTCCTCAATCTTTGAGGAAATGGATCAGAACAACGATCAGGTATTGGATCTCTCCGGACATGACATCGGCAGACGCAACCACGATCATATGCTGGAACAGCTTATTAAGCAAAGGGCGGACGATTTCACGGACTCGCTTGATGGGCTAAGCGAAGAACAAAAGGAAGCCGTGAGCAATACGATCTTTATTGCCATGGTTTCCGTACAAACCACCTATTTTCAATCGCTGGCCAGGCGCTTCTTGAACGCTACCTTATTCCTGCAGAATCTGCAATCGTAAGTTAAAAGAAAAGCCGCAAGCTTTCCGGCCCCGCTCATCCACGGCCCCAAAAGCTTACGGCTTGTTTGTTTTTTCTACATAAACAAGACATAAATGAAAATAGCGGCTAACACAAAACGATAATAAGCAAACCACGACAGCTTAAGGCGTTTGATCAGATTCAGAAAGGTTACTACCGCAATCATAGCGACGACGAATGCGGATACCAAACCTGTAATAAACAATCCCATGTCTTCCACAGATAAGTACTCACGGCTCTTGTATAAGTCAAGAATCGTCGCCGCGAACATGATCGGCACAGAAACGATAAAGGTAAATTCCGCCGCGGCTTTCTGGCTCGTACCCAGCAGCATCCCTCCGGATATGGTCGAGCCTGACCTTGAGAATCCGGGCCACAAGGCAAGGCATTGAAATACTCCGATACCGAACGCTTGTTTATACGAAATGTCGTCCATGGTTTCGGCCGTTACCTTTCTCCTGGATTTTTCAGCCACAATCATCAGAATGCCTCCGGCCACCAAACCGACCAATACCGTTTCCGGTCCGAACAAGTATGTCTTGATCAAGCTATGCAAAGCAAGACCAATCACAACCGCCGGAGCCATCGCAAGGGCAACATGAACAATATTGGCACGGCGTTCCTGCATGTAGCCCGGCTTGAAGTGCAGCATACCCAAAAAACGGCGCCAGTATAATACAAACACGGCCAATACCGCTCCAAGCTGTATGACGATTTCAAACGTTTTGGCCTTCTCACCCTCAAATCCTAGCAAATGTGCCGTAAGAATCATATGTCCGGTAGACGATACAGGCAAAAATTCCGTCAGGCCCTCCACAATTCCCATAATGATGGCGATCAGTATGTCACTCAATGCTCTCCCTCTCTCCTGTCTCTAGTTACCTCCATACACATTATAGTTGATGTTTATGGAAAGTTAAAAGCAAAATAAGGAATTTACATGTAAAAAGGCAGTATGCTTTCAGGTGTTTGACCAATGCATCAGAAGGCCGATACGCATAAGGTAATACAGTTTCCATCCGCTTGATAAAGGAGAAATTTGATTATGGCCTACCGGATCATCGTCGACCTGTCTGACCGTCGGCTGCACCTGTTGGAAGACAATACCGTCATTCATTCCTATCCTATCGCAATCGGGAAAATGCTGACGCAAACTCCTGTCGGAGAATATACGATCGTAAACAAAGCCCCAAACCCGGGCGGTCCGTTTGGCGCGTTCTGGATGGGCTTATCAAGGCCCCATTACGGCATTCACGGCACCGACAATCCTGCGTCCATCGGCCAATCCGTCTCAAAAGGATGCATCCGCATGCATAATGCCGACGTTCTCGCTTTATCCAGGCTCGTTCCAATCGGGACGCGCGTCACCATAAGAGAATAACCGGTCTCTGCCGCTCCCTTAGGGGTTTTACCTTCGGCGGCGGTTCTTGGCCGCGAGCAGCCGGTTCATGGTTTCCGCGCTTTTGTCCGTCGCCTCTGAAACGGCGGGTTTAGAAACGGTCGTCCCTGGTTTGGACCGTTGTTCGGTCGAGGTCTGCTGCGGCACTTCAGCAGGCGCAGCCTCAGTTCCACGCTCCAGCAGCGAGGAACTGTCCCTGGACCTGTCGGCAGCATCCTGAATCGCGTCTGCCCCACGATAGAATGCGCCGACCTTGCGCTTGCGTTCCCGCAGCCGCTCCATCGCGGCTTCCGCATCAGGCGCCTTCGGCGCTGCGGTTCCGCGTCCGCGGCGCAGCAGCGCACCCGGCAGTGCGGCCAGACGCCCCCAAGGCAGCGACAGACGGCGTACGGCGATGTCGAGCACCCACAGGAGCACGGCCAAAGTCAGCAGCCAACGCGTCAGATCGTGCAGCTGCTTCTTCGCCGTGACATCCCCCTGGAACACTTCCTCGGGGCGTTCCATGCTGAGCATTCTGCCGCCGGTCATGTCGGCCAGCTGTTTCAGTTTGGCCGTCGGATCACCGGAGCCGATACGGTATTCCGGTGAGTAAGACAGCACGAAGCCTGTAGTAAAGCTGCCTAAAGTGCGGTCCGGATCGCTCTCGTCCAATAAGTCAATCCTCGTCAGAAAGACGCCCGGCTTGGAGATATCCATGCCGGCCTCATATTCTCCCGGGGCGGTCGGCGTTACCTGCAGCGTTTTCGTTTGCAGCGCTTCATCGGTTACCGAGGCGCGAAGCCCGCCTTTGAATTCGGCATCCTGGCTTTTGATGCCAAGCTTCATTTCATTACCGTTCAGCCTTGTCGTCAGCTCCAGCGGCATATCCTGAAATTGGGGAAAGGTCCATTTTACGATTTGAGTGAACGTCTGTGCAAACGCATCCCACGCCACCCAGTCGCGTGACCATTTGCCGGTGACATCGCTTGTCCAGGCGACCGTACGGCCTGAGCCATACTGCCAGCGGGCAAGCAGCGGATCGGGCTCCGGACTGGTCAGCGCCACTTCTGCCGTCTGCTTAGCCGTTGTGGCTACGTAGGCGTTAATTTGCGGCACGCCCCGCCCGAATAAAGTCCCCCAATCCCCCGGCTGGCCTACCGCCGGCACAAAAGGCTGATCCACGATGTACGTCCGCGCCATGATCACCGCCTCCCGGCTGAAAATCGCGGGTATCGTGCTCTGATCGTTCGTGAAATAAAACCGTCCCTTGGCCTGCTTGGCAAGCGCCTCAAGCAGCGCCACATCCGCCCCGTCTCCTACGGCTACAGAGGATAGCGTCATGTTGTTTTGGACCATGTTTGCCGTAAGCTGGTCGTAGCTTTGATTCGTAGACGACTGACCGTCCGTCAGCAAAATGATATGCTTGCGCTGGGCGTCAACCTTAAGCAGCTGCTGATAGGCATCCTGCACGGCCGTATA
Source organism: Paenibacillus sp. Pae15 (assembly GCF_024519685.1). Taxonomy (NCBI): domain Bacteria; kingdom Bacillati; phylum Bacillota; class Bacilli; order Caryophanales; family Paenibacillaceae; genus Paenibacillus; species Paenibacillus sp. Pae15. Next base: position 184,870 of record NZ_JALJRM010000004.1, on the reverse strand, counting down.
AATTTCTGTGCCGCCTGCCGGCTGAATCGATTGAATCTGACTCAGCACTTTCTTCTTATCCGTCAGCTTCTGGGGCTCTACTACCCACCAAGGTGTGGAATCAAAGGCGACCACACCCACGCTGTCCTTCTCGCGCATCAGCTCGACCGTTCGCATGGCCGCTTCCTTGGCAAGCTCCAGTTTATCGCCATCCATACTGCCCGACCGGTCAATGACAAGAATGAGTCCCAGCGAAGGAATTTCCCGTTTTCCCTCCAGCTCCATCGATACGGGAAGGGCTCGCTCAATCGGCGTTTTGAAGTAGCCGCCCATACCGTAGCTGTCCTCGCCGCCGATCATCACCAGACCAATCCCGTGATCTTTGACCGCCTTCTCGATCATTTCCATCTGCATGCCGGACATCCGAGTAGCGGACACATTATTCAAAATCATGCTGTCATACCCGGTATAATCGGCTATCTCCAGCGGAAGCATCTCGGGCGCAATCGTTTCATAACCGATCAGGCCGGAAGCCATAACCGATTCCAGGTTGCCGGAGGAACCAGGCGTTCCTTCTACGATCAGCACCTTGGGAGGTCCGCTCACCCGGCTGAACGCGTAGCCGGCATTGTTCACCGCCTGCTCGTCACCCTCGAAATAAATCTCGGCCCGATACCGGTGAAAGCCCGGTTCTTTGGCCAAGCCCTGCAGAGCAAATCGGTTGTCGCCGCGTTCAACGGACACCGTCTGCCGTGTCAGCTCCCGGTTGTCTTCGTATACCCGGAGCTCTCCCGTTGCAGCAAAGGTACTGGAGAGCTGTATTTCCAAAGCATATTTTTCCGCCTGGTACAGGTTCTCCGGCAGCTTCACGTTTTCGATCGCGACATCCTTGCGTGCAGGTGCCGGAATGGGCAGCACATCGACGGCCACGCCTTTATTGTTCAACAGCTGCCCTTGGCGCAGCAGATCGCCGACATTCTCCTGTCCGTCCGTAATCAACACGATCCGCGGAGCAGCATCTTCCGGCATCAAGCCTGCCGCCAACTGCATCCCCTGCGCCATGTTTGAAAACTGCCGGTTCACTTCGCCGGAGAAGGAAAACTGCCGCAAAGCCTGCAAAGAAAGGCTGCGTTCGACCACGGCATTGCCGCCGGCAGAGATGACGCCAATAAGATCCTGATCTTTTCTGGCCTCTGCGGACGTCTTCAACCACTGCTCATAGGACTGGCTTCCCGCAGGCATGCTGTCTGAACGGTCCACGATGTAAAATACGGCTTGCCGCTCCAATGTAACAAACCACTGCATGCCTGCCAGCGCTGTAAGCAGCAGCAAAAGGATGAGTGTACGCAGCCCGACCGCCAGCCGTTTTCGGTTGTCTTCCATGCGCAGCTTGGATCGCCAGGCCCAAACGGCAAAGCCCGCCAACGGAATGAGCAGCAGCAAAAACCAGGGCTCACGAAATTGAATTCCCACGATGGTACACCCCCCATTCCGCCAAAACGATCAACATAACCAAGCCGATAATCCATGGGAGCAGCGGATATGGCGACTCTCCTTCACGTTCTTCCGTCAGCGCCTGAGCTCCGCCCTGTTCGGTCGCAGGAGGGCTCGATGAAGCGCTGGTGAACGATAGTTCCCTACGTTCTCCGATGGCTGACTCTCCCGGATCGGCCGATACTTCCAAAAGCGTTTTCCGCTCGCTTCCGTCTTCTCCCTTTTCTACAAATTGATAAAGCCCCGGACGATTCGGGACACTCTGACGGCTTAGCACGGCTCCATCCGCCTGTTCGGCGGGGAGATAAGACTGCCCTGCAGCTTGTAATTCACCTGCAGCCGATCCTGCGAGCTCCATCGGCACCCAGTGGGCTGAGACGGTTTGGGCAACAATCGGGATGTCCGTTTTCTCACCCGCAATGACACGCCCCAAACTGGCGCTTTGGGCACTTCCCAGCCAATCGACCGCATTCTGCACCAGGATCGGAAATTCCGGACGCAGCGGCAGATCGGACTGCTGCAAATCAAAGGTAAACAGCAGCCTCGGACGGCCGTTCTCCATACCTGCGACGATCAACGGCTGTGAGCCGGCCGATACGACCGGCTGACCCCAGGCCGCTAGATCCTTCGGATCGATGGGCAGGAGCTTGGCGATATGCGTATCCTGAAAGCGGATATATTTGGTCACGGGATGCTCGCCGATCCGGTAATCGGCCTGAGGCGGACGGACCTCCTCCCCTTGGTAGCCGCTGCGAATGGACCAGAGCGGTTTCTCGCGGAACAGCCGCTGCCAAGCCTCTCCGGCAGCGGCGCCGCTCGCAAGCCGATCCGCAACGACCAGATCGAAATCGCCTTGGGGAGGTGCAGCCATCCCTGCGGCCTGCACCTTAATGACCTCGGCCCTTGCGAGTTGCAGCGCTTTTTCCAGAAACAAATTCCCTTCGGTCAGCAGCAGCACCCTGCGGTTGCGCTCACCGGACAAAAAAGCATAGGCTTGGTTATCCGCCGCATAATCATCTTCGGCATCCACCGACAGCTTGTAATATTCCGAGCTTCGTATATTGTCAAAATGGAGCGTCCTTTGTTCGCCAGGTTCAAGCTGAATCCGTACCGTTTCCGCGGCAGAAGTGCCGGCATACAGGGTGACGTCCGTATCCAGCTTCCCGCTCCCCGTGTTTTTCAAAGCGGCGACGCCGCTGACGGCGGAGCCTCCCGCCGCGTCTGCGCCGTTCCTCACGCCGAACTGTACGATGGCGACGTTGTTCGCCGGATTGGCTCCGACAGGCTCAACCCGAACGGGTACACGGAACGTTAACCCTTCCGTGCCTTCACTCCACACTGCATCGGTCAATACCCGAATTTCCGCGTCCGTATCGTCCTGAGTCAAAGCGGCCGCCAAAGACATCGTTTCCTTGTAAGCCGTTCTCCCGTAAAAAGGCTCTATACCCGCTATAGCAGCCAGAACCGTATCCGCCGTTGTTTCTCTTGAGACCAGCACCTCCGGCTGACTGCCCATGGAGATGACCGTAACGGCGCTGCCGTTCGCTCCACCCTTGACTACATCAGCCGCCTTGCGCTTGGCGAGCTCCAGTCTTGTCAGCTTCTCCTTCGAGTGCTCCGGATCCGGAGTGAGCGCATCCATGCTGGCCGAACGGTCCAGTACGAGCACAAGATGCCCTTTCGCACCGCTTTCGGCCCATATCCATGGCTGCATCAGCGCGAGCACCAGCAACGCCGCCGTGAGAAGCTGCAAAATCAGCAGCAGCTGATTGCGCAGCCGCTGCCAAGGGCGGTTCGCTTCGAGGCTGCGCAACACCCTGTTCCACAGCAAATGGCTCGGCACCTCGGTATCGACATATTTGCGCTTAAGCAAATACATCAGAACGATAGCCGGCAGCGTCAAGCCAAACCATAAGCTGACAAGCGATTGAAATTGCATCTGGCGATCACCTCCGTTCGCGATTTGTTCTTACCCGATGCTCCGAACCTTTACAGCAGCAGGCCGTGTTCCCGCAGCGAACGCAAAACGGCATCCGCTACCGGAACATCTGTCGTCGCAAGCACGTACGTCATGCCTCTCTCATGACAAAACTGCTTCAAGCCATGCGTATACTGCCGGATTGCAGCCTGATAAGCTTCGATGACCCTGGCGGTGACGGCCACCTCTTTGCCGGTTCCGGATTCACTGTCAATCAGCCTAAGATCGCCTGTCAGCGCCGGCCGCACTTCTTCTTCCGACAGCACCTGCACCACGACGACCTCTTGCCGGGCGGCCAGCAAATAGTTTAACGCCTCTTCAATACCGGATTCATATAAAAAATCGGAAAAAATCCATGTCATCCCCGGCTGCCTGGGTATGGCTCCGGGTTTCATCACGGCATCGGCTATATCCCCTCCCGATTCCGCTTCCGCCTCCGACAAAAAACGGAACAGCCGATGTACGGAGCCCTTGCCTCTCAGCATCGGGAGCTCTCGCACAATCCGGTCGCTAAACAGGCGGGCGCTAACCCGGTCATAGCCGGACAACGCCATATAACCGATACAAGCAGCAAGCTGCCGGGCGTACATCAGCTTGTTTCCCGCAGCTTCTTCCAGCGGGAAGCCCATCGAACGAGTGACATCGATATACAAGTTCACCTGAAGCTCCTGTTCATCCATGAACTGCTTGATGAACGGCTTTCCCGTACGGGCGTATGCACCCCAATCGAAACGGCGGATGTCATCACCCGGCGCGTACATGCGATAGTCGGCGAACTCCAGCGAAGCGCCCAGCTGCTTCGATCGCCGTTTGCCCTGCATCGTACCGCGGGTGCGCCGCTTGGCCGCAAGCGACATCTGCTCCAGACGCAGCAAAAGCTTCGGATCCAGCCCTAAATCCGACGCGCTCATTTCCGCTTCTCCACTGCGGCTAAGATATCCTCAATCACCGCATCGGTTCCCACACCCATCGCCTGACCTTCAAAGTTCAGGAAGATCCGATGGCGGAGCGCCGGCAGAGCCACCTTCTGGATGTCGTTCACCGATACGTGCAGCCTTCCGGCCGTCAGCGCCCTCACCTTGGCTGCGGAAATGATCGACTGCAGACCGCGCGGGCCCGAGCCGAACCGTACATATTTTTTCACCGAGTCCGGCACCCCCTGCTCTCCGGGATGCGTCATCATCGTCAGTTGTACAGCGTAATCCAGCACCTCTTCAGCCAGCAGGATTTCTTTGGCCCCCTGCTGTATGGCCGACAAGGCCGCGGCATCCGCCGTTTTCTCCGCCGTCGCTTCATGCGAAGCCGTTGTCCGCCGGACAATCTCCTTCAGCTCGTCCCGGCTGGGGTATGATACGTTGATTTTTAGCAAAAACCGGTCGAGCTGCGCCTCCGGCAGAGGATACGTCCCCTCGTTCTCCAGCGGGTTCTGCGTTGCAAGCACGAAAAACGGATTTGGCAGCCGATGCGTCTCCGCCCCGACTGTCACCGTCTTCTCCTGCATCGCTTCCAGCAGCGCGCTTTGCGTTTTCGGCGTCGCCCTGTTGATCTCATCGGCCAGGACGAGATTGCCGAAAATCGGACCCGGCTGAAATTGGTAAGACGTTTCACCTTTCAAACCGAACTGGATTACGTTTGTTCCTGTGATGTCGGCCGGCATCAGGTCGGGCGTAAACTGGATGCGCGAGAAGCTCATATCGAGCGTATCGGCAATCGTTCGCACCAGCATCGTTTTGCCGAGTCCCGGTATCCCTTCAAGCAATGCGTGTCCCCCTGCAAAAATACACCACAACAGCTGCTCCACTACATCCTGCTGCCCGACGATCACCCGGCCGATCTGTTCCTTGACCGCAGTGATCGTCGCCCCCCACGCTTCGACTTGCTCTCTTGTTTCTATCATGAACGGTTCCTCCTCGTGCCGATTTGACATCCGTCAAGGGTTCGGCTGAATCTCCGTAAAATAATCCCGCACCAGATTTTGCATGTTCTGAGGCAGCGGGTGACGATCCAATGCGCTCTTGGCTTCCCTTTCGTATTCGGAAAACACTTCCTCGTACGGTCTGGACGTTCCGTCGATCATCGGGGATGTGCCGCCTTTCTGCAGCTCGCCTCCGCCACCCGTTATCGGGCCTTGGTCGGACTGTATGTTGCCCGAGCCCTCAAAAACGCGCGGCGTTGCCACCAGATTGCGGTGCCCGCTGCCGAAACCGCCCTGCAGCCCGCCCGTTCCGGCTCCTGCACCTGCTCCGGCTCCTGCTCCTGCTCCTGTACCGGCTCCGGTGCCCGCACCTGCTCCCGCGCCCGCGCCAGCTCCCGGCTGCGCTCCGGCCCCCGGCTGCGCTCCGGCCCCCGGCTGCGTCCCGGCCCCCGGCTGCGTCCCGGCCCCCGGCTGCGTCCCGCCCGGGCTGGCGGCGCCGCTGGCAGCGGCCAGCGCATTCGCGAGGCCGCCCGGCAGCCATGCCGATGGCAATGCTGCGCCTTGGCCCGCAAGCTGCCCGGCCATCGGCAGGCCGAGCTGCGCGATGCCGGCTGCCTGCTGCGCCGAAGCCGCATGCTGCGCGGCATTTTGCTGCAGCTGCTTCAGCGCCTCGGAGAGCTGCTGCTCAAGCTGCTTCAGCTGCTCTTCCAGCTGCTTCGGGTCCACAGCAGCGCCTTCAGCGGACGCTTTCGCATTAGCCTTCAGCTCGGCAGCCGCACGCTCCATCGTCTCCCGCAGCTGCTTTTCCTTCTCCGCATCCGGATTGGACGCCGAAGCCGCCAGCTTCTCGAGCAGCTCCGCGAGCGCTTGCTTCTGTTCGGGCGTGAGCTTCAGCATCTGGCTCCGCAGCTGCTCCATACCTTTTTGAAGAGCATTCTCATCCATCTGCCGCAGGCTCTCGCCAACATCCTTCAGCATGGGCTCCTGCTTCAAACGCTCTGCCCATTGTTCAGCCTTCACCTGCTTCTTTTCGAGCTCCTTCGCTTCTCCGTCCAATTCCTTCATCGCCTTCTCCATCTCATCCAGCGCTTCCGTCGCGGTCTTGCTTTGCTCCAAGCCTTCCTCCAGCCGGTTCAGGCTGTCCTCCAGCGTTTTTTTGCCTTCCGGAGTCAGCTCCTCCGGGATATCCGCCTTCAGCTCTTCAACCTTTTGCTGCTGTTCGTCTATCCATTGGGCTTCCTCCTGTCTTTGAGCTACAACATGGTCCATCGGACTGGGCAGGGCAACCGCAATAACCATCACAGCCACGCTGGCCGCCGCGATCCACAGCCTTTTCCGAAGCAGTGGACTGAGTTCCCATTTGGGCATTTGCGCCGCATACGCCTCTGCGTAACGAATCGCGCCTTCGCGCTGCATCCGTGCGATGGGCGTATCTTCACGCAAATATTCCAGCGCGGTTCGGACCGTATCGTCCCCGCCCGAGGCATCCACCGTCCCGGCGGCGGTCTCCGGCGTCACTCTGCGCAGCAGGAGCACGTAAAGGGCGCCTGCCATCATCCCTGCCGGTACAAGAGCGGCCGCGGTCACCCGGTAATAGGCTACAGGCAGCATCCAGGCGGCTGCCGTCAGCAGCAGGCCCGCCGCGGCGCCGACCACCGCCCCGAGCAAGCCCGTCTCGATCGTACGCAGCCACTGCAAACGAAGCCGTACAGGCTTCAGCAGTTCCAACAAACGCCTTCCGTCCATCCTGCCGCCTCCTTATTTTCTTCGTTTCTTGAGCACCGGACGAATGTACCGGATGCTGATCAAGACCGCTGCTACCGCCAGCACGGCATAAACCGCCACAAACTCCTGCCACAGCTCAATCGGAGGGGCTTGATTCATCACGGAGCTGTTGTTATTCCACGTACGAAACGCCTCTCTTGAAATATCCGGCTCAAACAGGCTCAACAGCGCCGCCACCGGATTTAACCCAAGCACGTAGCCGATCCAGGAGTAAGTGGCAGTGCTGCTTTGATAAATCTGCCTCATCAAGCCTTGAAGAAACAAGAATAGCAGCCCCGTTGCCCCGAAAATGAACATCGTGAAGCCATACGTCACGATAACCGATACCATCGTCCGTTTGACCAGTGTCGAGAACATCACACCGAACGCCCCGAGTACGAACATGGTAAACACGTAAAACAAAAAGACAAGTACAAGCTGCTTCGGCGAGATGCCTCCAAACAAGAAGACGATGCTGTACACCGGCAGCGTCGCCAGAATGACAAGCAGCATAAAACTTAACGAGGAGACCAGCTTGCTTAAAATGATCGTAGCCGAGCTTTGCTGCGTGGTGAGCAGAATGCTCAGCGTTTGCTTTTCCCTTTCTCCGCTGACCACGCCCGCCGTCAAGCCCGGTGTCATGAAAGCGATGAGGACGAGCTGCGCCACGCTCAATACATAGAACATTTCACGGCTCTGATTCGGGTTGAAGCCGACCGGACCACCACGAAACCCGCCTATGTTCAAATAAATGAAGCCCAGCGCTATAAGCCCGATCGTAAGCAGGTAGAACATGAGCGCCAGCGGCGAACGGAACGTTCTCATCCGCAAGCGAAACTCCTTATCCAGCACGGGGTTGATCAGCTTGCTGCGCCAAGACATGCGATCCATCATGCCGAGTCCCCTCCTTTGGTGATTTCCAGGAATACATCCTCCAGATTCGTCTGCGCCTCGCTAAAGGATACGATCCGAAACCCTTTGGCTATCAAAGCGCCGAGGAGTTCCGCCTGCTCTTCATCCTGACCGCCGAAATGCGCGTGCACGCCTTGTTCATCCTCCAGCACCATCGAGACATGCGGCTGGTCGCGCAAAAATTCCGCGGCGTCCTTTTCTCCCTCCATGAGCCGGATATGCAGCGTCCGATTGGTTCGCATCCGGTTCTGGATGTCCTGTACCTTGCCCTTGGCGATCAGTTCGCCATGCTCGATGACGCCAATCTCGTCAACCATCTCCGCAAGCTCCGGCAAAATGTGCGAGGAGATCATGATCGTTTTGCCCATCGATTTCAGCTCTTTTAAAATTTCCCGCATCTCAATACGGGCCCGGGGATCCAGCCCCGATGCCGGTTCGTCGAGGATCAGCAGCTCGGGATCATGGACAAGACACCGCGCCAGACACAGCCTCTGTTTCATTCCTCTGGATAACGAGTCGACGTAAAAGTCGGCTTTGTCCGTCAGATTGACAAGCTCGAGCAGCTGCGGAATCATTTTTTCCCGCTCCGCCCGGGGAATCCCGTAGCTCGCACCGTAAAAATGCAAATACTCGGTCGTCTTGAAATGATCGTACACGCCGAAGAAATCCGGCATATAACCAATCAGCTTGCGTACTTCCTGCGGGTGCCGCGTAACCTCGTAACCCCCAACCTTCGCCGTCCCGGAGGTCGGTGCAAGCAGCGTCGCGAGGATCGACATCGTCGTCGATTTGCCCGCGCCGTTTGGTCCGACAAACCCAAAAACCGTTCCTTTGGCAATCGACATGCTCATCGATTTCAGCGCTGTGAAGCTGCCGTAGGTTTTGGTTAAGTTCTCAATTTCGATCATAGGCGTGGTCATCGTTTCACCGTTCCTTCCAAAGACACTTGCGGATAACGGAAGCTCAGATCCTGCGTCACCGTAGCCTTCAGCCTAATCGTCCGGCCTCCGATCAGCATATCGTTCTGCCGGCCGTCCTGCAGCACGAACACCGAACGCAAATCAAGCGGATCCCAATCCTTCCTGGCCTCGTTCCATATTTGCAGCGATAAATAAGGCGGCAAGCCTCCGGCGCTCTGAATGCGAAGCGTATCGTACTGTGCCCCCGGAATGACCGGGAGGTTATATTCGAACGTGAAATCGCCGCTGCCGGCAAACATGTTGCCGTCCGGCTCGCGATGCATCTGCTGCAGATTGTTCTGTACAATGGACGGACTCAAATATCCGTAAGGGATGGAGATCTTGTCTCCCTGCACCACTTGAAGCTTCACTTCCTGCACCCACATGTTCAGTTGGTCGGATTGCGCCTTCCGGCCGTTGACCTGATACAACGATTCGTTATCCTTGCTCCAACCGATGATCATAGTTTCACCGCCTGCACCGGTGTTCCACAGCCTGTTCATGTAGGCATTGACCATTTGCCGCTCCCGGTTGAATACATCCGGCCCTCCGGTATGGTTATATGGAAACATCAACTGGCCGAAATCGATATAGCCTTGCAGTATCGTATTGATGCTGCCGCCGATCGTTTTTTTCTCTCCCGCCTTCAAATCGCCGACGGCAAACAGCTGGCGGTTATAGATCAAGCTGACGTTCGTTAAGTCCGACTTGGTTTGGTTCGTCACTTCGCCTTTGATTCCGTTTTGGTCAATGCTCGCCGCCACATCAAATTGGCCAAGAGGCTCGCTTTCCGCATGCTCCACCTGAGCTTTGCGGACGGACCAGTAAGGCACATCCGTCCACACAAGACGTGCAGCTTCATCCATGTACAAATATTGATCGGTTGCCCCGGCCAGTTCGCCATTCTGATTCATCGATCCGCGGTTTTCACTGAACGATACCACTTTAGCCGATTTCGGCAGCTGAAGCTCATAGGTTCCGCCGCTTGGAACGAATACCGCCGTTGCCGCACTTCGCGTGCCTTGGCCATTCCCGCTGAGCTCCAGCGTATTCAGCGTGTGAGTCATTACGGAGCTTTTGTCCGAGGCGCCTACGCTAAATATACCGATACTGGAGATGATGGAAAGGACGGGAATGATGACCCAGGCCCATTCGCGTTTATCCAATCGTTTCAGCAGTAAATATAACAATGGCGCCGCTATCAGGACGTACACCAGAAACAGCGTCAGCAATAAAAAGAAGGATGGCATCCTCATCGACGGGAAAAAATCGAGAATATACTGCAGGTCCCAGTACCGGTTCATGATATTGGTCTGGAATCCGTTCTTAGCCGCGGAGGTAACCAGGTGGGGTTGAAGCACCTGCTCCCACAGCTTCGGATTGCCCGTCCATGATGCCAGCGGCTGCAAGGATAAATCGTATCCTGCGTACCAGACCCGGCCTTTTTCCACCTCTTTGCTCACAAGCAGCGGAACCTGTCCTTCCTGCGCAAGCACATTCCCGGACTTCACCGCAGCGGAGGACACCGTAAACGGCTCCGTCAGGGTCAGCTCTTTGGCCGCCAAGTTCTCCAGAGAGCCCAGCTTGCTTAAAGAGATCGTGCCTTGGTAAGTGACTGGAGACAGGCTTTCGAATGCTTTGGCCGTCTTGGCATATCCCGCGCCGCCGGCCAGAATCAAGCTTCCCCCTCTGGCCACCCAGCCGTTAATCGCCTGTACCTGCTCCGGACTGAGCTGGTCGGTAGCTATATCATTAATCGCAATCGCATCCAGACCGTCCAGCATCATGGTTTCCGCGGGAAAGTCCGCCACATTCAAGCGGGATACACTCACGTCATAGCCCTGCGTATTCAATAGAGACAAAAAATTCAGCGTATCGGGATCGCGTGCCAGCACCCCTACCTGGGTAGAACGCACGCTTACCGTTTCAATATAATTGCTGCCTTTTGAGATCGGCACTAATGTCCCGCCTTCTACCGGACCCTGATAGAGCTTCACGACATTATTGCGGCTGTTCAGGGTCATGCCCGGCAGCGCCATCCATACGGTTTTCGTGCTCTGCCTGGGCAGCTCGACGTGCTTCACGTAGGTGATATCCTTGCCTCCCGTCTGACTTGCCACTTGTACGACCAAATCACCGCTTATATCCTCATGTGGACTGGTCAGCGTGAATTTGACAGGAAACCATCGGCCTTCCTTCATTTTTCCGTCGATGCCCGTCTGAATTTGCAGTTCGACTCCGGAAGCAGCCGGCGCTGCGCCAACCGTTCCTGCCATGATTTGAAAGGTCATGCAAAGCGCAAGCAGCAGGAGCAGCAGCCGACGGACCCCCTTTATTCTCTCTGATCGTAACCCTTCCATTGCGATCCTCCTAAGCATCGTATTATCCGCATAAATCCTATGACGAGAAAGCTCATTTAAAAGTTGCTGCTATAAAGAAAAGTTTGGAATGAAACTGGAAATCCCTCCTTTTTTTCAATACTATTAATTTGGAGGAGTGAAGCCATGAGTATGAGATACCTGTTTCATATACTGATGAGTATACGGGACGGAAACCCTTCAACCGCTAAAGACTATCGCATGCCGGAAGAGCAGTTTCGCGCTGACGTCGAGTCCAAGCTCGGCAGGAGGCTTCCGGAATCGATGCGCAGCGTGCTTAGCGGTTTCTCGAAACAGGTGAGGTTTCATTGGTTTTTAGACGAGTCGGAGCGTCTTGTCCTGCGAAAAAATGCCCGGACTTATCAAAGCGACAACGAAAACGTGCCTGAATTCAAGGAAAGGTCCATCTACAGCGGCGGTTATTTGGACTGCGGGCTGTGGGATCTGGATCAACTGACGGCTTTGGAGCAGCTCAGGGAGGATCTGGACTACCTTGACGAGAACGGCTGCAGAACCCATTGGGCCGACTCCCTGCTGTTTTGCAGCCACGGAAACGGAAGCTATTTTGGCATTGATCAAACGAGCGGAGAGGTCATTTATTTGTCCATGGACGGGATCATGCACGGCTGGCGGCTAGGTTATGATTTCGCGTCTTTTATGCATCATTGGATTCATGTCGGCTGTGCCGGTCATTGGGGGCAAGATTTCATGCTGTTCTCTTCCGCTAACGCACCGTATATCGATCACACCAGCGATCATGCTCTGCTCGTGAAGCAGTGGCTCGGGATACAGCACTTCGGGTCCTAGATTATTTGCCGCAATCATGACAAAAAAGGGGATGGCGGATGTCCCTGATCTGTGGAGCAGACTGTGGATCTCAAATAAGGAGGAATAGCCGTGAAACAACCAAAAATACTAGACGGTATGCCGACTATGGAAGAGGTAAGGAACATCATGGGTACGTCACGTTAAACGGCAAGAGGAAGGACGATTCTCGTAATCTATCAATCGATGTTTAAAGATTGCCAGATTGGGTCATCCTTAGAGTATGTCAAGTATTCACGGGAGGTCCGGTATCATGAAATCCAGATGGTTTTTTATAGGGATGATCATAGCTGCACTATTGATTTGGAAGGGATTCGATGTCAGCGCCAATGCGAAATCTGACGCTCAGCGGCTGCTATCGTTATCCGACCGGGTCATGGAAGGTAATAAAAAGGTGCTTATCAAACAATTCAGCCCTTATTCCACGTTCATAAATAAAGAGGATTTTGCCGAGACAGCCGCGGAATTAAGCACGGTATTCGGTCTGCCTGTCAATCATCAGCTTGCGCATGAGGCCGATCATCTGGCATACAAAACGACGAAGACACTGCATGACGTAGTGCTTTCCTTGCTTTATACGGGCACCCTGCAGGACCGGTCAGCGTACCTTGTCCTCAGCCTGGAAACGGATAGCGAAACAGGGTTGGCGCACATTTTGGAGCTGCAGCAAGAGCTTGAGCAAAAAATGGCTTCCTTGAACATGCCGGTCCAGTGGAATGTGATGGTTCAAGGGGAGCTGCGGGGAAAACATGCGGCTGCAGGCGAATTTCTGCAGCGGCTGCCGCAGCTGTTGAATGCGGCAGAAGTAGAACGCTATACGGACAACGGGACGGTCAGCGTCTCTTATTTTTCTCGCGATCTTAAGGCCCGACTGCTTACGGGAGAACGGCAAATGAACCTTCAGGCAGCCGTCCATGAACATTCCGACACGGGCAAACAGAGAGTCACCTTGGGCGTTCCGGTCATCACCATGGAATATTGAGTGAAGCGGCTGAATCCATGCACTCGGCGGATGCTGGATTGAAAATCGGCTTGGCAGCGCAGTCGTCAGGCAGCGGAGCCGCATAAAAAAAACGTCCCCTTGACGGGGACGGTCAGCCGTGAGCGGTTCTATTGCTGTGAATTCGATGAATTGGACGACCTCGAAAGGAGGTCCATCGACCAGTCGATCATCCCGTTCATCATCGTTAAGATGAGATTGACGGCATCTTCGTCGCTCATCGGCTTAGTGGAGGATTGCTGGGCAATATAATTGTTCATCTTGTTCTCCAATTGGCTCGTTAAATCTTTGAGCTTGCTGAAATCGTTGGCCAGATCGGAGATGCTATTGCCATTGGAACCCCCGGAACTGGCGGAGCTTCCGCCGCTATCCTGTGAATCTTGGTTAGAAGCTTGTTGTCCTTGATTTTTTTTCGCCTGCTGTTTCAATAATGCCTTGATTTGCTCCAGTTCTTCCGTCAAATACTGGTTTTGTTCGGCTAATTGATCCATCTGGCCTTTCAGTTCGCGGTTACTGATCATCGTCTGACTCCTAACATACTGGATGATGTTTATAACGTAACCAAAATATTAAGTATTATCCGTTTCCGGTGTTCTGCCGGTGGCGGATTTGCCCGCCTTATCCCCATACGCCGTAAAAAAAGGCGCAAAAAAAAAGAAAAGCTTCTTGTAGAAGCCTTTCGGGCAAGAACCATTCGGTCCACAGAAAGCTTGGCCGCAAAAACGTAATCGGCCACCCGACAGCGTCTGAAGGCCGGAGCCTTTAGACACGCTGGCGGAGGTTCATGATGTTTATGACGGATACGATGCTCCCGCCGATCCGGGTCACGAAGCCGACAATCGGAATCCAGCTGACCAGTGAAAGCACGACATTAATGATGGTCATCACGAGGGTTCCATTAGAGGTCAATAACGCAATGATCAAGTTAACGACCGCCAGCGGAACGACCCAAGTACCCGACCAGGCGTATGCCAAAGGAATCATACCGATCAAATAACCGGCAGCAATTCCGATCTCGGATATCAACTGTATAAGGTTTAACAATCTAGCCGTTTGCGGATTCATTAAACTCACCCTTCCTATTTTACCCTGCAGATACATCCATATTATACAATTTCTGCACCTAGCCCGCTACAAAGGAAACGAAAACTCATCCGAATGTTTTCCCGCCCGGTTTCATTTTATGGATTCCGGCCAAAAAGGTATCGAGCAAAAAACGAAGGCTCACATGGAGGTCGAGCGGGAGTCCGAAGCCTCCACGCTGCTCAAGCGAGGCGAAGCCGTGGAGAATACTGCGCAAGCCTCGTACAGCGTGAAGCGCCGCTTCCCCCTCCAGATCGTAAGCCCTCAGCACGCGTACGACCAGATCCACGATTTCCGCTCCCGCCTTTTGGACGTCAGGGTCCTGCGGCTCGGGCGCGCGAAGGGTCGCTTCATACAATCCGGGATGGGTTTTGGCAAAAGCTACATAAGCTTCACCGAGCGCTCGCACCGCCTCATCTCCTGCGCGTCCTACCGCAGCGCGCGTCAATACGATGCGGAGCTGCTCGAGGCCATGGATCGCGAGCTTTTTGCGCAAGTCGTGAAGCCCGTTCACATGATTGTAGAGCGACGGGGGGCGAATCTTTAATTTGCCGGCAAGCGAGGCCAGAGTCACTTCATCGACGCCTTGCGTATCGGCAATTTCTGCAGCGGCTTGTATAATGGTTGGCAAGTCGAGGCCGATTCTTGGGGACATACCATTTGCTCCTTTACTAGAACGATTGATGATGCTTCAGATTCCGCCTGCTTCAGCAATAACGCGATCCATAGCGGCTTCGGGCTCCCTCAGCATGCGTCCGTGACCCACCGCAAGCAGCGAAGGACGGTAGTCCCTCAGCTTGAGTACGCTCTCTAGCGCCGCCTGCTTATTCCATGTAGCCCAGGCAGGAAAAGGGAACCATGGCCGAAGCTGTCCGGCTGCCGCAATACCGCCCCTGGTCTGCAAGGCATCGCCGGCGATGAGCGCATGCGTGCGCGTATCGAGAAAAGCCATCGAGCCCGGCGTATGCCCCGGCGCCGCTACAGCAAGCAGTGAACCGATCCGGTCTCCTTCCTGAAGACGAACGTCCTCCCTCGTCCGAACTTTACCCGAGATGCCGCCGCGAATTGGGGTATCCGGCTCGCCGGGCTCCAACGTGCGGTCTCCGGCAAGCAGCCGCGCATCCCTTGCGGAAATATGCACGGGAACATCGGGAAGCACTTGTTTGAGCGCGTCGAGAGCGCCTACGTGATCATCATGCGCATGGGTCAATACGATCCGGGTGATCGGCTTGCCGATCTGAGCGGCCGCCTGCATAATTCCCTTTGAGCTGTAAGGCAGTGCGGCATCCACCAGCGTCAAACCGTCATCTTCCTCCACCAAATAACAGTTCACGGGGAAAATGCGGGACAAAAACGTCAATTGGTATAAGCTATTTTCCCGAATGATTCTCATGGAACCATCTCCTTGTCACAAAAACTAATGATATTAGTTTTAATATAACTAACATTATTAGTTTATGCAAGTGCAAAAAGGACTGCCTCACGCTTGAGCAGCCCTTTTCCTTATCACTGCGCTATTTTTCCTCATCCTGCAGCCCGGATAGGTCAGGCGGCTGCCGATCCGTCACACAATTTGCACAAACGTGGAGATGATCGTTTGGAGCAATCCACTCCCCGGAATCTTCGATACTTCCGCAAACTTCACAGATGATGGGCATACGTCATTTCCTCCTGCCATATTTCGGGTACGTCAATCATGCAAATGTTATTCCGCAACGCCATCCTCCGTCTTGATTTCATACCCCAATTCATGAACGGCCTGCTCGAAATCACGAAAGGAGGCAGCCGTCTCGTCATAGGTAAATGTAGCCTTTTTTTTACTTAAGCTGACCTCCACGCTGTCGACACCCCAAACCTCATGCAGGGCGCGTCGGACTTTATTGACATCCTCCTGGTCATCCATACCTTGAATGACTACCGTTTTTGTAATCATGTCTGCTGCACCCCGTTCATCACCGTTACTGAGATTCCTTCAGCCCTTTGCCCATCCCCTGCAAAAATTTCGTCATCATGGATAGCGATGCGCCGGCTTCGGGTTCGCGCAATGTTTTGATGATCTCCCATAATCCCTGCTTCTTGGTTGGCGAATCGTCGGCGGCATATTCTACGCCGGCGGACAAGCCGTGAAAAATCGTTTGAAGCTTGTCCGGATCCAATCGGCTCAAAAATTGAACGGCCCCTATCGCATTCTTTATGATTCGATGAGCACCGGGTTTATTCAACTGATGGATCCCGATGGAAGCGATTTGTTCGCTGTTTTTCAATATTCCCTGAATCGCATCCAGCACGCCCAGCCGGTCCAGTTCCTGGAGGATATCCAGCAATTTGACCAGCGGCTCGGGAGAGCCCGCGGCAGCTTGTACGATGTGCCGAACCGCTTGTGCCTCTTTCTCCGCCTGATCGGGTATGTGCTTTTCAATGTTGGTAATCGCCTTCGCCACGGCTGTCCCCCCCGTCAATGATCTCCGGAATCGGCGTATAGTCGGAACGCTTCCACTTTTCCTCTATCTTTACGCCGAGCTGCGGTACACGATGCCCAAAACGATGGTTCACGGGCGGAAGCGGCCGCTTCCCCTTCGGTTCCAATACTTCCATCTTCACTCCCATTTCTTTGAAATTCGGCGTGTGCGTAATCCGGTCGTGATAGCTGCTCGTCAAACGATTCACCGCAGACAGGTCTTCCGCCGAATTCATCGTCATATACAATTCATTGCCTTTCACCCGGTCCGTCACCTCCACCCGCACCTCCACTTTGCCATAGGGCGAGGTAAGACGAACCAATGCGCCATGATCAATGCCGCGTTCTTTAGCCAGTTCAGGCGATACCTCCACCCATTCGCTAGGCACCTTATGCGATATCCCTTTGGATTTGTAGGTCATGTTTCCTTCATGGAAATGCTCAAGCAATCGGCCGTTGTTCAAATGCAAATCGAATTCCTCTCCAGCTTCATACGGCGGTGTCCATTCCACCGGGAACAATCTGGCCTTTCCGTCGGGAAACGCGAACTTCTCCGTGTATAACAGAGGTGTATCCGTTCCGTCGGCCGCCACGGGCCACACCAGGCTCTTCCAGTCTTCCAGCCGTTCATAACTGACCCCTGCAAAAACAGGCGCGAGGCTTGCCGCCTCATCCATCAGCTCGGACGGATGCTTGTAGTTCCAATTAGCCCCAAGACGGTTAGCCATCTCTTGAATGATTTCCCAATCGGGCTTGGAATCGCCAAGAGGCTCGAACACCTTGTAAAAGCGCTGAATCCTTCTTTCCGTGTTGGTGAATGTCCCGTCCTTTTCAAGACTTGGCGCCGCGGGAAGCACCACATCGGCAAACTGGGCGGTTTTGGAAAAGAAAATATCCTGAACCACGAAAAATTCCAGCTTTTCGAATGCGGCCTGCACGTGATTCGAGTTGGAATCGACAAGCGCCATATCTTCCCCGAACAAATACAAGGCCTTCAGCTTGCCGTCATGAATCCCTTCGACCATCTGGTGGTTGTTCATACCCGGTTTTTCCGGAAGCTTCACGCCCCATGCCCGCTCATACCGGGCCCGGACGGTGTCGTTTTGTACAGCCTCATAGCCCGGAAACCATGCCGGCATCGTCCCGAAATCACAAGCCCCCTGAACATTGTTATGTCCCCGCAGAGGATAGGCCCCTGTACCTGGGCGCCCATAATTTCCTGTAATTAGCAGCAGATTGGATATCGCCGTGCTGGTATCCGTCGCCCCCATATGCTGGGTAATCCCCATGGCCCATAAAATACACGTCGCTTTGGACTCATGAATCATGGTTGCGATTCGAACGATCTCGTCTTTGGTTAGTCCGGTTTGCTCTTCTGCATAATCCAGCGTGTATAGGTCCAGGGATTTTATGTATTCCTCGAAACCGTTCACCCGTTGGTTGAGGAATTCTTTATCTTCCCATCCTTGCTCCAGAATGTACCTGGTCACAGCAGACAGCCAAATTAAATCGCTGCCCGGTTTGGGGCGAAGAAAAAGGTCCGCTCTCTCCCCCAATTCATGCTTTCTAAGATCGACGACCACCAATTTCTGGCCGTGGAGCTTATGAGCCCGTTTGACCCGCGTAGCCAGTACAGGATGAGATTCCGCCGGGTTCGCTCCGACCACCAACACCAATTCCGCACTGGCAATATCCACAATGGTTCCGGAATCGCCGCCGATTCCCACTGTACGCATCAGCCCCGCCGTAGCCGGAGACTGACAATAACGCGAGCAGTTATCTACGTTGTTCGTTCCCATCACAGCCCGGGCAAACTTTTGAAAGATGAAATTCTCCTCATTGCTGCATTTCGAGGAAGCAATATAGCCGATCGAATCGGGGCCATACGTTTCCTTCATTTCTTTCATTTTGCCGGCAATCAAGGTCAGAGCCTCATCCCATGTCGCCTCGACAAACGTATCCCCTTTGCGAATTAACGGCTTCGTTAATCTCTCTTCGCTGTTGACAAAATCCCAGCCGAACTTGCCTTTGATGCATGTCGAAATTCCGTTGACCGGGGCTTCCGCCTGCGGCTCGATTTTGAGAATTTTCCGGTCTTTGGTCCACACTTCAAAGCTGCACCCGACCCCGCAATAGGTACAAACGGTCTTGGTCCGCTTGATGCGGGATGTCCTCATCGCCGCTTCGACTTCCGAGATGGCAAAGATCTCCTGATACCCCGGTTCCACATTTTTGGTCAAATCAATCATCGGCAAAAGGAGAGTATTCGGGAGCCCCGTCAAATACCCCGCTTCACCCAGCATGGATTTTTCCATTAACGCATTGCACGGGCATACGGTTACGCAGTGTCCGCACGACACACAGGAGGACTGATCGATAGGAACCCCGTTATCCCACAGGACCCGCGGTTTTTCCAGACTCCAGTCAATCGTTAACGTTTCATTCACTTGCAGATCCTGGCACGCTTCAACGCACCGGCCGCAAAGGATGCATTGATCCGGCTCATAGCGATAAAAAGGATGCGAGTTGTCCGGAGGGTAAGGTTTCGGCGAAAATTCGTATTTTTGATGCTCGACCTGCAAATATTCCGCCGTATTATGTACGGTGCAGTTCCCGTTGTTATTGTCACAAACGGTACAGTACAGCTCATGATTTTCCAAAATCCGCTGCATGGCCTCCATTTGGGCGTCCTTGGCCCGCTTGGACTTGCTGTAGACCTTTAACCCGGGTACAGCCGGAGTGGCACAGGCCCGTTTTAATTCACCGTCTACTTCCACCATACACGTATCGCACGATTGAATCGCACCCAAGTTGGGATGATAACAGACGTGCGGGATGTAATCCTCGTTCGCTTTGGCTACCTCCAAAATCGTTTGATTCGGGGTACAGGTATATTCCTGGTCATTAATCCGAATAGCAAATGTCGGGTCCTTCATATACACACCACCTCTTATAGCTCTCCTATTGCCCATATGGTTTCCGAATTATAGAAAATCTAAACTCCATTTCAAAAAGAACAGGGGGCTGTAGTATAATAGACAGAAAACCACTGTGGTATGACGGAGGCTTTATGTGCGGCAGATATACGCTTACCGTTACGTTGGATGAATTGATGGTCCATTTTTACTCCAGCTTATCCGGTTCGGTCCGGCATCAACCCCGGTTCAACATCAGTCCTTCCCAGACGGTTTTAGCCGTCATCAACGACGGGGTCCATAACCGGATAGGACCGTTGAAGTGGGGGCTCATTCCCTCTTGGTCCAAAGACGATAAAACGGCGCTCGCCAATGCCCGCGCCGAAACCTTGAAGGACAAGCCGGCATTTAAAGTTCCGTTTGCAAGAAAAAGATGCCTGATTCCTGCAGACAGCTTTTTTGAGTGGAAAAAGACGGAGGCGGGCAAGCAGCCGATGAGAATCATGCTGAAATCGGGAAAGCTCTTTAGCATGGCCGGCCTGTACGAAACATGGATTGCTCCCGATGGGCAGAAGATCAATAGCTGTACCATTATTACAACACAGGCGAATTCGCTGGTTGCCGGCATTCATCACCGGATGCCGGTGATTTTAAGCCCGCAGGATGAGGCCGTTTGGTTAAACAGGAATATACACGACCCGGAGGCGGCGCTTATGCCTCTTCTCAAACCTTATCCTGCAGAGGAAATGAAGGCCTATCCTGTTCCTTCATTAGTAGGAAATGCCAGGAACGATGTTCCCGAATGCATACAGCAGCTTGCTCCTTAAGAGAACCTCATATCAGGTAAAAAAATAGACCCGCAAGCCGGCAGCTTGCGGGTCTATTTTTATTTAGAGGAAGATTCAACGACAGGGAACCATCCCGGTGTGTTTATAATCGCTTGCCAAAGCGGGTCGGGAATGACCAAACGCTGCTGATCGTCCTTTGTCAGGGTCGTCGCGATTTCGCTTTCGCGGCCCTGCTCCACTTTTTCTACCCAATCCGGTTCTACGATTAATTCACGTCCGAGTGCGACCAGAGGAACGACGCTCAAAGCCTTCGCCGCATCAGCCGCGGTATGGATCGAGCCTACCCCAATCACAGGCACCCGATCTCCTGCGCGTTCTTTGATGATTTCGATACGGGATCTTGTATCCTCTACTCCACGTCTTGGCTTTGACCAGAAATCCATCAGAGAAACGTGGAGATAGTCAAGCTCCTGATCCGCCAGAGCATCCACTAATACCAAGGTTTCCGCCATCGTAATACCAGGCGTCTCCTCTTCTTCCGGTGAAAAACGGTAGCCTACAATGAACGGCTCCTTGGCATGCAAAGCCACGGCTTTCTTGACTTCCTTCACAACGGCCAGAGGGAAGCTCAAGCGCTGCTCAACGCTGCCGCCCCAGCGGTCGGTCCGGCGGTTCGTATGCGGTGAGAAAAATTGCTGAATCAAATAACCGTTCGCTCCATGGATCTCTACGCCGTCAAATCCGGCTTCAATCGCTCTTCGCGTGGTTTCTCCAAAGGCCTTGACAATCGACTCCACTTCCGAATCCGTAAGCGGTCTGGGGGCTTTGGCGCCTTCCTGGTTCATGGCTACATCGCTTGCGCTGACGATATCGCCGTTAGGCACTAATTCCGGCGGACATGCCCGGCCGCCGTGGAAGATTTGCAATACGGCTTTGGCGCCTTGCTCTTTGATTGCAGTGGCCAGGCGGCGTAAGCTGGGGATCATCTCGTCGGTGTCCGCACCGAATTCTCCCGGAAACCCTTTGCCGTTGGCCGTTACATACGTACATGCCGTAATGACCATACCGACTCCCGAGGATCTGCGGATGTAATACTTTATTTCATCGTCCGTGACGTACCGTCAGGATTGGAGGAGAAATTGGTCATCGGAGCAAGAACCACGCGATTTTTCAAATGAATTCCGCTTCTGAGAGTAAAGGATTCGAATAACGGCTTAAACTGTTCTTTCATCTATAGGGCCTCCTTTTTCGTCTTAAGACAAAATGCAATTGCTATTCTTTGCTGCCGGTTTGAATGCTATTCCGGCCTGCCATCGGGCGCGGATTAACAGCCATCGATTCCGCAGGCCATGCCTTCGGCAAAATCCAGCAGCCTCGGCTTCTTCGCAAGCTCTTCTTCAATAACCTTTTCGAGCGATGCTTTGGAACGGACCCCTTGAAGGATCGTTTCTCCAATCACCATCGTAGGAACGGCTGTAATTTGCGCCTCTTGAACCGCATGCTCCAAGGCCTTCCGGTGAATTTCCCGATATTTGCGGGTTTCTAAAGCCTGGCGGAATTCCTGCTCATTCAGCCCCAGCTCACCGGCCAATGAGGTCAGCACATCGATTTTACCGATATCCCGCTCCTCTTGGAAAAAGGCCTTGAACATCCGATGCGTGTAGGCATTGCCCTTCCCATGCTCCTTGGCATATTGATACCCTTCAAACGCCAAATGGGTATACGGCTGCGGCGAAACCTTGGGTAATACCATTTGCAAACCGTATTGGGCCGCCATGGGATACACAGACTGGTTCCAAACGCTGGGTAAATATTCGTCTTCCGGCCGAAGCGTAGGGTTTGGATAGGGACGGAGCTCAAAAGGCATCCATTCGATCTCTACATCCTTGCCTTTGACGGCCTCTTCCAACGGAACCTCCGCTATATAACAAAACGGACATACGTAATCGGAATAGACTTTGATTTTAAGAGTCATAGGATTCCCCCCTTCACATCCGCATTAGAGCACTAGAGCACCAAAAAGCCATATCCTCCCCATATTCATATTAAAAATAGGTTACTAATTTTTAATTAGTTCATGGTAAATCATATACCTTATTGAAGCCAATGTCAAACAGATGGACGGGAGACCGCGATCTCACTAAAAAAGAAAAGGCCCCGCCCATGGGCAAGAACCTCCATCTGTATGATTACGATTTTTAAGCAGCATTCTTTGGATTTGAGCCGAACAGGCTTCCCAACGAGTATAAACGGCTTCCGTTCAATGCGAGATAAATCGCCATGGCCAGAAAAGCCAAATCCAATTCATAGCCGGGCATTTGGCCATTCCCGGCAAAGCCTGCCGCCAATTTCACCAATAGGATGGCCCCTACCATAATCAGAGCAAACAATACCGATACGATACGGGTCCCGATTCCAACAATAAGCGCTATACCGCCAACCAGTTCAATGACGGCCACGGCATAAGCGGCAAATCCGGGCAGGCCGATACTTTGGAACCATCCGGCGATGTTATCGATACCGCTCTGAAACTTGATCCATCCGTGAACCAGGAAAGAAATCCCCAGTACCAATCTCAAAATAAGCGAACCCGCTTCATGTTTTGTACTCATTGATTCATACTCCCCCAAGAAATAGACGTTTCATCAAAATTGATAGCTTAAATAACTTAATGTTCCATGGTCATAGCTTCGATGAATGACCTTCGGTGTGTTTTGCGGATTTCCACTGCCCATCGCAATAAAAAACGGAACGAAATGCTCCGGTCTGGGCACAGCCTGACGGGCATACGGAGCAAGCTTTTCATAGTTGAAAAGCGACTCCAGGTCTCTTTTTTCTACCTTATCTATCAGCCAGTCATCAAACGCAATAGCCCAGGGCTCAGGAGCCGATTGCCCCCAATGAATCATCCTTAAATTATGAACGGTTACCCCGCTGCCGATCACCAGAATGTCTTCTTCTCCCAGCTCCCGAAGGCATTCGCCAATCCGGAATTGTTTGTCCGGCGACAGATAGGGATGAACGGAAATTTGCACCACCGGAATATCGGCTTTTGGATACATGCGATATAATAAAGTCCATGAACCGTGATCCAGCCCTCTTGATGTATCCTTTTTCACCGGGATTCCCTGTTGTTGGAACCGCTCTTCGACCTTTGAGGCGATGGTTGTAGAACCTTTGGCCGGGTATTTAATCTGATACAGCGCATCGGGAAATCCGCCGAAATCGTAAATGGTGTCGTATGTGCCGTCCAGGGACGAAATGGTGAGAACCTCGCTTTCCCAATGCGCGGTAAAAATCACGATCGCCTTGGGCTGCACCTGCCGGGACAAGGTATTCAGAAAGCCGCTGTAGACCGTATCTTCTATGGCGAGCATCGGCGACCCGTGCGCTAAAAATAAAGCCGGAACCATAACTCAACCCCCTCCTTACGTATAATTTATATAGTTACTTTATGTAAGCTAATATATATTAATAATAAATTTGTGTCAAGTAATTAATTTTTAAAGCGTAACCCCGCCTCCAAAGAAGCGGGGTTATCTGCATGATGCTAAGTGATCCAATATGACTCGCCCAATGCCATCACTTTTAACCTATCCTTATTTAACCGCAGCCGGTCCCATTCTTTAAACAGCCGTTCCAAAGCTTCCGGTCCTGTATCGTCCGCAAGCCGGTACGCCCCGTAATGCATCGGAATACACGTCTTGCCCTTCAGTTCCAGGAAGGCTTTGACCGCATCCTCCGGATTGATATGGGAAATAGACATAAACCACTCCGGTTCGTAGGCTCCGATAGGCATTAAGACAATATCCAGCTCATAACGGTCGGCTATATCCTTAAACCCTCTGAAGTAGCCGGTATCCCCTACGAAGTAAACCGATTGGTTCGTCTTCGGATGCTCTACAATCCATCCTCCCCAATGAGACGTATTGATGTCGGACAGCGTTCTTCTTGTCCAATGCTGTGCAGGTACAAAAGAGAGGCTTACCCCGTTATGCGTAAACCGGTCCCACCAACTCGCTTCAATGACGTTACGGTACCCTCTGCGGGTAAAGGCCCGTTTCAATCCTATCGGAACATAAAATGCAGGCGATCCTTTGAGCTTCCTGATCGAGCCGAAATCCAGATGGTCGTAGTGGCCGTGGGATATTAAAACGATGTCGATTTCCGGAAGCTGTCCGATCGGAATGCCCGGCTCTGTCAATCTGCTGCCAAAGCCCATCCGCTTGGCCCATACCGGATCCGTTAAAATATTCAGTCCCTGCATTTGAATCAAAAAGGTGGAGTGCCCTATCCAGGTAATAGAAAATGAAGTCCGGTTTTCTTGTATTCTCTTTATGTCCTTATGTTCCGCCTGAGGAATGAGTGTGGATAAATCTTTTATTTTGGCTTTTCTCTCTTTGTACCATCGGACCATATCAGAAAATGTATGTGTATTTTGTACGCCGTCATAATTTTGATATCTGGTTTTTTTCATATTTCCCCTGTCTCCGTCTGTAAAGGATGTGTGACTATTCTCATTATATCGGTTCGGAACGAAAAACTTAAATGCATAAAAACAGCTTCAAAGGCAAAACATGGTTCTGTACAACGATCACAATGGAGGTTGGATTTGATGGATGGAAATATGACCAGCGGAACAAATATAGAGGGCACGGGCGGGCCTGCCGATCAAAGGTTGGGTACGAATGAGAATGAGATGACTTTAACAAACCGCCAAGGCCATCCCATAGCCGATAATCAAAACGTACGAACCGTAGGCAGCCGTGGTCCCGTAACTCTGGAGAACTACCACCTGCTTGAAAAAATATCCCATTTTGACCGCGAAAAGGTTCCGGAAAGAGTCGTTCATGCGCGCGGAGCAGGCGCCCATGGCTATTTTGAAGCCTACGGCAAGGTAGGAGATGAGCCGATCGCCAAATACACCCGCGCGAAGCTTTTTCAGGAAGCCGGGAAGCGGACGCCCGTATTCGTCAGGTTCTCCACGGTCATACATGGAAGGCATTCGCCCGAAACGCTCCGCGACCCGCGCGGTTTTGCCGTAAAGTTCTATACGGAGGATGGAAACTGGGATTTGGTCGGCAATAACCTGAAAATATTTTTCATCCGCGATCCGTTGAAGTTTCCGGATATGATACATGCCTTCCGTCCTGACCCCGTCAGCGAAATTTCAAATCCGGAAAGGATGTTTGACTTTGTCTCGAATTCGCCGGAGGCGACCCATATGATTACTTTCGTCTTCTCTCCGTGGGGGATACCTGCGAATTACAGAGAGATGCAGGGCTCCGGCGTCAACACCTACAAATGGGTCAATGCGGAAGGGCAAGCGGTTTTAATTAAATATCACTGGGAACCCAAGCTTGGCATCCGCAATCTGACCCAAAAGGAAGCCGAGGCCATCCAAGCAAAAAATTACAGTCATGCTACGCAAGACCTTTATGAAGCGATCGAGCGCGGCGATTATCCGGAATGGGAGCTGTACGTTCAAATGATGAGCGATGACGAGCATCCCGAGCTCGATTATGATCCTCTGGATCCGACCAAACTATGGGACCGTGAACAATTTCCTTTTCTTCCGGTCGGTAAAATGGTGCTCAATAAAAATCCGGAAAATTATTTTGCCGAAGTGGAACAGGCGGCTTTCGGCACGGGCGTATTGGTCGACGGACTTGATTTCTCCGATGACAAGCTGCTTCAAGGACGCACCTTCTCCTATTCCGATACGCAGCGCTATCGGGTGGGCACCAATTATTTGCAGCTTCCTATCAATGCGCCCAAAAAGCGGGTAGCCACCAATCAGCGCGACGGTCAAATGACGTATTTCGTCGATCGGGCACCCGGACAGTCTCCCCACGTCAATTATGAGCCTTCCTCCCTGGGCGGCTTGCAGGAGGTAACCAGACGGGGCAAAGAACATCAGCCTGCCTATAACGCGAAGCTGGTCCGGCAAAGAATCGAACGAGCCAATGACTTTAAACAAGCGGGAGAAACGTATCGCAAATTCGA
Organism: Paenibacillus sp. Pae15; assembly: GCF_024519685.1. Taxonomy (NCBI): domain Bacteria; kingdom Bacillati; phylum Bacillota; class Bacilli; order Caryophanales; family Paenibacillaceae; genus Paenibacillus; species Paenibacillus sp. Pae15. The sequence goes on along the minus strand of NZ_JALJRM010000004.1, from coordinate 158,416 downwards.
GCCATGGGAACGCGATGAATTAATCAGCAACCTGGTCGACGCCTTGAAGGTGTGCAATCCTCAGATCCAACAAAAGATGATCGAGCATTTCACCCTTGCCGATCCCGAGTATGGCAGCCGGGTTGCGGAAGGGCTTGCGAAGGCAAAAGCCGACCCGTCTCATATGGGCTCCGACACCGCCAGAACGTCCATGGAACTGGCGGAAGAATTGGGACAACGTACGGATGGATATTGACTGTCAGGACAAAGGACACCGAAAGGTGTTCTTTTACATTTGGATTGCGATGTAAACAAACAGGCGACCGCCTCCAGTGAAGCACCGAAGTATCGATCGCCTGAATCTTTTATGATAAAAAATAATACCTATGCGAATTTTTTAATCTGATGATTCCGTGGCAAAAGCATACATATTTCCTTCAATGCTGAAAGACGCCTTCCCGGTCTCTTCAGAAACGACGATGACAAACGCATCACTTCGTTCCGTCAGCCCCAGTGCGGCCCGATGCCTGGTGCCAAGCTTCCGGTCTGTCACCAGATTCGTTAATGGGAGCACATTTGCCGCGGAGGCAATTTTATTCCCCTGTACCAGAACGGCTCCGTCATGCAAAGGCCCTCCCGGCACAAAGACAGATTCCAATAAAGAGCAGGTTAAGTTTGCATCAATGGAAACACCCGGTGTAATCAGCCGTTCAAGCGCATCCTCCCGTTGGATTACAATAAGGGCACCATGCCGCCGTTGAGAGAGATTCCGGACGGAATACGATATTTCGGAGTACTTGTCGGTATAAGAAGATATATAACATTTCAAATAAAAGGATGCGGCAAGCGATTCAATCCTGTTGATTTCTCCGCCTATTTGTCCGAACTCGTTTAAAATGCAGGTCTCTTCTTCGTCCAATCCATTTAACGTTTGCTGCATTTTGCCTATAAGGGTTTGAATTTTTTCTTTGAGCTCCAATTTCAGAGAAGAAAAATCACAGTCTTTTTCCATTATTGTCACTATCCTTTGTTTTCTGCGGAGTTGTTATAAACCTATAATCCCCAGGTTCACCGCTGCTATACACAAAAAACGCGCATAGGTTTTTACATTTACAAGCATGATAAGAGGTATTGAAGCAGGTACATTTGCTTCTATTTCTGGGTGTATAACGAATGGAGGTTATGTTTTGAGCAAAAAAGTGCTGATTGTTTCCGGAGATGCGGTAGAAGCTCTCGAAATATTTTATCCGTATTACCGCTGCCTCGAAGAAGGATTTGATGTCACGATCGCTTCCCCTTCTGTCAAAAAGCTGCATACCGTAAGCCACGATTTTATTGACGATATGGAAACGTTCGTGGAAAAACCCGCTTACGGCATTCAATCCGATACGGCTTTTGCAGATGTGAATCCCGCGCAATATGACGGCTTAATCATTCCGGGAGGACGCGCTCCGGAATATATCCGTATGAATGAAGCGCTGCCGAAGATTGTCCGCCACTTTTTTGAGCAGGATAAACCTGTGGGCGCGATCTGCCATGCGGCGCAGATTCTTACGGTCATTCCGGATGTAATGAAAGGCCGGGAATACACTGCGTTTACAAATTGCAAGCCTGATGTGACGGTATGCGGGGCGACTTATATTGATGAAGGATTACATACGCACCGAAATCTGGTTTCAGGCCGCGCTTGGCCCGACCTGCCCGGCTTCATGCGGGAGTTTATTAAGCTGCTGAGATAAAAAACGAAAGCGGGCCATCCTTCGAGTAAAGCTTGCTTTGCAGACAGGGTGGCCTGCCGTAATGGATTCGTATGATGGGGGATTCAAACAAAGGTTTTTCCGTTTGCCCGGCAGAATTTTGGTTTGGACTGCGGCGTAAGACGTTACCTGCTCTTGATCAGCAGTTCCACGGCCTCTTGAACCAGCTTGCCGGTGTCTCTGCCGGATTCCTTTTCTTCAAGAATGCATTGTTCCAGATTGACTGCTACGATATAAGCCATCGCTTTATCCACCGCACTGCGCACCGCCGACAATTGACTGACGACATCCTTGCAATTTTTCTCTTCTTCTATCATCTTCAACACACCGCGAACCTGTCCTTCCACCCGGCGCAGGCGTCTTTTAATGTCATCATCGTAATTCATGACCGTCATCCTCCCATACCCATATAGGTTCATTATACCCGAATTGGCGGAACTCGTCTCCCGATAAATACTTGGACTCTCAACATACCTGTACCCTGGAGGAGCATATGAAGCAGAAGCTTAATTATAAGGCTGAGCATACATAATTAAATTCCAAGTTCATCATCCTATAGATAATCATTGATTTTTTACCTTGGGAGTGGTGAAATGTTTTTCAAAAAATGGCTTCAAAACAATAAGCATAAGCAGCAACCGGCAACCCCCCAAAGTATGGACGACTTATTAACCCTGCTTAAACGATCAAGCGATTTCAGACAATTTTCTCTGACGAACGAAAAAGGATATTTGATTATCTCTTATTACCGAACTCTTGTTGATCATCAAAAACTGCAGGAACGTGTGTTGAAAGTGTTCCGGGAGCTGGCTTTGCAGCAAAGCGATATTCACCGGATTGACGATATCACGAATATCATTCCTATTGAAGATATTGTGATTACAGAGGATACAGAGATGATCGAGTCCAAGCTTCTTCAGGGATACGGGATGCTGCAGCTCAAAGCATCTGACCGCAGATGCGCCATGATCCAATTATTTCATGAAAATACCGGGCTTCGTGATCAGAACGAAGCTGAAAATGAATTCAGTGTCGTAGGGCCCAAGATCGGCTTTGTCGAAAATATTGAGATTAATATTCATTTATTAAGACAGCACATCAATTCATCCCAACTCATCATCAAAGAAATGAATATCGGATCGATGTCCCATACGAAAGTGATCATCATTTATATTGAAGGCGTGACGAATGAACACCATGTGCAAACGATGACCGAACGACTGCAAAATATTGATTATGATGTTGTTTTTGATTCCTCCCAGCTTCATCAAATTATATCCGACAATAGCTTGACGCCCTTTCCGCTGGCTTTGACCACGGAACGTGTCGACAGAGCGGTCTGGTCACTCATTACCGGACAGGTGGCTGTGCTCAGCAACGGATCGCCATATGCCATCACGGCCCCTGCCACACTGCTGGATTTTTTTATCTCACCTGAAGATTACTATTTACCTTGGTTACTTGCTTCTTTTTTTCGCGTAATACGTATTTTCGGGGCTTTGTTCTCCATCTTTGCCAGCTCCATCTATATCGCCGTTCTAACCTACCATTATGAAATGATTCCAAGGGTTTTGCTGGGTCCCCTTAACTTTTCGCGTCATAACGTTCCTTTTCCGCCTGTGTTAGAGGTCTTCTTTTTGGAAATTACGATTGAGCTTTTACGTGAAGCCGGAGCCCGGTTACCTGCAAAAGTAGGACAAACACTCGGTATCGTAGGCGGTATCGTTATAGGGCAGGCCTCCGTCGAGGCTGCCCTGACAAGCAATGTACTGCTGATTATCGTGGCTTTATCCGCCCTGGCTTCCTTTACTACGCCTATTTTTAAAATGTCGAACACCATACGCTTTCTGCGTTTTCCCTTAATTATATTTGCTTCGATATGGGGCGGATTAGGCATCGCGATAGGAATCAGTTTTTTGCTCGTCCATCTCTCACGGTTGGAATCATTAGGCTCACCCTATACTGTTCCTTTATATCCCTTCCGGCCAACCGATTTCAAAGACAGCATCATCCGCTCTTCTTTAATGGTGATTGCCAAAAGACCGGCCCATTTACGAACGCGGTCCATTTGGAGATATCATCCAAGCCGCGAACAACAAAATAAAAATGAGTTTGATGAATAACCGGAGTGGTTCCCTATGATAAAAATAAACCCTTATTTTCTCTTGATGATGAGCTGCATGATTTTTCTAACCGGGTGCACCAGTCAAAGGATCGTCGATAAAATTCAGGTTATACAAGGGATCGGATACGATGTAGTTGATGACAAAATTAAAGGGACCGTGATCTATCCTATTTTCGAGGAAAAGGGCAAGAGCCGGCTCAAGATATATGAGACCGAATCGAATTCGTATCATGATATCCTCCCCAGGCTAAATTCAAAATCTGCGTTTCCGATCGAAATAGGCCAATTACGCATGATTTTGTTTGGAAGCACGTTTGCGAAGCGAGGAATCGATAAAGTGCTATATAGCTACAGCCGGGATCCCGTAGCAGGCAGCCGGATACAAATCGGCGTTGCAGAACACCTTGCCGATGACTTTTTATTAAGGAGTAAAGAAGAGAATGTTCCTTTCCATCTAAGCAATAAAATAGTCCACAATATACAAAAAGGAAATTTGCCCGCAACCAACCTTCACGTCTTTTTGGCCAGATTATATGCGGAAGGAATGGATCCTTATTTACCCTATTTCATCATGGAGAAGAATCAAATCAAAATCGACGGGCTGGCTCTATTCAGGAAAGGAAAATTTATCCGGCCTATCAGTTTAAGGCAGTCCTTTATCTTAAAAACGTTATTGGATGGTGCCAAAAACGCGAGCTATCAAATCGACATTAAGAATAAAGGGGTGATGCAGTTGAAAAATTTGAGTGCAAAAGTTCATTTTACGATTGTGCAGACCGATCCCATACCGAAAATAGCCATTGATTTAACCATGGACACCGAAATCAAGGATGTTCCCCCGGGAACGCTTCTAACCGGAACCAAAAATCTTCGGGATCTGGAAAAGCTCATAGGCAAACATTTTAACGATGACATCCGGAATTTAATTTCACTGTTCCAAAAGCATAGGACGGATCCGCTCGGGCTTGGAGATTTAGTCCGGACAAAATCGCGAAATTGGGATTACAAAAGATTTCAGGATGAGATTTATCCTCAACTGAAAACGGAAGTGAATACGAAGGTGAATATTATTCAAACGGGTGCGGGGGAATAAGGTGAAACCATTCATTGACAAACGGTTTGTAGTATCTCCTTTTTTCGTCTTTTTTCTGATTTATTCGAGCCAGGTTGATGTAGGGATGCTTACGTTTCAACGAACCATAGCGAAGAGTGCCGGTTACGATGCCTGGATGTCCGTCATCATCTGCGGATTAAGCATTCAAGCCGTCATTTGGATGATGTATCGCATTCTCGGAACCGGTAATCGCGATGTCATTCATATCAACTCATTTTGCTTTGGCCAATGGATCGGGGGAATGTTTAATCTCTGTATCATGCTGTACTATCTTTTTGCGGCATTTGTTGTATTCCGCTCGTACATTGAAGTGATCCAGGTTTGGATGTTTCCCCTGATGAGTACATGGCAAATCAGCATTATTATTCTGCTGCTCATCTATTACATCGTTTCAAGCGGATTCCGCGTGATTACCGGGTTATGTTTTTGGGGTGCCGTACTGCCTTTCCTTTTTCTGTTTCCACTCATATTTTCTCCTTTGGAATTTGCGCATTTTAACAACCTGCTCCCCTTATTCCATCACTCGGCGAAAGAAATATTCGAATCTTCCAAGTCCATGCTGTTTCAGTTTCAGGGCTTTGAAACCTTATTTATGTTCTACCCCTTTATAAAAAATGCCGAAAAATCGCAAAAATGGGCCCATTACGGAACTTTATTCAGCATATTGCTGTACCTTTTGGTGACCATTGTTACCTTTGTTTACTTTAGTGAGGGACAGCTGAAGCATACCTTATGGCCGACATTAACCCTGCTCAAGATTGCGCAAGTGCCCATCATCGAAAGATTTGAATATATTGTAGTCTCCTTATGGCTTCTGGTCGTATTGCCCACCATTACCCTCCATTTATGGTCGGCCTGCCGCGGTGTGAGAAAAATGGTGCAGTGCAAGCAGCGTATCCTGCTGTTGATTTTTTTAGTGGGTTTCGGCTTGTTAACCAATATAATAGAGGACCGCAATCTCATTAGACGATTTACCGCCGTGTACAGCGAAATCGGGTTTTATTTTATCTATGTATATATCCCGCTGCTCTTTGTTGCCGTCCACATTAGACAAAAATGGATAAAGCCGGGGACGGTCACTGACGAGGCGCCCAAAGCATAATAGAGACACCCGCGATGCAAACGATGGCTCCGATCCAGTCGTAGAGGTCAGGGGTCTTCTTGTCTATCCACCATCCCCAGACAACGGCAAGCACGACAAACACCCCGCCATAAGCGGCATAAACCCGGCCGAAGCTCGGAAAGCTCTGCAGCGTGGGAATGATGCCATACGCAATAAGCACGATGCTCCCCACGATGCCATACCAAAGCGGCTTGGACTCCCTCAGCCACAGCCATACCAGATAGCCTCCGCCAATTTCGGCCAATCCGGCAAGAACGAACAGCATGATCGCGCTAATCAACAGATAACACTCCTATCCTAAGGAACTCTTTAGAGAGGCAGCCTGAGCGGGTTGATCTTTGATCAAATTATACTAACAATATAACGGACAAGATGGAAGGAATACAAATACATGAAAAAATCCCGCTCCACTTCAACGTGGAACGGGATTGGTTTCATGCCTGCCGCAAGCCTGCCTCTTCATCTACCGGAACGACAGCATCATGCAAATGCTTCTCCAGCTCTTCCGTATATTGCTTTTGCAGTTCCTCGCTCCAGCCCAGCTTTTCAGCCATATAGGCTATAACCGAAGCTTTATGCCGCTTTACCCAGGCGATATCAAACAATAATGCGCCGGTACGTCTGATAAAGAAGTCTACAGGCTTGACCGCCATTTCCTCTTCAATCGCGTACTCCAGCATCGTGAACACATCCAACGGCAGCCGATATGCCGCAGCTTGTTTAGCATGCTGTGCAGCCAGTGTATACAACCGGTCGATATTCGAGCCGTATCTGCGGACCAGCCGCTCCGATTGCTCCAGCGTAAAGCCGACAACCAATCCCTCTCTGGCCTTCCTTTGGCAATACGCCGCAAAACGGTCCGACCCTCCGACTTGCCCTCCCGAAATCGGCATGTTTTTGGTACTGCTGGAGGGGAAAGATGCGCCGTGCTCTTGTTTGAACAAATCAACGACCAGATCGACAACCATCTCCGCCATTTTCCGGTATCCCGTTAATTTACCGCCCGCGATGGTAATTAAACCGGATGGGGATTGCCACACTTCGTCTTTCCGGGATATTTCCGATGCGCTTTTCCCTTCCTCATAGATCAAGGGGCGAAGGCCGGTCCAGCTGGATTCAATATCCTTGACCGTGATATTCACGGAAGGAAACATATAATTGATCGCGTCTATGACATATTGGCGATCTGCCGAAGTCATCCGCGGGTGCTCCATATCCCCTTGATATACCGTATCCGTCGTTCCAACGTAGGTTTTGCCGTCACGGGGGATCGCAAAGATCATTCGGCCGTCCGGGGTGTCGAAATATATGGCCTGCCGGAGCGGGAAGCGGCGCTGGTCTATGACCAGGTGGATCCCTTTGGTTAACTGGAGACGCTTCTTATCTTTGGATCTATCCTTCTCCCGGAGGGTATCCACCCATGGTCCGGCGGCATTGACGATCTTTTTGGCGTAGATCTCGATAATTCCGCCCCCGATGCGATCCTTCACTTGAACACCGGATACTTTGCCTTCGGTATAGAGGAAGCCTACGACCTCCGCATAATTGACTGCCGAGGCCCCCCGGTGAACCGCTTCTTTCAGCACCTCTATCGTCAGTCTTGCATCATCCGTCCGATACTCCACGTAAACCCCGCTGCCTTTTAGCCCCTCCCGCTTCACCAAGGGCTCTCTTTGCGCGGTTTCTTCGGCGTTTAACATGGTGCGGCGCTCGCTTCTTTTTACGCCGGCCAGGTAATCATATACTCTTAACCCGAGTGAAGTGCTGAATTTACCGAAGGTGCCCCCCTGATGCAGCGGCAGCATCATCCATTCCGGGGTTGTCACATGAGGCCCGTTCTCATATACGACAGCCCGCTCTTTACCGACTTCCGCCACCATCTTGACTTCCAGCTGTTTGAGGTAGCGCAGTCCCCCGTGAACAAGCTTCGTCGACCGGCTCGAAGTGCCGGCGGCATAATCCTGCATTTCGACAAGCACGGTCTTCATCCCGCGGGCGACCGCATCCAAAGCAATGCCAGACCCCGTAATGCCTCCGCCGATAACCAGCAGGTCAAAGGTCTGATGAGCTAATTTTTGAAACAGCGCTTCTCTTTGCACGCCAGAAAACGAATTTTCCATGGCCGTTATCTCCTCTATTGAATCGATCCGTATGGTTAAATCGAAATCAGATCTTTCACATCAAAATTAATGATCAAATCGTAATCGTCTTTCACATACTCATGCTTAATTCTTGCCGTTTTTTGTTCCATGTCATAATACCAGCCCGCCGCGCTCGCTTCCCATTCCGCCGGTTCCAAAAACATGGGGAGTTTGGTATCCGCGAGCTTCACTTGAACCGGAGCGACTTCTTTACAGATGACGTCGACGACGACCGTTTTGAGCGGCGTCTCATAACGCCCTTCTTTCACAAAGGAGATTTTCGTTTCTTTGCCGTTCCGGATGCTGATGGTTGTTTTCAGATAATCGCCTTTTTGATAGTTGTTCGTCTTTCCGTCATCCTCATAATACACAAAGCTGGATTCCTCGGACGGTTCGATCAGCAGCCGAAGCTCTTCGATCACGTCCTTATGAATATTACGGAGTCCGGGCGCCATCGGGATAATCGCTCCGCTGCGGATGAACATCGGAATCGAGCCCAAAGTAACCTTCTGTTCAATCGTCTGTCCTCCGCGGTACCATTCTTTGGTGTACCAGTCAAACCAATCCGTTCCTTCCGGCAAGTAAACGCTTCTGGTTTCCGCCCCCTTTTCCAGCACATTGGCCACCAGGAGGAAGCTGCCGAGCATAAAGTCGAAGCTTTCCTCCAGCACCTTCGCATCCTGCTGAAATTCATAGACCAAAGGACGCATCACCGGAGATCCCACTGTAGAAGCTTCAAACAACAGCGAATAAAAGTAAGGCACCAGTTGATATCTAAGCTGAATCGCATCCCGGATATACTGGGTGTAGCCCGGATACATCCAAGGCTCCGTTACGGTATTATCCGTGTTACAGGAGTGGATGGAGAACCGCGGCTGGAATATTCCGTTCTGCACCCATCTGACGAACAATTCCGGCTCCGGGGCGGGTCCGTAAAAGCCGCCGATATCGCAGCCTTGGTTCGCGACACCGGAAAGGCCCATTCCAAGAATGACCGGGATATTGAACTTCAGGCTTTTCCAGCTCGTATGGTTGTCTCCAGCCCAGGTTTGGGCATAACGCTGTATCCCCGCAAAGCCGGCTCTATTCACGATATAAGGCCTTACGTCGGGATCGACCTCGGCTATGGCCTGCTTGGCCATCAATGCCATCAGGTTTGGCATAATCGGCCGTAATGCGCCGATTTCTTTACCGGAGCCCTCAAAATGACATTGCGCATCCAAATTATTTATTTCGTATTCGTTATTATCGTTCCAGATCGAAGTGATTCCCAAGGAAATATAAGCGTCCTTCAGATGCTTCTTCCAAAGCTCCCTGCCTTTCGGATTCGTAAAGTCAACGAATGAGGCCGCTCCTCCCCAGTATCGGTCGATCTCGGGCCGCTCCCCCTGCTCGTCTTTGATATAGGCCCCGGCTTCGGCAAATTCGGCATACAGAGGATGGGTTTTCAGCATGCCCGGCTTGATGTTAGGCGCTAGGGAAGCGCCTTTGCGCTCCATTTGCTCCACAAAGCCCTTCGGATCTTGGAACCTGTCGCGGTTCCAGTTGAATACATACCGCTTCCCGTCTTGTCCGGTTGTATATCCGGAAGACAAGAAGAAACCGTCGCAGGGAATGCCCTCCTGCTCGCATTTTTCCAAAAATTTCAGAATGGCCTTATCCGAATCCTTTTCCAGCTCCGTATAATACATCGTGGAGCCCATATACCCGAGTGAATATTTGGCAGGCAGCATCGTCTTTCCCGTCAAGTCGGTATAATTCCGGATGACATCCTTGATTTGAGGACCCAGGATGAAGAAGACATCCAGTTCTCCCCCGTCCGCACAGAAATAGGAGTACTTGTTCCAATAGCCGCTGCGTTCACATCCCATATCAAACACTGAATCATGGGAGTTGTGATAGAACAAGCCTGAAGCGATTTTGCTTTTCCCGTTTAATTTAATGTAAAACGGAATATGCTTGTATAAAGGGTCCGTCAGTTCTGAATCGTAACCGAGCGTATCCACATTGTGCATCCGCATTCTGCGTTTCGTTTTGTTTAGATATCCCGATTTTTCCCCAAAGCCATAGAAATAATCGTCATCATCCATGCACGAATAATGATAAAGTCTGCCCAGGCTGTCCTTGACATAGGATTTTTCTTTCAAATCGGAATGCAGTACCTGACCGTTCGGATCAGTGATCTCAATGGCGAATGGTTCTTTGTACACACGAACCTTTAAATTGGACGTCGACAAAAGCAAATGCGTGCCTAAGTCTTCATAAGGGATAGGAAGGGCCGCTACCCGGGTTCTTTCTTCCAGCAGGTCATCCATTTTATCTTCCCACGCGGTCATGGCCAGCGCATACGAAGCTTCCTCCGCAAACTGCTCGTCAAACGTACAGCGGATTCTCACGATCTCATCGTTTATAAGCATGATTCTGTACTTGGCCGCATTGGTCTCCAGCTCCAACACATTGGCGCCGGAGGCGATATTTACAATTTTATGGCTTATTTTCATGACAACATCTGCCTTTCTTCCTGATGATAATAAACATAAACCCGATCATAGCTCCCCATTTGAAAACAATATTCATCAATCATAAGCAAGACCTTGAATGTATTCAGTAAGTTAAAATCCCTTTGCAGCAGGATTCTTACTTCTATGATATCATTTATAATTTACATTGCTTTACCATTATTGCTGTATATTTTACCGATCTTGTCTGATTTCAGACGGCTTATGACAATTTAAAAGCTCTGGCCGCATGAACCGCTTTCTTCCATCCGCCGTACAGCTTCTCTCTTTCAGCTTCCTTCATCGTCGAGCGGAACGTACGGTCCACACTCCATTGCGCGTTAATCTCTGACTGGTCTTTCCAGTACCCGATTGCAAGGCCCGCTAAATAAGCAGCGCCTAAGGCTGTCGTCTCGCTGACGACCGGACGGTCTACCGGCACACCCAGCATGTCGCTTTGAAACTGCATCAGAAAATTATTTTTGACCGCCCCGCCGTCGACGCGCAATGCTTTTAACGAAAGGCCCGAGTCGCCCTCCATGGCTGTTAGCACATCCTTGGTTTGATACGCGAGGGATTCCAAAGTGGCGCGAATGAAATGTTCCTTGGTTGTTCCCCGGGTCAGCCCAAAGACGGCCCCTCGTACGTCGCTATCCCAGTAGGGCGTGCCTAATCCGACAAAAGCCGGTACCACGTACACCCCATCGGTCGACCCAGCAGCCACGGCGAACTCTTCGCTCTCCTTTGCGTCAGCGATCATACGAAGTCCGTCCCTTAGCCACTGAATGGCCGACCCCGCTACGAAGATACTGCCTTCCAAAGCGTATTGAACTTTTCCGCCAATCCCCCAAGCGATTGTTGTCAGCAGGCCATGCCTGGAGGTCACCGCTTTTTCACCGGTATTCATCAGCATAAAGCAGCCCGTACCGTAGGTGTTTTTCGCCATTCCCTCTTCAAAGCAGGCCTGCCCGAAAAGCGCCGCCTGCTGATCCCCTGCAGCCCCGGCAATCGGGATGGACTGTCCCTTAAACAGATCATCCGCAGTATAACCGTAGATGCAAGAGGACGGTCTGACTTCCGGCAGCATGGCGCGAGGAATCCGAAGCAGGCTGAGCAGTTCGTCATCCCAGGCTAACTTATGGATATTGTAAAGCATCGTTCGGGAAGCGTTTGAATAATCCGTGACATGCACACTTCCCCCCGTGAGCTTCCAAATCAGCCAGGAATCCACCGTGCCAAACAGAAGCTCTCCTTTTTCCGCTCTTTGTCTTGCGTCTTGCGTCCGATTCAAGATCCATGCCAGCTTCGTGCCCGAGAAATACGGATCGATCAGCAGCCCCGTTTTACTCCGGACCATTTCTTCCAGTCCCTCAGCATGCAGCTGCTCGCAAATATCCGCCGTTTGCCGGGACTGCCAAACAATGGCGCGATAAACCGGCTTGCCCGTATGCTTGTCCCATACCACCGTTGTTTCGCGTTGATTCGTGATGCCGATGGCTGAAATCTGACTCGGCCGGATTCCGGATTGGGCTAAACATGTCGCTATCACCGATCGGACCGATTCCCAGATTTCCTCCGCATCCTGCTCCACCCACCCCGGTTGGGGATAAAACTGTGTAATTTCCTGCTGGGCTGAATGAATGATTTCACTTTTGCCGTTGAATAATATCGCTCTTGAACTCGTAGTACCTTGATCCAAAGATAGAATATATGTTTCCATAAGGATTCCCCCATTGGTCTGACCTGTAACAAACGATATGGACAAAAAATTCCCTCAAGTAACAGCATCCGCTTGCGTCACTGTTACTTATAGGGAATCGGATGGTTTCTAACAAGCTTTACCCTTTCATACCCGAAGTGACCATTCCTTTGACGAAGTAGCGCTGGAACATGATGAACACCACTAATACAGGAATCATTGTGATTACGGACATGGCCAGCAGGCTGCCCCAATCCACGTTGAACTCACCAATAAAGTTGGAAAGAGCCAATTGAATCGTATACAGGGACGGATCGCTGATTCCGATCAACGGCCACAAGAAGTCATCCCAACGCCACATGAAGGAGAAAATAGCCAGTACAGCCAATATAGGCTTGGCAATAGGAAGAATAATGCTCCAATAAATTTTCCACTCACTGGCTCCGTCCATCCGCGCCGCTTCGAGCAGCTCGTCAGGTACCGTCAGCAAATACTGCCGCATCAGAAATACGCCTGTCGGAGTAGCTGCGGGAGGGATAATAATACTAAGCAGATTGTTGTAAAGCCCCAAATAGCTGATCACCTTGAAAATCGGAATCATGATGACCTCCAGCGGGATCATCAGCGTCGAAATAAATCCGACTAACAGCACGGTGTCCCCTTTAAACCGGTACTTTGCCAGAGCGAAGCCGGCCATCGAGTTAATCAACAACAGCAGCAGCGTGGAGCTGACCGTAACGATCGCACTGTTTAAGAAATAGACACCGAAATTGCCTTTCTCAAAAGCGTTGATAAAATGCTCAAAAGTTACCGGCTCGGGCAAAAACTTTGGCGGAAAGCTGTACAAATCGGTCGTTGTTTTTAAAGACGAGAGCAAGATCCAGATGACCGGGAATATCCACAGCAGGCTGAGTACGAGCAGCAGCACATACACGATCCATTTGGCCGAAGACTTGATTTCCATGTTATACGGCGCCCCCCTTCGCAAGGCGGAATTGCAGAACCGTAAACAGCGAAATAATGACAAACAGGACAACGGACATCGCACTTGCCACTCCCAATTCTTGTTTCATAAAGCCGACTTCATAAATATACTGCACGATAAAGGTCGTCTCTCTTCCCGGACCGCCACCTGTCAAAGCAAACATCAGCGGATAGGACTTAAATGCATCGATCAGGGAAATCATAATCACCAGCAGGCTTGTCGGCTTGAGCAGCGGGAGTGTAATGCTCCAAAAGGAACGCAGCTTGGAGGCTCCATCCAGATGTGCGGCCTCATAGTAATCGCCGGGAATCGCTTGTAAGCCGGCCACGAAGATGACCATGAAGAAACCGAGACGCGACCACACGGTAGCCACAATAACTGACAAATTAGCGTAAAACGGAGAGGACAAAAACGGAATCGTATCCGCCCCGAACAGAGTCAAAATGTAGTTGAGAACACCCAGATCACCAAAAATCCATTTCCACGTTAATCCGACAATAATAAACGAGATCATGGTCGGCCAATAGAACACAGCGCGGAATAACCCCTTGAATCGAATCTCCTGAACCAGCAGCACGGCTACGGCCAGAGACAAGCAATAAATCAACGGCACCACAATGACGGCGTACAATGCCGTTTTACCGAGCGCCGACCAGAACTCCTCGTTCGTAAATACGTTCACATAATTCTCAAATCCTATAAATTCCATCGGATTTAAGCCATCATACTCATTAAACGAATAAATAAAACCCATGATGGTTGGGATAATGATAAACACACTGAAAATCAAAAAATTCGGAAGCACGAACAAATAGGGCGCTAATGGAAATCCTTTTTTCCGTCGTTTACCCGGCTTCGAAATTGCCGCATCTGCAGCCATCACCCTTCCCCCTTCTCATCAGAAAATAAAGGACTGCCGCCAACTTTCAGCGGCAGCCATATGATTCACTTATTTCTTGTCTTCGGCAATGGCTTTATCAATGGCTTTTGCCGTTTTATCCATTGCCTCTTTCGCCGTCGTTTTACCGGCAATGACTTCCACCAGACTGTTCTTCAAATCGTTGCTGAATTTAGGCACAATCGTTTGTTTGGACCAATCTTCCGCTGCTGCCGCACTGGTGTTGTTCAATTCATCGGAGAAGATTTCAAACATTTCCTTGCCAAATTCGTAGTCAAGCTTTGCGCTGTCCTTACGCGGACTCATGAACAAGGACTCTTGGTTAAACTTCGAATTCACTTCTTTTGTAGACAAGTATTGGATGAAATCAGCGGCTTCCTTTTCAACTTTCGAACCATTGAAGGCCATTACGAATTTACCGCCCGGCACGGAAGAACGCTGTTTCGCTTTAGGCATGTACGTTACGCCCCACTCAAAATTGGTAATATCTTTGTAGTTGCTGATCATCCAGTTGCCGGCCAAATGTGCTGCAACCGTACCGGAACGGAACAGGTTATTCGGATTTTCGCCGCCGAACCAAACGGATGTCGGCATCGTACCGTCGGTATGAAGCTTCTTGAAATATTCAGCTGCTTGGACACCTGCTTCATCGTTGATCGTCGCCTTTGTTCCGTCGGGGCTGATCATGCTGCCGCCAAATTGGTACAGAAGCGTAGACCAGCGGTGAGGCGTGAAATCCCATACCATGCCGTATTTGGCTCCGCCTTTTTCCATAACCTGCTTCAGCGCCGCTTGAAATTCATCCCAAGTCCAGATATTATCCGGAGAAGTCGGTACTTTTACTCCAGCTTTATCAAACAAGGTTTTGTTATAGAACAAACCGTTAGCCGTCACATCCATCGGAGCGGCTATAACCTTATTGTTTACTACATAGTAAGGCTTGATGGAATCAATGAACTGCTCTGTAAATTTGTCAACGCCGCCCACATAAGTGGCGAGATCCAAAGCCTGATTAGAGAATGCCCCGATTTCCGTTGTGCTGATCCGGGCCAGTGCCGGTGGTTGGCCGCCGGTAATCATCGTCTTCAGCTTGGTCGACAAATCCTTGTAAGCAATTTCAATCAAGTTAATTTTAACATTCGGATTTTTAGTCTCATAATCTTTAATAATGTTTTTCATGACTTCGCCTTCTTTACCATCGGAAAACCAGACGAAATCCAGCGTTACATTTTTCCCGCCTGCCGCTCCTCCCGCGGAACCGGCATCATCTTTTTTGGCGCAAGCCATCGACGTTAAAGCCAGAAGAACAAAAACCATCAAAATCGATATGACTTTAAAGTGTTTCTTCATGTGTGACCTCTCCCTATCTTTTTTAAACTTATCATTTTATAAACAGCATGGAATGTAGTGAAACCTACGTCGTTGTCGAGCTCAGCTTCCGGAAATTTTGAGGCGACACACCCGCATATTGTTTGAACGCTCGGCTAAAATGGACGGAGGTATTAAAGCCCAGTTTCTCCGATATTTCTCCGATCGGTTCATCGGTGGTCCGCAATAATTTCTTGGCCTCTTCGATCCGTTTGCTCATCAGGTAATTATTGATGGTGTACCCTGTGACTTCCTTGAAGCAGTGACACATGTAGTATTTGTTCAAGTGAAGCGCTGCGGAAAGATCATCAAGATTGATGTTTTCCGTGAAATTTTGATTAATATATTGCAAAATCCGCCGCACGTTGGCCTGACTATGCGATGGCTGCTGTGACGGCAGCATTTCAATCAGGTGCTTGGACTTGCGGTAAATTTTGATCAATAATTGAATTAACAACGTCCTCAAAACGATCTCGTAACCGAAAGCTTCCCTTTCATTTTCCTGGTAAATCGAGCGATAAACGTTTTCAATTTCCGCCCGCTCCTCCACATTCCACCGGATCAATAAACCGCTAGGAGCATCGAATAACGACATCAGCTTCCTGAACATCGGCTCCGGCACTTGCCCTTGCAGGAACGATTCGGTAAAGTTCACATAGCTGCGCAGATAGGGAACATCCTTTTGAGGATTGACCCGGTGTATCGTGCTCCCGTTAAAAAGCAGCATATCTCCAGGTAAAAGCTCATATATATCTTCCCCTACCACGTAATTTGCATTCCCGCGAATAAAGTAGTAGATCTCAAACCCTTCGTGAGTATGCACAGGCCAGTTATACTGCCAATCGTCTGCATCCGCGCGAACATAAATCCCGTTTCGTTTGAGCGCAAGATTGGTGGGAGTATGAATCATCAACCCAATCATTCCCCCTTTCTCGATAGCAAGATTGTGCAAGACTGTAATTTCTTTCGACAAATTTCGAACGCTTACAATTGAATATTATCACATATTTGACAACAACATATAACAAAAATTGCTGTTAATTTAATCAGAATTGCTGAAAATATAATGAAGTGTTTTCATTTCCACTTCGATGCCCTCGTGGATGAAATAACAAAAAATGGAGCAGCTTAAGCTATAAGCCGCTCCATTATAAAAGTGGTTTCCGACGTTAATCTGTAGAATCTGTAGAATGTCGTTCCAAACCCGCTCATCCATCGGAAGATTTCCGGAAGCTGCTCCTCCGGAATGATCCGCAATAGCGCTATGCTCCCGGTTCGACGATAACTCCGTCGAAAGCAGCCCGGTAGATTTTCCGGATATCTTCCTTCTCCAAAGGCAGGGGACTGCGGGCCAGCAGGCGTTTTTGCTTTGCGCCGTCCTCCGTCAAGCTGTCGAGTGCGCTTTCCGGGATATTAAACCCGCCTAATGTGTTCGGGATACCCACATCTTTGACCAGTCGCTCCAGCTCCTCCACGCAGCGGTAAGACGCTTCTTCCTCCGACAAATAAGCGGAGTTTCCTCCCAGCGCGTTGAGGATATCGGACATTCGTTTGGTGCAGCTTTTGCGGATATATCCCATGACGTACGGCAGCAGGACGGCGTTCGATTCCCCGTGGGCGATATGAAATTGGCCGCCTATCGGATACGCCAGCGCATGTACTCCCGCAACCCCGGCATTGAAGAAAGCAAGCCCCGCCAGATAACTTCCGCTGCTCATATCGATACGGGCCTGCTTATCCCTGCCGTTGGCAACCGCTTTCCTTAGCGAGCGGCTGATGAGCCGAATCGCCTTCAGGGCCAAGCCGTCCGTGGCCGGATTGGCATTCACCGACACATAGGCCTCGACAGCATGCGTAAGCGCATCTATGCCTGTGGCCGCAGTAACCCTTGGAGGAACCGTAACCGTAAGCTCCGGATCGACGATGGCCGCATCAGCCAGCAGATGATCGTGAGTCACCACATCTTTGGTGCTTTCCAGGGAAAGTACGGAGATGTTGGTTACCTCGGAGCCGGTTCCGGACGTGGTCGGAATCAGAATCTTGGGCAACCCTTTCTTCTCCACCTTCCTTGTACCGGTCAAATTCAAGTAATCGGCCACCGGTCCTTCATGCACGGATAACACGGCAGCCAGCTTGGCCAAATCCAAAGCGCTGCCTCCGCCCATACCGATCACCATGTCGAATTTGCCGTTCTTCGTGTAGGCCACCAGCTTTTCCCCGACCTCCAACGGCGGCTCGGGCACGGTTTCGGCATACACCTCGACTTCATATCCCTTGGATTTCAAAGGGGCAATCACTCGCTCCGCTAACCCGATCTGCACCAGAACGGAGTCGGTGACAAGGAGAATACGAGCAGGACTGTATTTCTCCACCTCCGGGAGAAGCTCGGCAGCAGCTCCCCATCCTGTATAAATAAGCGGTGTAAATACCAATCTGGAATGTTCCATGGGTTACGGCCTCCTTTGCTTCTTTTGCATCATTCGTAATAGCCTTCTGTCGATTTGCGGAATTTGGCAAACTGCGCGGCATCATGTCCGAACCAAACCTGTGATCCGGTTTCTTGGGCGAGGCGCCGAATTTTCTCCACCGATTGGCTGTAACCCAAAGAGTCATAAATAATGCCCGGCGGTTTGATCGGAGGCCCGTAGCTTTCGGCCGTATAAATCGCATCGGAGGCAAGGATGATGCCGCCCGTCTCCGGCATTTGAACATGTAGGCCCAGCATGCCCCAGGCATGACCGCTTCCCAGATTAATGACGCGAATCCCTTCCGCGAGAGGCAAGTTATCTTCATTGCGCTTCACGGTGCGCCACTGCAAATTACTTTTGATCCATGCGTCAATATCCGCCCAGACGTAGGCGCCGCCTTTTTGATTGCGCGCATACGTTTGAAGCGTGCCGTTGAACTCGTCTTCATGAACGACAATCGTAGCATTCGTGAACATTTCCAGACATCCCGCATGATCGAGATGCAGATGGGACGCAACCACGAATTTGATATCCTCCGGACGCACCTTCAACTGCTCCAGGCGGTTGTGAAGATAACACTCTTCGCTGGCCGTCCAAGGAAACGCCTTTTGGGTAGACTCCGCCCAACGCCCCGAAGGTCCCATGGAATTCGGATTGCAAGCCGTATCAAACAAAATTTTCCCTTCCGGGTGATCGATCAAAACGGTATAAATCGGAAATTCTATAAATTCCGCAGGCGCATTGGGATTGTCGATGGTTGCCGGGTTATGCATGGCAATCATCCAGTTTTTGTCCATTCTCATACGGCCGTTGTCCATCACATACAGCTTAGGTTGTGCTTTAATAAGGTTCGCCATGATACTTCCTCCCTTATAGTTGTGTTTTGATGGTAACAAATTTCAGTTCCGTCATTTCCTGCACCGCATATTTGATCCCTTCGCGTCCATAGCCGCTTTCCTTGACCCCGCCGTAGGGCATATGATCCACCCGAAAAGTCGGTATATCGTTAACGATCACTCCGCCGGATTCGATTTTACGCGAAGCATAAAACGCATGGCCGATGTTTTGCGTATAGATGCCGACATTGAGCCCGTACATGGAATCATTGACCAGCTCAATAGCTTCATCCAGGCTGCGGTACGGCACAATGGAAACGATCGGGGCGAAAACTTCCTTGCACGAAACCGACATATCTCTCGTTACATCGAGCAGTACGGTAGGAGAAAACGTCGAGCCGTCCCTCCGACCTCCACAACCGATTTTTGCGCCTGCATCCACCGCTTCCCGAATCCAGGACTCAATTCGGTCCGCTTCCCTGCTGTTGATCATGGCGCTAAGATCCGTATTCTCGTCCAACGGGTCCCCTACGTTGAGCTGTTGGGTTCTTTCAATAAAGCGCTCGCTAAATTCAGAGTAAATGCTCTCATGAACAAAGATGCGCTGCAGTGAAATGCAGACTTGGCCGGCATACGCGAAAGCCCCCTCGACACATCTCGGAATGATTTTGTCCAGCGGAACGTCCGGTTCCACAATGAGCGCCGAGTTGGACCCGAGCTCCATCGTGGTCTTTCTCAAGCCCGCTTTGGATTTAATCAGCCTGCCGACCTCCGAGCTTCCGGTGAAAGTAATTTTCTTCACCCGCTCATCGCTGATCAACGCTTCGCTTAGCTCTCTTCCGCTGCCGGTCACGATTTGCAGCGCCCCTTCCGGCAATCCGGCATTGTGGAACAGCTCTCCCATGATCAATGCGCTCAGCGGAGTTTGCTCGGCCGGTTTTAAGACCACCGTATTCCCTGCGGCAATAGCCGGACCTAACTTATGGGCCACTAAATTGAAAGGAAAGTTGAACGGCGAGATCGCCACGACCACACCGAGCGGCTCTCTCCAGGTAAACCCTACCCGATCCTCGCCTCCGGGTGCCGCATCCATAGGGATCGTTTCTCCCGAGATGCGCTTGGCCTCTTCTCCGGCGAATTGATAGGTCGCAATGGTGCGTTCGATTTCCCCTCTTGCCGTGCGAATCGGTTTGCCGGCTTCCAACGAACAAATGCGGGCCAGCTCTTCTTTTCTTTCCTTTAACTGCCGCACCACCTCAAATAAAATTTCCGCGCGGCGGTGCGCCGGCAGCTCCCGCATCGTCTGAAATGCCCTGTGGGCGCCCGCTATGGCTTCCTGAACATGGCCGGGATCGGCTTTCGCGATGGCGGCCAGCTGTTGGCCGTCATAAGGAGCATATAGGGGATAAGTTCTTTCTGTGGCAACAAATTTGCCGTTGATCCAGAGGTCTTTTGTTACCGCTGCCATTTTCTTCTTCTCCTTTCCGATTGTTCGATAGATTAATAAGCAAAAATCATGCCAACTATAAAAATCCCTGTAAAATCAACTTTGCCGATCCTGATTTTAAATCATCGGTGAAATTTTTCACCAAATCAGCAGGAATTTGCCCGAAAGTGTCGAAATTAGATTGGTGAAGAATTTCACCAGGTATGAAAATATTCACCAGGAGGCTTTTTCCATGGACCATCGTCTGATTTCAGCCGATTTGGCAGAATATATTTTCAACTCTATGCATAATGGATTGATCGTCGTTGACCGGGACAACAAAGTGATGATGATCAACCCCTCCGCCGAAAAGATGCTGCAGATTGAAGGAATCGCGTGGAAGGGGATGCCGATCAAATCATTGCTGCCCAACTCCAAAATGCATCATGTGCTTGAAAACGGTGTCAGCTCCATCGGCGAGAAGATGAACATTGCAGGCCGCGTATGTATGGTAAACCGCACCCCTTTGTACCGTGAAGGCGAGATGATCGGTGCGATCGGTGTCATTCAGGATATTTCCGAAATGGAGCATTCCCGCAATTTATTAAAACAAATGGAAATGGTCATTGAATTCTCCACGGATGGCATCTATGTCGTAAATACAGAGGGAATTACTTTATTAGTCAATTCGGCCTATGAAGAAATTACCGGCTTTCGCCGGGAGGAGCTCGTTGGTCGCCATATGGCGGAGCTGACCCATGAAGGTTATTTCGATCAGTCGGTCTCCCTGCTCGTGCTTGAGCAGAAAAAGCGTATTTCCGTCATTCAGAAAATCGGGGGAAAAAAAGATGTGATCGCTACCGGAACTCCCGTGTTCAATGAATCGGGGGTAATTGAAATGGTTGTGACCAGCGTCAGGGATATTACCCAGCTTAACGAATTGAAGCATGAGCTGAACAAGGCCAGGAGCATCTCGCAAATTCATCAGCACCGATACGCATTGGAATTTGAAGGGAAAGAACAGGCGATCGTTTTCCGCAGCGCCAAAATGGAGCAGATTTATGAGCAAATCCACCATGTGGCGCCTTTTCCCACGAGCATTCTGTTGTCCGGCCCATCCGGTGCGGGCAAGGAAGTCGTCGCCAACCTTATTCATCATTTGAGCAACCGTAAAGATAAGCCTTTTATTAAAGTAAACTGCGCGGCCATCCCCGAACAGCTGTTGGAAGCGGAGCTTTTCGGGTACGAAGCGGGCGCATTCACCGGGGCGAACCGCGACGGGAGAATCGGTTTGCTGGAGCTGGCTGATCAGGGAACCATCATGTTCGATGAAATTGGCGAGATGCCCTTGTCCCTTCAAGTCAAGCTGCTGCGGGTCCTGCAGGAAAAACAAGTGCAGAGAGTTGGCGGCACGAAGCCAAGAAATCTCGATATCCGTATTATTTCCGCCACCAACCGCGACCTCCGGGAACGGATCAGAGAAGGAAAGTTCCGGGAGGATCTCTATTACCGGCTGCAGGTGGTGGAAATCCGCATTCCTTCCCTTGCCGAACGGCCGGAAGATATCGAAGTGCTGGTTGAGCACTACTTTTCTTATTACTGCCGGTTGTTTCGCATTGAAAAACAGCTGTCCGAAAAGACCAAACATATTTTAAATGCCTATCATTGGCCGGGGAACGTTCGGGAGATGCGCAATTTGATCGAAAATATGATCGTTTCGGTTCCCTCGACCTTGATTGAGCCGCATCATTTGCCGCAGCATATCTATGATTCCACCCTTCCCTGGTCCCACGGCACCCTGAAGCAGCGGGTGGAGGAATTTGAGAAACGCATGATCCAGGAGGCCCTCGAAAAGCATAAATCGCTAAGAAAAGCCGCGGCGATTCTTGGTGTGGATCACTCCACGCTGGTGAAGAAGCTTAAACGATGGCAGCTCAATTAACCCTGCGATACCTGGAGGATACAATATTCATTTCCTCCCTGTATTTCATGACCGTTCTACGGGAAACCTGTACGCCCTGCTCAGCCAGCTTATCGGCGATGTTCTGGTCGGACAGCGGACTGTCTTTGCTTTCCTGCTCAATTAAACGAGCGATCTTCACTTTAATGGCTGCAGCCGATGTGAGCGTGCCATCGCTGTTCATCAAGCCGTTCGTAAAAAAATATTTTAACGCAAAGGTGCCGCGGGGCGTGTGTATATATTTGTGCGCAACCGCTCTGCTGACGGTCGACTCGTGGAGCTCCACTTTTTGGGCCACCGTCCTTAAGACCATGGGCTTCAAGGCATCAATGCCTTCCTCCAAAAAATCAACCTGTTCTTCCACGATCGCTTCAATGACTCGCTGCAGCGTCAGGCGCCGCTGCTCCAAGCTGCGAATCAGCCATTGGGCGGGTTGGATATACTGCTTCAAAAACGCCTTGGCCTCCTGATTGTAACCGCTGTCAAAATGGGGCTGCCCGTACAACGGATGAAGCGAAACCTGGGGAAAATTCGCTTCATTCATGATGGTCACATAGATGCCGTTTCTTTTGAGAACCGTAGCGTCCGGTTCGATATAACTCTGTGATTCGTGATGGTAAGCGGAGCCGGGCCGTGGCTGAAGCGAACGAATATAAGCCAGCGAGGCTTCTACCTGTTCTACGGAAATACCCAGGTTCTCCGCAATCCGCCGAAGCTTGCCTTCCGCCAACTCTTGCAAATAATCGCCGACGATCACCGCAGCCCAAGGGTCGGCATTGGGATCCCTCCCGATTTGAATGGCCAAGCACTCCTGCAGCGTTCGTGCGCCTACCCCTGCAGGCTCCAGAGACTGCACCCAGACAAGCGCCCTTTGCATTTTTTCCATGGGCTCACGAAGCTGACGCCCGGCTTCCTCCAGCGTGATGCTTAACCATCCGTCCTCATTTAGATTGCCAACCAGGAAAGCCGCCAGCGGATAATCCTCCGGCGGAATCCCGTTGACGCGGAGCTGACTGAGCAGCACCGCTTCCAGTGTTTCCTGCCGCGGATCGACTAGCTCCAGAAGCGTTTTTTCTCTTTGCTGATTTTGGCCTTTGGATCCGGCCTTTCTCTGTTTATAGGAGTCGAAACCATAGGCAACCTCAAGAAAAGGATTCTCCGCCGCTTGTTCTTCCAGGTAATTCAACAAATCCGCCGACGACATTTGCAGTACATTCATCGACTGAAGCATTTGCGGCGTCATATGAAGCTGGATTTGCTGTTGTTGGGTTAAGGCTGGCTGAAGCTGCATCACGTCCCCCCCTTTACAAAGCTTTCTGTGATGTTTCTTCTATTGTATTACCTTATAAGGGAGGATGACAACATGCTTGATGAATATATAATAAGCAGTTGGCCTTGTCAGAGGCGAACTGCTTTTGATTGTAAGCTCGCGGTAATGGGAGGCAAAAGCCTTGAGCGGTGTCACTTATTCTTTATCGCCGGGTAAAGATGTCGGCTTTTCATTGAACCATTTCATATAAATCCGCTCGTACGTTCCGTTTTTGGCCAGCGTTTCTAAAGCTCTGCTGATTCGGCCGGTATAGTTGCTCTTTTTGGTCAACGCAATGCCATATTGTTCATTAGTAAGGACTTTACCCACCGTTTTTACTTTCCCTTGACCGCCGTTCCGGATAAAATATTTCACATTCGGCTCATCGAATACGACCGCATCTACCTGTTTATTGATTAATGCCTGATAGGCTTGGGCAATATCGGGGTAAGCTTTAACCTCTTTAATTCCCTTTTGTCTGCCGATATACTCATATCCGGTTGTTCCGATTCGCGTAGCGACCACTTTTTTGTCCAAATCCTTGGTGCTCTGAATATCCTGATTATCCGCCGCAGTAACCAGGACAAGACCGGTATCATAATAAGGGATAGCAAAGTCCAGCTTTCTCACCCTGTCACCTTTGACGGTGATCCCGGCAATCGCCACATCGAGTTTTCCGGATTCGACGGCCTGCAGCATTTCCCCCATTCCCATCGGTTGGAGCTTATACTCAAATCCGGCTTCTTCGGCAATCGCATCCCACAATTCAACTTCAAAGCCCTTTTTTTCTTCATTCTCCACATAACTCAGCGGTTTGAGGTTATTTTCTATCCCTACCTGCAGCGTTTTAGTTGTTCCGCATGATGTTAAAAGCAAACCCAAGATCAAAAGCTTGAAAATCATCCACATTTTCGGCCATCTGTAACTCAAGCTGCTCCCTCCTAACTGTTCAGGGATATTTTATCTCGCCTCAGGGATTCCTATACCCCCGCGTATTCGCCTTTTTCAAATCGTTATCGAATAAGCAGCGGCCTTACATCCGTAATAATTTGTTTAAGCTGATTGGAACATTGCTCATACATTTGCTTTACCGTTTCATTATCCGTAGAGAGCCCGAACATTTCGAGGTCCGCTTCGCATTTCTTTAATTGAGCCAGTAGCGAAGCCTTTTGCTGCGGTTCCGGAACCTGAAGCTTATCGTCGTATAAATCGACATACAACTGCCCGTAAGCATCGACTTGACCCAAAAACACATTCTCAATCGTTACGCCGATCTTCTCCAGCTCGGTATAAAGCCATTCCCGGCTTAATCCGATGGTAGCCAGCGGTTCATCCATCATTTTGCCGTCCATGATCACCGTCTGAGGTTCCGGCTCCGGCCCGACGGTAATGCCTAAATGAGAGGGGGTTAGGGGCTGGTGCTCTTTTTTGAGAAGAACGTTGATTTCTCCGCTTGGTTCAATGACCGCAAATTCGACGTCGGCTGTTTTGAACACATTCTTTTTCCGAAGCTGCTGGAGCAGTTCATCGGAAGAAAGACGTTCTTTCTTTACGTTGTCTTCGAGAATTTTACCGTCCTTTATAAGGATAGTCGCTTTGCTGTCGATGAAGTCGCGTACCTTTTTGCTTTTCATTTGCAGAAATTCAATGCCCAGGGAAACCAGTACCCAGACAATTAACGAAACAAAACCCAATAACCAATGGGATTCCAAATCCATTGAGATATAAGCGGCAAGGCTGCCGATCGTAATGCCGGTAATATATTCAAAAAAAGATAGCTGGGAAATTTGCCTTTTCCCCAAGAGTCGGGTCATTAAGAAGAGAATCACAACAGCGAACAAGGTTCGAAGAGCGACTTCCAACCAATCGGGCATTTTGCATAACCTCCATGGATTTCATCTTTCATCATCCTTCATATATCAACAAATAAATTATTTGCTATGAGGTTTGTTTTTAACGGTCATAAATATTGGAAGCAAGAAAGCTTGGCAGCACGCCGGGCAATAATAGCTCACAGTCCAAAGAAAAACCCGAAAGCAACTTGAAAGCCGTTTTCGGGTTTTATATAACTCTAGGAATAGTCAAACGATTCATGTGCCATTCTCCTTTGCCCAAGAAATGACGGGAAGCTTTGGGGGGGGGGCATTTTGTGACCCTGCAGCATGGCCCGCATGCTCTATCATATATAACAAGCTTACTTCAAGTAAGAATGCAGTTTTTTGTCGGCCTTATGGCGTCCCTGCATAGGAAAAAAGCCCTCCGGATTACGGAGGACCTTATCGGAAATCATGCCTGGATATCACGCTTTTGGTTATTCAGTTCGGTTTTCATTCGCAGGTTGTCGTACAGCACAATCGTTCGCGTCAGCGCTTCGACACCGAGCGCCACGTCCGCATAATCGGTCCACTCCTCGGGACAATGGCTTCTGCCATCCTTGCTTGGAACGAATACCATTCCGATCGGCGCGATTCTGGCAATTTGATTGGCATCGTGTCCAGCTCCGCTTGGCAGGGAAATCGACGATGCGGTCGCTGCGCAGCCGCTGCGTATAATTGCCTGGACGTCTTCGTCTACGCGAATCGGCTCCGATTTGGATAAGCAGTCCATGGAAATGGCGATGCCGCAATTCAAGGCGATCTCTTCCGTTCTCCTCTTGAAAGCGCAAATCAGCTCTTCCATGATGTCCACGCTGAGCGAGCGGACCTCTAAATCGAACACAACGCGTCCCGGAATGACATTGGAGGCGTTGGGCTCGACCGTGAGCTTGCCTACCGTGCCCACAACGGGTTCCGCATCATGTTCCCGGCATATTGCCTCCAATTCCAGTATCATTCTGGCGGCGCCCGTAAGCGCATCGCTTCTCATCGTCATAGGCGTCGTACCCGCATGATTGGGCCGGCCCTCGACAGTCACCCGGTAACGATGGATGCCAACAATCCCCGTAACCACGCCAAGCTTGGTGCCCGTTTGCTCCAATACGGGACCCTGCTCGATATGGAGCTCCAAATACAACGCGATGTCGCCCGGTCCAAGGGCGGCGGAAGGCAGCGCATCCGGATCGCCGCCAGCCAGCCGGATCGCATCCCGCAGCACCAGGCCGGAGGGATCGGTTCTTTCCAGCATCTCTTCCGGCAGATTGCCGACCATCCCCCTGCTGCCGATCGTGGAGATGCCGAATTCACTCGGCTCCTCCGCCGTGAAATCGACGACCATCAGCGGATGGCGCAGGACAATCCCGGCCCGCTTCAAGGTGCGCACGATTTCAAGACCGGCCAGTACGCCGATGATGCCGTCAAATCTACCTCCGCCCGTTACCGTATCGGTATGCGATCCCACCATGATCGGCTTCAGAGACGGGTCGCTGCCCGGCAAGCGGCCGATCAGGTTGGAGGCGGCGTCGATTTCGACATGCATGCCGATCTCCACCATCCGTTCCCGCAACCACTGCCGCCCCTGTTCATACCAGGGTGTAAAAGGCCTTCTTGTCCACCCCGGCTTCGAAGAATCCACCATCGCGGCAAGCGACTCGATATCCCGTTCAATCGTCTCCGCATCCGCTTTTAAAAGAGCATCGTTCATCCGTCTCTCCCCTTCGCCTTTTCATCAGATCCCTTTTCATCGTTCGAAACGGACATCCATGATGTCCGAATGATCGAGAACATGGCCTGTCATTCGGCTGTTCGCAAATTATTGGGGAAGTATACCCTCAATCGCCATCACACGGCACGGCGCTCCTTCAGTACCTTTCAACTTGATCGGTGCGCATACGAGCAGCACCCGTTCTTCGGTAATCGCCCCCAAATTGGTGCACCATTCGACAAGACAAACATTATTGCCCAGGAATGTCAGGTGATTCGGACTCCAATTCGGCTGTCCCCATTCGCGGCCGGCTGGAGGATGGAGCGGAGAATCGCACGTCATGAAATCCTGAACGAGCGTCTTGATCCCGCGTTCCATCAGCCATTCCGCCGCATCGGTCGTCAAATAGATCATTTGATCCCAAAATTCGAAGGTCCCGAACATTTTATCCGTCCATCCGGTTCGGATAACGACGATATCGCCCCGCTTCATTTGAACGCCCGTCGCCTCCAAATCGGCTGCACTTACGCATTCGCCGGCCTGTTTGTGCATCATATCGAACACGACGGCTTCGCCGACGAGCCAATCGAGCGGCACCTCATCGTTGTTCAACCCGCCGATAATATAATGGGAGGGCGCATCGTAATGCGTGAAATGCTGAGTCGACAGCTGCACATCATGGGAAGAAACCTTGTTTTCTTCCACCGACGCGACTTGTGTAATGGTGTTGACGGATTCGGGCTTTCCGTAAACTTTGCTGCGCGGGAATCCGGGATATTTCGTTTCGGGATCGATCGTCAGAGTCAGGTCGATCACTTTCATTGTCAGCACGCTCCTTAAATTTATGTAATTATTGAGCGGTATAGCCCCCGTCGACCATTAGATTGGAGCCGACGACAAAAGATGAATCGTCGCTGGCGAGGAATAACACCGCTTTGGCGATCTCGATCGGTTCCGCTAGCCGGCCGATCGGATGTTTGCTTACAAATTCGTCGATGACCTCTTGCGGCTTGGCCGTGATGACCGGCGTCAACGTGTAACCGGCGCAGATGGAATTGACGCGAATGCCTTGCTTCGCATAATTGACCCCGAGCGTCCTCGTCAAATTGATGACACCGCCTTTGGCGGCCGCGTTCGCTATGACGCCTTGCTGTCCCACAAAGCCGAGGAACGACGCATTATTGATAATGGAGCCGCCGCCCCCCGCAAGCATCGCTTCGATCCCGTACTTGTTGGATAAAAAGACCGAGTTAAGGTTGACGTCAATAACCCGCTGCCAATCCGCATAAGTCATCGTATGGATCATGGCGGATTCGCCTATGCCAGCATTGGCGAACAGAATGTCCAGACGGCCAAACCGATCGACCGTTTGCGCAACAAGTCGCTTTACGCTCTCTTCTTGCGTAACGTCCGTTTGGATGTAAACGTATTTTGACGGCTCGCTGTCCGCCGCCGGATTCCATTCTCCCCCTGACTTCGGCAAGTCGGCCACGACCACGCTGGCCCCTTCCTGTAGAAACAGTTCAACTGTCGCTTTGCCGATACCTTGCAGGCCGCCTGTAACGATAGCCACTTTTCCCTGAAGCCGCATCTTTACTCCTCCTTGTTTTGAATCGCGTTCATCACCGCCTCCAGCAAGGTGCCGTCCGCTGCCAGACGTCTGGCGCTTTCGATGTCCTGGCGGAGCACCCGGTCATCATCCAGCGGGGGAATGAACCGGCGAATGCACGCATAAGCGGCTTCCGTTCCCCGGCCGAGGCGCGGATGTCCGCGCAGGTCGATCGCTTGGGCGGCTGCCATCAGTTCGATGCCGATCATGTATTCCAGCTTGTCGAGTATACGCTCCGTCTTCTGCATCACCCAGGGAGCCATCGTAGCATGATCCTCGACGCCGTTGGCCACCGGCAGGGCATCCAGCGAGCCGGGATCGGCGAAATGCCGTATTTCGGCGGCCAATGCTGTGTATGTTTTTTGCAGCGTGCTGAATCCGTTCGTTGTGCCTTCGCGCCTCGCCAGAAATTTGGGCAGTCCGCTGAATTCCGACGTCATCAGCCGCTGCAGGCGATTCTGAATCATGCCGGCGAGCGATGAAAGCTGTATACCCAGAAAATCAAACCGCATCGCGATGGTCGCGATGTGAAAATTGCCGTGAGAGACGACCTCCTCATCATCGGTCAATACGAACGGGTTGTCGCCGAGGCTGTTCAACTCGATGTTCATTCCCTGCAGCGCGAACTCATACACGTCGCGGCAAGCCCCGTGAACCTGCGTTACGCTGCGGAAGCTGATCGGATCCTGAACGGTCCGCTGCACCTTGCCCTCCCACAGATAGCTTCCTTCGAGATAGGCTCTGATGTCGTTCGCGCAGGATAGCTGGCCCGGGTGCGGGCGGAAACGCCCGATCCGGGCGTCAAGCGGCGATACGTTGCCGCCAAACCCCTCCAGCGAGAGAGAAGACGACAGATCGGCCAGATCGAGCACACAAGCGCATCGGTGAAGCAGAAGCGCGGCATGACCCAGTGAAGCCGAGTTATGGCTGCACAGAATGAGCCCGTCTTTCGGCCCCAGTACGACGGGGTCGAGCCCGGCGGCATGAAGCGCCTGCGCAGCAGGGACGATCTCGCCTTTGTACATGACCTCCCCTTCGCCAATAAACGCCAGCCCCATTTCGGCGAGAGGGCCCAGATCGGCGGCGCCGATCGAGCCGCCCGACGGGGTCAACGGATGGATGCCTTTATTTAAGAACGCCGCATGCATGTGCAGTATCTCGGGATTGACGCCGCTTCCGCCTTTAGCCAGCGCATTCGCCCGGACGGTCAAAATGGCCCGGACGACGGATTCCGGGTAGTAAGGGCCGATACCGACGCAGTGGCTGACAAGAATTCTTCTTTGATATGCCGCCATATCCTCCGGGGAAATGACGACGTTCCGGTTCGCGCCAACCCCGGTCGTTACGCCATAGATCGGCGTATTTCGGCCGGCAATGCGCAGAAGAGCCTCGCGGTCGGCTGCGGCACGCTCCATCACTTCGCCGCCAAACCTTACCCGTACGTTTTGACAGGCTGCCCGGACGACATCCTGCACGGTCAACTGCTCGCCGTTTAATACAATTTCATTGGTCTGCTTGTTGAATGAGTTGGTCAGCATATCGTTATCCCCGCACCTGGTAGCTATCCCATTTCTGACGTACGTGCTCCATCACCGACCGTGGAATTTCGGCGAGAGGGGGCGACTCCGCTTCACGCAGCGCGAAGATCCCTACCTTCGCTACCGTGCCATGATGAACAAGCGCCTCCGCGCGGTCCGTGCGTACGCCCGGAATGACGATCATATCCCGCTCCGCGCGCATTCTTGCCGCGATCGCCCACTCGACCGCAATCGGATCGTCGATAGGAATGTCGTCGTCAACCACAATGACCTGTTTAACCAAATTGCAGTGCGCGAAGGCGGCGAACATCGCCTTTTGCCCTTCGCCGGGTCTCGGTTCGGCAATCGAAATGACGGCATGACAGCGCCCCATTCCGCCTTCTGTAATGTAGGCGGCTTTGGCCCTCGGTACAGCACGGCGGACGTGATGCAGAACCGTCGTCTCGATCGCCATCGCGCCGATCAGAAAATGTTCATGGTATTTACCGGGAAGAATCGTCTGATAGATCGCATCTTTGCGGTGCGTGACCGCCTTCACACACAGGACCGGGCTTTTGCCATAGTCTACGTACATGCCGTGAAATTCCGATACCGGCCCTTCCTCGTACAGCTCGCCCGGAACGAATTCCGCCTCGATCACAAATTCCGCGCCTGCAGGCGCCTCAACGTTAACCGTAACACCGGGAGACAGCTCGAAAGGTTCACCGAACATGCCGCCGGCGATTTCGAATTCGTCAAATCCAAGATCGACATAAGCGTTGGCTGCGACCAGCACGGCCGGGTGATTGCCTATCGCTGCGGAAATTTCGAGCGGCTTGCCGAGCTTCTCGGCTTTGATCATCAGCTGATATAAGTGATGGCTTGGAGACATGCCGATCATCAGCTTATCCGGGCCGAGAACAAGCAGCCGGTTCATCGACACATTGCGCTTTCCGGTTTCCGGATCTTTCGCTGCGATGACGCCTGCCGTAATATATGGACCGGCCTCCCGTTCAAAAAAAGTGGCGACGGGCATGATGCTCATGATATCGATCTTATCGGTGATTACGACCTCCCGGCACGGCGCGTCATGGATCAGAGCGGCTGGTACCGGATGCTCGATGCCTCGGGAAATGTGCTGCAGGGATGCCTCCAGTGTCGGTTCAATTCCGCAGCTGACGGAAAAATTAGTCCGGTCGACGAGATTTCCGACAACACGGGTTTCATAGCCTTCTACACGGTTGAACATCACCGCATTTCTTCCCGGTGCCTGCGCAAGCACCGCTGCAAGCTCAAACTTTGGATGCACGGCGCCTTGTACGGTGGTCAGACGCCCCGATTTCTCCAGCTTGCGGAGAGCGGAGCGCATATCTTGCTCTTTCCATCCCATTCCTCTTTCACGCCCTTTCGGTATCAGGAACGCTTTCCCGGGACAGCAGGCCTTCAATGGCAAAGGCGCGGCACGGAGCCCCGTCCGTACCTTTCAGCTTGATCGGTACACAGCCGAACAGAAACCGTTTCTCTGTAATGGCCTTCAAGTTCGTCAGCCATTCCAGCATCACAATGTTCTCTTTCAAAAACGTAAAGTGATTCGGGCTCCATTCATCGCTGCTCCACGTACGCCCTTCCGGGGGATGGAGCGGAGAATCGCAAAGCATAAAATCGCCCGCGACCGATTTGATACGTTGGTCCCTCAGCCACTCTGCGGCACAAGTGGACAAGCCGATCATCTCATCCCAGAACCGGAACGTGCCCCACGCCTGATCCGTCCAGCCGGTGCGGATCACGACGATGTCGCCTTCTCGGATATCGGCGCCAGACTGCAGCAAATCTTCTTTCATCACATAGGAGCCGGGTTCTTTGTGCAGCATGTCCACGAGAACCGCTTCGCCGATGAATGAATCCAGCGGCACCTCGTGATTTTGCAAGCCGCCCTCCAGGAAATGGGCAGGTGCGTCATAATGGGTGAAATGCTGCGTGCACATCGTAAAATTATGCGATTGAACCTTATTTTTGGCGATCGAAGCCACTTCTGTAATTTTGGTACTCGATTCCTCTTCACCGTAGACAAGACTTCTTGGGAAACCGGCAAATTTCGTCTCCTCGTCAATGACTAACGAAAGATCAATGATTTTCATGGCGACTCGTCCCTCGCTTTCGTATATGGCTATTCGATAAGTCCGGCCTGCTTCAAAAAGTTTGCAGCCACATCCTTCGGCTCTTCCTTCTTTACATCTACCTTGGCGTTTAGCTCGGCCATCGTCGTCTCGTCCAGCTTGTCCGCCAGCAGATTAAGCGTTTCGCCTACCTCAGGGTACTTCTTCAGGAACTCCATTTTCAGAATGGGAGCCGGGTAATACGGCGGAAAGTAGCCTTTATCGTCTTCGAGAATTTGAAGCTCGAGTGCGGGAATCCGGCCATCCGTGGAATAACCGACCAGCACGTCGATCTGGCCTTCGGTGAGCGCCTGATAGGCGATGCCGATATCCATCTCCTTGCGGCCTTTAAATTCAAATCCGTACTTTTCCGCCATGCCTTTATAACCGTCACCGCGTTCGAAAAATTGGGCATCGGAGCCGAGCACCAGATTCGGCGCATGCCGGACCAGATCGGAGAACGTTTTCACGCCGAGTGCGTCCGCTTTTTCCCGCTTCATAATCAGGGTGAAGGTATTGGAGTATTTGATCGGATTAAGCCAGGTGAATCCGAATTGTTCCTCATATCCTTGCTTCGCCTTCTCATAGACCGTTTCCGGGGTATCGTCGGGCTTCAGCTCGTTTTTCAAAATGTTAATATAACCTGTTCCGGTATAATCCGCGTAAACCTGGATATCGTCGTCCTTCAGCGCTTGCATCAGCACATTCGAGGACCCCAGGCCTTCTGCTGTCGAGATCGTATGCCCGGTTTTCGCATCCAGCAGCTGAGCCATCAGTTGAACCAATATGAGCTGCTCGGTGAACGGCTTTCCGCCGACGGTAATGCGGGCCGGCTGCACATTTTCTCCGGACGCCGCCTCATTTGAAGGCTGGTTCCCGGAAGATCCGCAGGCGGACAACAGGGTACCGGCAAAAATCAGAACGGCCAATACAATTTTTTTCATCGTTACTCTCCTCCATATGATTGGTCTCTATCGGGTATAGCATTATTGCCGGTTCAGGCCCTTTCTCTTGGACATCCCGCGGGGAATCACTCTAATCTCCAGCCTCTTCAGCAGGAAATCGGCCAATACCGCAAGCAGCGCAGCCGGTATCGCGCCGGCTAAAATCAGTTCCGTCCGGAGCATGGACACGCCCCGGAAAATAATTTCTCCCAGACCGCCCGCTCCCACAAAAGCGGCAATCGTCGTTACGCCGATCGTCGATATGGTAGCGGTGCGGATGCCGGCCATAATGACGGGAAGCGCAAGCGGCAGTTCGATGATCCGCAGAATTTGCCAATCGGTCATTCCCATTCCCCGGCCGGCATCGACTACCGACTGATCCACCTCGACAATGCCCGTATATACGTTTCGTACGATCGGCAGCAGCGCGTAAAGTACCAGCGCGATAATCGTCGGCTTCACCCCGATTCCGACAAACGGCAGCAGAAAACCGAACAGCGCGATGCTTGGAATCGTTTGGAATATGCCGGTGAAGGCAATGACCGAATCGGCGATTTTTCTCTTCCTCGTCAAGCAGACGCCCAGCGGAACCGCGACGAGGAGCGCAATGGCCATGGCGGATAGCGATATGTATACATGCTGCCATAACGAAGTTAAGATCATATCCCGCCGATTTACAATAACGTCAACGAACTTGACCCAGAAATCGTCCACACTCATCACCTCCACTTACGCATCTGCGGAAGCCCGCTCACGCAGCATTTGTCTCAGAATTGACCTCTCGGTTACAATCCCCAGGGGCTTGCCATTCCTCATCACGGCCACCGCACGCCCGTCCGAATCGACGATCAGCTTCGCCGCCTCATTCCAGTGCGATGAATATTCGATTTGCGGCATGCCGCGTTTCGTCATCTCACCCAACGGCCGCTCGCCGACACCTGTATGGCTTCTCAAGTCCGCCGCCGGAACATAGCCGACTAAACGGTCGTCCTTGTCAGTGACAAGAACCGCATCCAGCGAGGATGCCTCCGCGACCGCCAAAGCGTCTTTGATCCGATGTTCCGGTGTCAGCGTGGACGATTGTGAAACCATCACGTCCAGTACGGTTTCTGCGCTTTTCTTGGCGGCGGCCAGCCGTTTCTCCCCGATAAACCCTCTGACAAAATCGTTGGCAGGCTGCCTCAGAATGGCTTCGGGCGTGTCAAACTGCACGATTTCGCCTTGATTCATGATCGCAATCCGGTCGGAAATTTTAAGCGCCTCGTCCATATCATGCGTGACGAATACGATCGTTTTATGGATCGATTTCTGCAAACGGACCAGTTCGTCCTGAAGCTGTTCTCGGCTGATCGGGTCCAATGCGCTGAACGGTTCGTCCATTAATACGATCGGAGGCTCGGCGGCCAATGCGCGAATTACGCCGATTCTTTGCTGCTGCCCCCCGCTGAGCTCGGAAGGATACCGGTTTCGGAACACTTTCGAATCCAGGCCGACTATATCGAGCAGTTCATCGATGCGCGCAGCATATTGCGACTCTTTCATGCCTTTCAGCTTCGGCACCAGACCGATGTTTTTGCCGATGGTCAGGTGGGGAAGCAGGCCAATCTGCTGAATGACATAGCCGATGCTCCGCCGCAGTTCAACGGGATCGACCTTGGAAATATCCCGGCCCTGAACATAAATGGTGCCGGAGCTTGCCTCGATCAACCGGTTGATCATACGCAGCATCGTTGTTTTGCCGCAGCCGCTCGGACCGATCAAGGATACCAATTCCGCTTTCTCGACCTGAAAGCTGATATCTTTAAGCGCGTGGATATCTCCGTATCGTTTGTTCACGTTGTCGAAACGAATCATATATGCCCTCCTTTACATCGTTGTCCCGGGGCCTTTTGCCGGACATGACCGGCGACAAAGGTTCCATATCCCGGCTCCGCGACGACTTCGCTGCCGTCATACACAACACGGCCCCGGACAAAAGTGCAGGCGATTTTGCCCCGCAATCTTCTGCCGTGAAAAGGCGTCATCTTGGATATCGAACGCAGCCTGGTTTCGTCGATCGTGAATGAAGCGTCCGGATCGATAACCGTAAAATCGGCATCATAGCCTTGAGCCAATTTTCCTTTCCCCGCGATTTGGTACACCTCCGCCGGATGCTGCGCCATGACCTTGGCGAATTCGACCGGAGTCAGCTTGCCGCTGGCCACGGCGCCGTCATACATGAGCGGCACAAGGAGCTCGACGCCCGACAGGCCTGAAGAAGCCATAAAGATGTTGTTGTTGCCCGCTTCCTTCTTCTCCTTCCCCCATGGCGCATGATCCGAGCTCAGCAGATCAATTCGTCCTGACTGCAGATGCTTCCACATCCCCTGTACATCCTCCGGATGGCGAAGCGGCGGATTCATCTTTGCCTTGGGCCCAAGCCGATCCAGATCGTTTACGTCGAGCAGCAGATACGGATAACACGTTTCGCATGTCACGTCCAGGCCGCTCTGTCTAAAGTTTTCAATCAAATCAACGGTGCGCGGATGACTGACATGCACGATGTGAATTTTCGCACCCGTCCAATATGCGAATTCCATCAGCTTCAAAACTTCGCTCGATTCGGTGACAGGCGGACGCGTCTCCATATGAGCGCGCGGATAAACGCTGCCCGCCTGCCGATACCGTTCCATAAGATCGCTGATGATTTCGTTGTTTTCGGAATGAAAAGCCGCACGCAGCCCGGTCTCTCCGATCAGCTTCATCGCCTTCAGCATTTCGTGATCGGGAATCCTCGGGAATCGGTAGGCGTCCGTCTCGAACGTGGACAATTTAAAGGCGACCGCGCCTGCTTCGGCAAGCCGACCGATTTGATCCGTTCCGTCGAATTTGGATATCGTCGCCCATAAGCAAATGTCCACGATCGCTTCCTTCTCCACTTGCTCCGTCTTGCGCTTGAACCGCTCCACATGATTGATCGGATGCGGGAGATCATAGGGCATATCGAGGAACGTCGTTACGCCGCCCGCCGCAGCGGAGGCGCTTGTCCGGATAAACCCTTCGTCCGGATTGCTGAAGCAGTGCACGTGGGTATCGATAAAGCCGGGAAAAATATAGGCTTTGCCGAACGGCTTGTGTTCCTTGCCTTCCAGCGTGCCTCCTTCCTTTGCGATACAAGCGATTTTTCCGTTCTTCACGCCGATTTCCCCGACAACCACCTTATCCTCCAAGACCAGCTGTCCGCTTATAACCAAATCGAATAGTTGCATTGGCATACAATCCCTTGTTGTGTGTCTTATTCCAAACGTCCATTTAGACGGCGGTCTCCGAGGCTATAAATATTTTTGCGCTTCCTCCACGGCCGTCAGCACATGCTGCACCAAGCTTCCCACCTCTTTGTTTAAGAAGCGCTCTCTTGGCCCCGCAATACTTAGCACCCCGGCGATCCGGTCTTCCGAATCCCGGATGGGCGCCCCAATCGCATAAACGCCTTCATCCACCTCGGAATCGGACACCGCATAGCCCTGCTTGCGGATTTGCGCCAGCTCCGCTTTCAACAGCTGCACATCCGTAATCGTATGTTCCGTAAATTGGCGCAGGTCTCCCCGTTTGGCTAGCTCGTCCACCGTTTTTTCCGGCATGAATGCCAGAAACGGCTTGGATGAAGCGCCTGCATGCAAAGGCAAAAGCTGCCCCTGTTCTGCGGATACTTTAATCGGCTGCGGAGAAGCGATCGTCTCCAAACAAACGACATTCAACTCGGATACAATCGTCAGGATTGACGTTTCTCCCGTTTCTTTCGTGAGATGTCTCATAACTGGCAGGACAATGGATGAGAGGGTATTATCGGCTCTTACAATTTTGGCCAGCGCCAAAAAACGGTATCCGAGCCTGTAGGTCCCTGTGTTCGATTCAACGATGTACCCCTTCTCCTTCAATGTCCTTAGATGCCTGTACACAGAGCTTTGGGGCTGATCCAGCAATTCCGCGATGCGGGCCACGCTTAGCTCGCGAGTTTCCAAACTGAACAAATCAAGAATGTCCAACGTTTTCTCTGCGCTCACACCGATCCTCCTTACGTAGAGCCATACTTCCTCATAGAATAATTATCAAATAGTGATATTCGATTATCATTTTCAAACTGCTGTTGACGTTATATTATTTGACGCAGCAGAAGGTTGTCAATAGCATTTCGAGATTTTCTTGACATTTTTTCTTAAATTCCGATATAATTACTTGCATATCAGGAAAAAGGCAGGCGGAATCGATGGTTCGACCATGCTCGCCATGCGGCGGCCCGACGTCCCAAACGTTGTTTGCACGAACATTGCGGTGCCGGCCCGATCGATAACGGCAATGCATCAATGCATTGCCGCACAAGGACAATTCGAGGACGGCTTCCTTCGCATGATGCATCGTCCCCGCGATTTGGAGAAAAAAATGATATTATTGCATTTGTATTCTTATGTCATTTTCGTTTACGATGATGTTCGATGCAGGCTATGATATTACATCCCGAGTAAGATGATTTTACATATGATGGATATATATTCCAGAAGCGCTGAAACCGATTGCCACGGATCCAAGGAAAACCGAAATCAGCCTTATGGCGTCCCTGCATATAAAAAAAGCCCTCCGAAAACGGAGGACCTAATCGAAAATCATGCCTGGATATAACGCGTTTCGTTATTTAATTCATTTAACCGGTTTTGCAATTGCATCTTTTCTTCCGGAGTCAGGTCCAATTGAGGCGCTCTCATATAACCAACGTCCACGCCTCTCATTTTGAGCGCTTCTTTAAAGTAGGACATATTGCTTCCGTTTCTCAACGTCTCGCAATATTTTACGGCTACTTTTTGCAGCTGTCTCGCCTTTTCCAGATCCTTCTCCTGGAAGGCCTGATACAAGGCGACGAAAGGCTCGGGATATACGCATGATACGCCGGATACGGTGCCGTCGCAGCCCATAGCCAAAGACGCCAGGAACAAGCGGTCCGTGCCGTGCATCACCGAGAAATGCCCATCGTTAATACCAAGGTATTCCGCCGTTCTCAAAAAGTCAGGATAGCTGTATTTGATGCCGATCACATTCTTGAATCGTTCTGCTATTCTTTGGGCCACTTCCGTCTTCAAGTCGTTAGCGGCGCATTGAGGGATATTGTAAAGATACATTGGAAAATCCCCGGGAATGCTTGAAGCTACGCTTGCAAAGTATTGTTCCATTTCCCTGTCGTTGGCGCCCAGGAAAATCGGGGTTACGACGCCGATGCCGTCAGCGCCGATGGAATGGGCGTGCTGCGCAAGCTCTATCGTATCTTCCAGGGTTACTGCTCCCACGTGGATAAACACGGTCACTCTGCCCGCAGCGGTTTTGACTACGGTTTCCGCCACGGCTTTTCGTTCGGATACGGACAGTCTGACCATTTCGCCCGTTGTACCCAAAGGGTATAAACAATGCACGCCTTTGGAGATCAGGAACTCCGTCAAACCCGCCGCTTTTTCCAGGTCTACCTGCCCATTGCGGTCAAATGGGGTTACCATAGCTGTTGTCACACCGTATAAATGTTTCATGATTCCTGCATCTCCTCTTTATGATAAGTCAAAGGCGGCTACTTCTTCCCAGGTGGGAAGAGAGCTTTGCGCTCCATGCCTGGTTACCGTTATCGCCGCTGCTTTTTGAGCCAGTTCAATGGCTAGGTCCACATCATGATACTTGAGATATCCCGCGACAAAGCCTCCGATAAAGCTGTCACCGGCCGCGGTGGTATCCTGCGCCTTCACTTTGCGGGCCGGATAGGTCTGTACTCTTTCATGATCGATATAGCAGCAGCCCTTGCCGCCCAACGTAACAATTAACGCACGAACGCCCTTGCTTAAATAAACCCGGGCCGCCGCTTGAAGAGTAGACGCGTCCGTTATCGTCATACCCGACATGCTCTGCAGTTCATGCTCATTGGGGATCAAAAAATCCACAAAACGCAGGATCTCGTCACGGAGCATTTGGGCCGGCGCCGGATTCAATACCGTCGTTTTCCCCAGCTCCTTCGCTAACCGAAGCGTATATTCCACCGTTTTCAAGGGAATCTCCAGCTGCAAGACGACGATTTCGCATTTCTCGATGGCTTGACGTTGGCTGTCGATATCCTCCGGCGTCAGCTCATGATTGGCTCCGGGAATAACCACAATATGGTTGCTTCCCGCCCGGTCGACCGTGACGAAGGCCAACCCTGTCGGACGATTGGACGTCATGATATATCGGGTATCTACTCCTGCCTGCTGCAGCGATTTCATCAGGCTGGCGGCGTGCGGATCGGAGCCCACTTTGCCGATCATGCTCACGCAGGCCTGCAGCTTTCCGATTGCAACCCCCTGGTTAGCTCCCTTCCCGCCGGGGCTCTCCGACATGCCGATGCCCATCAGCGTTTCGCCCTCCCGGGGCAGCTCCTCTACCTGAACCACAATATCCTGATTCAAGCTGCCCACAACGACTACACTCGGCTTCATCTTCTCACCCCGCTTGTTTCTGTTTAAACGACGATGTTCTCCGGTACCTTATTTTGAAATACATCAAGAATCGCCTGTGCTGTTGTCAGGCTGACTTTATGATAGGTTTCATAGGTTTCCGCTGCCGTATGAGGCGTCGTGATGAGATTCGGCAGCTGAAACAACGGATTGTCAGCGGATACCGGCTCCTGCTCGTATACATCGATAGCCGCTCCGGCCAGCTTCCCGGATTTCAGCGCCTCGGCGAGCGCTTCTTCACTGACGACGGCTCCTCTTGCCGTGTTGACGAAATAGGACCCGTCCTTCATCATGCCGAAGGTTTCGCGGTTCATAAAATGATGCGTTTCCTTCAGGCTGGGCAGATGCATGCTGACCACATCGGATTCGCGCAATATTTCTTCATAGGAGGTTAAGGTGACATGGAGCGCCCTGGCTTTTTCCACATTTGGATACTTATCGTAGGCATACAGCTGTACATCAAAGCCCTGCAGCTTCTTGGCTACCATCTGGGCGATATTTCCGAAGCCAAGCAGTCCGATTTTGCGGCCTATCAATTCCGCCCCTACAAACCGGTCCCAGTATCCTCTTCTTGCCGACTGATGCAGGCCCGGAATGTTGCGCATCGCGCCCAGGATCAGACCGACGGCCAGCTCCGCCACTGCGTTGGCGTTACCTCCCGGTACATTGGTGACCCGGATTCCGTATTGCTTGGCCTTCTCCAAATCAATATTATCTACACCGACACCGAATCTTGCGATGATCTTCAGCTTGGGGGCCAGTTGGAACACCGCTTCGTCCCATGTATCGACTCCGGCAACCACGGCATCGATATCGCCCACAAGAGGCTTAAGCTCCTCGAACGTATGCGGCCGGCCCAGCTTGTTTTCGATCACTTCACAGCCGTGGCTTTCCAACAGCTGCTTGGCTTCTGCACAAAGCGTCGAATAATTGGTCGCCGTCACTAATACTTTTTTCGCCTGTGTCATTATTTAACTCCTCCTACCGTCATGCCGCTAACCATATATTTGGATGTAAAGAGATACATGATAATGACCGGAATGGAAGCAATGATGGAGCCGCCCATCAGAGGACCCCAAGCAAATACGTCACCCACGATCATATCGGACAAGCCCAACGTAATCGTTTTGTCGACGCTCTTGGTCACCACGACCAGTGCGTACAGGTATTCGCTCCAGCACAAGGTGAAAGCGAAAATGAACGTAGCCGCAATACCGGGAGCCGACAGCGGAAAGATAATATTAAGCATGGTTCGAAGCCTCGTGCAGCCGTCGATCATCGCCGCCTCTTCAATTTCCACGGGAATGGATTTAAAATACGAAATCAGCATCCATGTCGCATACGGCACGGTAATGGTCGGGTAGATGAGCATCAGGCCGTAGATGGAATCGTTCCATCCGATAGAGGACACCAGCATATACAGCGGAATAAACAATACCGCTCTCGGCATCAAATAGGCATACAAGAT
This sequence comes from Paenibacillus sp. Pae15, assembly GCF_024519685.1. Classification (NCBI taxonomy): domain Bacteria; kingdom Bacillati; phylum Bacillota; class Bacilli; order Caryophanales; family Paenibacillaceae; genus Paenibacillus; species Paenibacillus sp. Pae15. Next base: position 116,957 of record NZ_JALJRM010000004.1, on the reverse strand, counting down.
TCCTTTGGACATCATGCTTCTGCCCCGGAATTTCAGCTTGGCTATGGCGTAAGCCGCAAGCATGCTGACGATAATAGACGCAAAGGATACAACCAGGGAAACGATCAGGCTGTTCTTGATATTGACGAGAAATTCTTTTTCCATTAATTTGACATAGGCCGACCAGCCGAAGTGATGAGGCCAGAACGTCGGGGTCATATTGTAGATCTCGCTTTGTGATTTAAAGGAGGTATTGATCATCCAATACAGCGGAAACAGGGCGAAGATCAACAAAACGGCCAACGTTGCGTAAACTATGATTTGCTTGCTTAATGAATTTCTTTCCATAGCGGACCACCTACTCTTTCGATGAAAGCGAACGCTTCGTTACATAGTTGATGAGCATAATCAGCGGAGGCATGGTCATGATCGCAATGGCAATCGCCTTACCCAGGCTCATGTTCAAAAACCCTATCGTATAGCTGAGTGTAGACAATACTTGAGTGCCGTTGTCCGGACCTCCGCGGGTCAATAACCAAATGATTTCAAAATCGTTCAGCGTCCAGATCGTGGTCATCACGGCTGCCAGTATCGTGACTTCTTTGATGGAAGGCAGGGTCATATAGAAAAAGCGTTTGACCGCCCCAGCTCCGTCCAGCATAGCCGCTTCGTACATTTCCTTGGATATGGTCTGCAGACCTGCAAGGATGGCAATGCCCATGAACGGAATGCCCCGCCAGACATTGACCAGAATAACGGAGAACATCGCTAAATCCGGAGTGGACAGCCAGCCTACCGGTTGACTGATGATGCCGGTTTTTAGTAATAAGAAATTCAGTACGCCTCCAACGTCGGAGTATATCCACTGCCATGTAAAGACCGAGACGATGGTCGGAATTGTCCAAGGGAGAAATAACAGAACTCTAAATAGATTGCGAAACACGATTTTTTCATTCAATACCAAGGCCATAATCATGCCGAACACCGTTTTGGCGATGACGGCTGCCGCAGTAAACAGGATGGTGTTCCATACGGCTTTCCAAAACAACGAGTCTTTGACTAATTCAATGTAGTTATTCAAACCGATAAACGTGGCAGGTACACCCACGACTTTGTTGGTAAAGCTTAAATAGACCGCCCATCCGAACGGAAGAACCATGATGGCAAGCAGGTAAATCACTACCGGACTCACTAACACATAGGCAAGTTTATGATCTATATTGGTTTTCAAGCCGCACCCCGCCTTACTTGTTAGGTTAAGGTATCAGGAGAATTCCTCTGATACCTTAACCGCCTTTGGACATTATTGTTTGTTGTACACTTCTTCAATTTTGGCATGCAAATCTTGGATTGCCGTTTCCGGAGTATAGTTGGCATCGAGCAACAGCTTCTGGAATGTATCGTTCACGTAACGCAGGTTGAATACTTCTCCCGCCTTCGGATTGTACTCGCTGGGGAATCCCAGGAACGCAAAGCTTTTGATGGATTCCACAAACCCTTTGTTTTTCTCTTCCTGCCACACCGGCTCATTGGCCAATTCCGGATAGATCGGTCCTGTCAGCGGAGCGCCTTTTTCCACCCAGGTTTTGTACCAATCCTCTTTCACCATGTACTCGACAAACTTCTTCGCCAGGTCTTTATTTTTGGAATCTTTAAAAATGCCCAGGTTGTTGCTGATGCCCGGAATGACGCTTCCCTTAGGTCCGGCCGGAATAGGAGCAATGCCGGTATTCTCGTAAAGCTCAGGGTTGTCTTTCTTGATCGTGCCGAGTACGCTTCCGACGTTGAAAATCATCGCGGCCTGACCGCTTAAATACGCCTTGTTGTTCCCGCTGTCATCCCAACCGATGGAGCTTGGAGGCGTACTCTTATCCACGGTGAACATCTCTTTGATAAACTTCGCGGCTGCAATCGTTTCAGGACTGTTCACGATGACGGTCTTGCCGTCCTTCGTATCCAGCGAGCCGCCATAGGACCAGATAATCGCTCTTGTCAAAAATTCAGCGTCGGAGTTCCCTTTTCCGTAGCCCAGCCCCGCGCCGTATACGCCTTTACCAGGATCCGTAAGCTTCTTCGCCATTGCCCTAAACTCATCCCAGGTTTTCGGAGGCGCATCGAAGCCGGCATTTTTCAGCAGATCTTTGCGGTAATAAAGCACCTGCGATTCCGTCCAAAACGGAACGGCGTACTGCTTGCCTTGGAAGCTGATCGCTTTCTTCATGCTTTCATGAATTTCGCCATTATCGCTTTCTACCTTTTTCACCAAATCGCTTACATCCTCCAGAACACCCTTGGCATAAAACTGCCCTACTTCCTGATATCCGAAGAAGGATACATCCGGAGTCGTTTTGGATTCGATGGCCGCGGACCATTTGGGATAAAAATCTTCATAGGCGATGAGTTCGACATTGACATTGACCTGATTTTCGGCTCCAAATTGTTTAGCCCGTTCGAGGATCAATTTATTTTGATCCTCGAACAATTGTTTTTTCATCCAGAACGTTAACGTTTGTGTCGGCTTCTCCTGTTTTGGCGCTTCGCCTGCCGACGGCCCGCCGCTGCAGCCTGCGGCAACCGATGCCATCAAAGTGACGGCCATTGCTTTGGTTACCCATGGTTTCATGAAAAAGACCTCCTTCAATAGGGTGCAAAATCGTTTCAGCTTGCTTTCATGTTCATTGTAATGTGTACACGCTTACGATAAAATGACAACTATTTAACTTTCGTGATACAAAATTAACGTGTTTTGGGCCGATGGCCACCGACACAAAAATGCAGCCAAACCTCGTTCCGAGGCGGCTGCATCCATAGGGCTGTTATTTTCCTTCTTCAATCTTTAAACGAAACTCCTGCGGAGTTAAGGAATAGTACTTTTTAAACACTTTGATAAAATAGTTGGGGTTCTGATAGCCCAGCTTGAGAGCAATTTCATAGTTTTTCAATGTGTTATCCGCAAGCAAAGAAGCGGCCATTTCCATCTTGAGGCGCAGGACATAATCGCTTATATTTTCTCCGGTCTCCAGCTTATAAATCCGGGAGACATGCACAGGATGCATATACATATGATCGGCGATGGCCTGTAAAGAAACATCCTCCACCAGATGCTTTTGGACAAACTGCTGGATTTTGCGGACGGCATTCTCTCGGTTGTTCCTCGTTTCATTCTCCATACACTGCTGCAGCCGCCGAAACGATTGAAACATCCAGTTCTCCAAAGCCGCGATCGAACGGCATGCCGTCAAGCCCGCTGCATCGGACAACACAGGTCCGATCATTTGCGCCAGCTCCCGGCCGTTTTTATGGGCAAAGGAGCTGAAGGAAGCATAGACGAAGAAAAAAACTTCGATCAGATGCTCGGCGGAATCCGCCCATTTCATGTGAAGCTCGTCCAGGATGCCCGTTAATTTTTCATGTGCCGCATCCCAATTCCCCGACTCCAGCAAATGGATAAGCAGGGGCGGTTCATATAGTCTTTGCAGCGAATGGACAGGCTGCTGCTCCATTTCGTCGGATACGTAGATCAACAGCCCGCTCTGGTTTCCTACCCGCCTGCGGAGGGATAACAGGCTGTCCTGGTAAAGCCTATTCATATCATCGGGGAACGACCCCCATTTGCTTATCAAGACGGAAACGGTCCCTTTCAGATAATGGCTCACGCTAAGCTGTAATTGGGAGGCCATAAGCTGCAGCTGATTTTCTACGGTCTCCCGCCTATTCTCCGTTTGGGCAAGCTCCGCCTGTTTCTCATCGGTAACCGTGACAACGAAGACCAAATAGCCGTAAACGTCTTTACCCGGCCATAGATGGAAATAACCTTCGCATATTTCCTCCGCCATGTTGCCGATCGCATATTCCATCAAAGACAAGCTGTAAAAATCCAGCTCCGAAAGCTGCCCTTCCATCCGAACCAGCATTAAAGCGAACGGGCAATCGGGAGCAATGCTCATCTTAAGCAAATCCAGCTTCTCCGTTAATCGCTGCTTGGAATACTTCACACCCTGCAATAATTCGTTTAACAGCTCGGCCCTCAGCTTCGGAAGGTTCTCCTCCAACGCTTTCAGCACGCGCTGGTAAGACTGACTTTCTTCGCGCTCCCTTTGCAATACATCCACCGCATGCTTCACCTTCGATAAAATCGCTTCATCGCTAATCGGCTTCAACAGGTAGTCAAAGGTATTATGCTGAATCGCCTGCTTGGCATACTCAAATTCCGCATGTCCCGACAATAAAATGCATTTAATTTTTTTCCAATTGCGGCGGACCTCCTCCAAAAGCTCCAATCCGCTCATGCCGGGCATCCGGATGTCGGTCATGATAATATCGATGGGATTGGTTTTTAAGATGTCCAGTGCTTCAAATCCGGAATACGCTTTATAAACGGAGCCGATTCCGGCTTCAGGCCAAGGAAGAGTATCTGCAAGACTATCCACGACACTGGCTTCATCATCTACGATCAGTAATTGGAACATCTCCATCCTCTCCTTTCTTTGAACCGCCGGCCGTTTCCCATATCACTTCAACGCGAAGTCCGTTTAAGGGTGACGGTGAAAAAAACAACCCGGATTTCCCTTCATACATGTGAATTAAACGCTGGTGAATGTTCCAGAGTCCGCAGCCTGTTTGTTCATCCATGGGCACGTTGATTTTGGTTTGGAGCTCTATCATGGCCTCCTTCGACATGCCGCCGCCGTTATCATCTACAATGATCCGATTCGTCCCGTTGGAACGTTCGCCTTTGATATGAATGATGCCGAATTCCAACTGATTCTCCACCCCATGGATGACGGCATTCTCCACAATGGGCTGAATCAGCAGGCGCGGAATTTCCAATTCCATCATGTCTTCAGGAATCGCGATCTCGTAGCCTAAACGCTGCATTCTCATCGTCTGGATCTCCAGATAATTTTGGATCAGCTTCATTTCTTCCCTGATGGTGGTCATCGGGTTTTCGAGCCTGGTCGTATAACGGTAATATTCTCCTAAATTCAGAGACATGGCCACCACGGCCTCTTTTTCTCCCAAACTCGCCATGTTCTTGATATAAAACAAACAATTATATAAAAAATGAGGGTTGATTTGCGATTGTAACTGCTTCAAAGTCGCTTCCCTCGAGCGGAGCGTTTCTTTATATACCTTTTCTATGAGCTCTTGGATTTGTTCGGCCATTTGGTTAAAGCTGTTAAATAAAAAATCAAATTCATTGTTGGGCTGCTTCTGAAGCCTTACGGAATACTGCCCGTCTTTGATTCTTTGTACGCCGCGCAGCAGCAATTGAATCGGCCTTTGAACATTCCGGTACAATAATAACGTCATCAAAATGCTTAACACCATCAGCAGACCGACCGAAGTATAAAATAAATTCCGGCTGACCGTAATCGGAGAATAGATACTTTCCAGCGGGACCAGATCCACGAGATACCAGCCAAGGCTTTCCGAACGGATATAATTGACAATATATTGCTGTTCATTCAGCGATATCGTCAAATTTCCGCTCTTGCCCAGCTTCAAACGGTCTAGTTGTTCGACGGCGCTGCTCACAAGCGTATGATCCGCCGTACGGTTTAAGATCGGCTCCTTACCGGCCAGATAGAAAAAAGGCTCGCTCCTCCCGCCCTGCTTCAGCTGATTCAGCATATTTTTTAGATTGTCATCTGTAAATCTAACCTCAATAAGTAAATTCGGGTTATCGGATTCCCTCATTCGGGAAAAGAACATCTGCTTTGCTCCAAAGACTACCGTATCCCGGTGCAGCCATTTTTTTAATTCCGTCTGATCGATATAGTCCTGGTTGTATTCAACCGAATAGTCGGTGGATATGACTTCCTTGGAATCCGACAAATGGAGAATAATCTGATTGTTCCAGCCGCTGGTTGCAATCTGCATATTCAGCATTTCCACAATCCGCATTTTTCTTTGCACCTGATCGAGCGGTTTGCCTGTGCTGCGTCCCTCCAAATATTCTTTTATACTGTAGTCCCGGCTGGCAATCACCGAATACTTGGTAAACTGCTCGATCATTAATTCCATTTGGCTCATAAAAAAAGAAAGCCGGTTGCGATTTCCGTCCTCAACCGTCTCCCGAACCACGTTCATGCTTACTTGATGGGAATATCCATATAATAAAATGATCGGGATAAGCAAAGAAAAGACGAGCGTGATCACTTTGCCGAAGGTGTTCATTTTTATGTTCATACGACGTCTCCTGCAATGATGTATTATTTGGCATTCTCCCTGTCGATGATCGCTTGATATGCTTGATTGGCCTTATCTGCTGCGTCTTTAATATCCTCGCCTAACAAGCCCTTAATGACAATGTCGCCTATGATATCGCGCGCCTCGCTTACACTGATTACCTGCGGGCGGTCATGGCCCACCCCGACTTGTATGGATTCGCTTATGACAGGGATATATTCCTCCGGAAATCCGGAAACCCCTTGAGGATCATTCCATACCGAATTCCGCGCTCCGGGGTTTCCCCTTTGCTGCGATTTCAAGACAAGGTCTTTACCGGTTGCCCACTCGATGAATGTCCATGCCGCTTCTTTATTCGCCGATGCGGAATTCATCGCCAGTCCCCAAGCCGTGATATTAAAAGGCTTGGCCCCGGCCTGGCCCGCAGGGAACATAGCAAAACCAACCTTATTCACAATCTTCGACGTACCGGGATCAAGCATGCTGCTGTAGATCGCGCTCGCGTCGGTAAAGAACGCCGCTTTCCCTTGGGCAAACACACCCATCGCTTGCGGCCAGGCCATATTCAAAACACCCGGAGGACCATAATTTTTCAGCAAATTGGCATATCTGCTGATCCCCTTGATGGCTTCCGGCGTGTTGATTGTCGCTTTACCGTCCTTTTGAAAATCGGCGCCTTCCGAATATAAGAAAGACGAAAGCTGAGTGACAAGTGCATTCCTCTGCCCCCTGGCCACAAAACCGTAGACGCCATTGTCCGGATCATGCAGCTTTTTTACCGCCTCCTCCAGCTCATCCAACGTTTTGGGAACGGGTATGCCGGCTTGTTCCAGCAAGTCTTTCCGGTAGTATAGAATTTGCTGTTCGGTGGAAAGCGGCACGGAAATCAGCTTCCCGTCGGCCGTTGTAGATTCTATGGCTGATTTGGAGAAATCATCAAAGTCATAATCCGGATTTCTTCTCACATATTCATCCAACGGCTGTACCCAACCGTTTTTATGAAAAAGCTTCACTTCTTCCAACGGGCGAATCATGAAGACATCGGGATTGGAACTGCCTGCCGTTAATTGAACGGACAGCTTTTGGCTCAGCTGTTCATTGGCCAAAATCTGCAAATTGACCTTCAACCCGGTTTGGGACTCAAATTCGGGCAGCATCGACCTGATCACATCCGCCGCAGGGCTAACCCCCATGTAAGCGGTTATACTTGTGCCCGCATACGGTTTGCCGTTCTTGCCGAAAGAATTATCGGAATCCTGATCATGACCTCCGAAACAACCCGCCAATGTACTTGCCATCAGCATGATGCAAACAAATAAAGTTGTCCATTGAATACATCTGATTCTCATATAATCCTCCCTCCAGCACTTGCTAATAGTTCATTTTATAGCAATTTTCAATCTTTTGATATGCAATCTATTTAACATTTATGGTATAAAATTATCCATTTAATGCGTTTCCAATAGATCTTGTTCATATTTTGGTATATATTTAACTGGTAAAATTATTCATCGCATGAATGGTTGAATCGTCTCTTGTATGCAGTCCATTAAGGAGGAGCTTGGATGGAACATAGCCTGTTGTACCTGCTCTATTTTTTATTCTACAGTATCGTGCTGCTGTGGTTTGGAAAATACGGATTTGATCGGGTGAAAAGCAGCAAGGATTATTTTATAGGCCATGGGAATATGGGCGTATTTCTGGGCGTTTGTACGTTCTGCGCATCATGGATTAGCGCCACTTCCATGCTATTCATTACGGGCAGCGTCTACCGCTTCGGTCTGTATCCGTCCGTGTTCGGCGTTCTGGGCTGGTTCGCAGGGGCGCTGCTTTTTATTCCTTTGACCAACCGGTTGGCCCATCAATCCCTCCGGAAATCCCTTCGTACGCTCCCGGAATATTTCTATGTCCGTTATGGCTGCAGAAGATTGCAGGCAGTAGGCGGAATGGCGGTCGTTTTTTCCCACCTGTTTTATATCATGCTGCAGATTCGGGGTTTTGGCCTCGTTGTCGGCCATATGCTGGAAATTCCTTACGCGCTGGCTGTGTTACTGGTTTATTTATTCCTGATCTACACGACCTTTGGCGGCTTTGAATCCGTTGCCAGGACAGATATGGTCAATTTTTTGTTAATTCTAATAGGTTCTTTCACCGGAGCCATCCTCGTTTATCAGGAGCTTGGCGGAAGCCTGCACACTGCACAAAAGTTTGTATCCGCTTCCATTTCATTGCCGCAGGGCATCCCATCCCCAATGGCCGCAGACCGGTCCTCGCTTTTTTATTTAGGCATGTTTATGTTTATGAGCTGGGCATTGGGCAAATCCACCTATCCCCAATATATGAACCGGGTGCTCGCGGCGAAGGATCGTTCCACTGCAGTCAAAATGATCGGCATCTCCCTCATCCTGCTGGTTGCGACGTATGCCGTTCTGATCTTCACCAGCCTGGGAATCCGGGCCTTATCCCCGGAGCTTGCGGCCGTATCGTTAGACGAAATCATGCCCATGGCAGTGGAACGCCTATTCGCCCCCTATTGGGCCGGACTGATTTTGACGGCCATTATGGCTGCCGCCGTTTCTACGGCCAACTCCCAGCTTCTGGTTCTGGCGGGGAGCTTCAGCTGGGATATTTATCGTTATGCCGTGAAACGCCCAGCCACTGAAGAGAAGCTGATTCGCGTGAGCCGATGGCTTGTTACCATTGGAGCAACCGTCTCTTTGCTGATGGCTTTTATTCCTCCCGGAACTTTGCTCGATTACAGCAGCTATATATGGGGATTTTTTGCCGCGACGTTCTTCGTCCCCCTGTATGGCGGACTGTTCTGGAAGGGGGCGACCAAGGAAGGGGCATGGGCGGGATTTGTCGGCGGCACCTCGATCTATATCATGGAAATCCTCTTCTTCCGTCTCGAAGGCGAATGGACGAATCCGGCTTTACCCGGCGTCCTGGTCTCTCTTCTCTGTCTGGTAACGGTCAGCACATTCTATAGAAGAAAAAGGAACAGGAAAAATGAAGAAGATCCCATTCTCACCCTCCATTGAAACCAAAATTATGCTTCCCTTTCTCCTGCTGGTCATTTTCCCCGTTCTCTTCGTCGGGGGAATTTCCTATTGGTCCGCTTATAAAAACTATAGCCAGAGCATGGAAGAAAAAGCGGCGTTAAGCCTTAATCAAGCGCTGCTGCAGCTGGAGCACATCCATCAGAAAGTCCTCGCCCGGGCCGTTTCATTGACAGAAGGAAAGAAGGATAGTATCGAGTTTACCCAAAAGCTGTGGAAGAACGAGATGGTCATTGTCGAAGGAGAGGTCATGTTATTGGCGCCGTCCGATCCATGGACGGAGCTCCGGCTGCATCTGTCCGGAACGGATCAGCCTCATGGCCGGGTCATCCTTGACAATACCTGGTTTCATCAGTCGTATTTGCTGTTTGATACCTATGAACCATGGAATTGGCGCATAGGCATCCTGGTAACGATAAATCCGTTTTCCCCAGCCTTAACCAATATCCAGAAGTATACGCTGATCACCATCGTCATTGCCAGTATATTCGTCATTCAGGCAACCATCCTGCTGGCGCACCACATTGCCAAGCCATTGAAACGTCTGGCCGGATGGTTTGATCAGGTTCGGGACGGGCAGCCCTTCCACCTTGAAAAGGAAAACGAGGAAATGCTGCAAAGGAAGGATGAAGTCGGAATCCTTGTCGACGCCTTTCATCAAATGGTCCGGCAAATGGAAGAGAGAAAACAGATGGAAGTCCGGCTGACCCGCCTGGAAAGATTAGCCGCGCTGGGTGAGCTTGCAGCAGGTATGGCCCATGAAATCCGCAATCCGCTGACGGGAATGAAAACGAGCGTGCAGGTGCTGCAAAGGCGGATTGCCGGAAATGAGCAAAACGATATGCTGCTCACCGGAATTCAGTCGGAAATTGAAAGGCTGAATCGGCTAACCATTCAGCTGGTTCATTTCGCCAAGCCGCAGCTTGCCAGGCTGCTCCGGGTTGACATCCGCCAAGTACTGGATGAAGTACTGGCCCTTCTCGCTCAGCCCATCCGGGACAAACAGATCCGCATTGAAGTACGACAGACGCATCCCCCTCTTTTCGCCTTTTACGATCCGGATCATTTGAAACAGATTTATCTGAATTTACTGCTGAACGCGATTAAAGTGGTCCCGTCTGCAGAAGGCAAAATTGTCATTCACATGACGGAAAACTCCGAAGAACTCCGCATCGACATCTCGGATAATGGCATCGGAATCCCTCCCGAACATGCGGATAAAATATTTAATCCCTTTTTTACGACCGATCCGAAGGGAACCGGATTAGGGTTGTCTGTCGTACACCGGCTCGTGACGGAGCACGGCGGACATATTGACGCCAAAGATGTTGGAGATGAGGAACAAGGCACCGTATTTTCCTTTACAATACCGAAGAAGAGGAGGAAGCATGTTGATGAAGCGAGTGGTCATTATTGATGATGAAGCGGTTATCCGCTTGTCCTTGCAAATGGGTTTGGAGGATGAGGGATTTTCGGTTTGGACCGAAGAAACCGGCGAATCGGGGCTGAAGCGGATCGCTGAGGTTCAGCCGGATCTGGTATTTTTGGATGTTCGGCTGCCGGGGAAAAACGGGATCGAGATTCTGAAGGACATTAAAAAAATGAATCCCGACGTGACCGTGCTGATGATGACGGCCTACGGAGATGCCCAATCCACGGTCAAGGCCCTTCAAGCGGGAGCCTTTGATTACATTGATAAACCGTTTGAACTGGAGGATGTGCTGACCCTCATCGAAAGCGTGTGGACAAAGGAGAAAAAGGCGGCGGAGCTTGGTTCCCCCCGGCATCAGGGGGAGCAGCCTATCGATCACCCTCCGATCATCTGCGGGTCCCGTCCGATGCTGGACGTGCTTGCCCAAATCCGCCAAGTGGCCGAGACCAATACAAGTATTCTGATTATGGGAGAAACCGGCACAGGAAAGGAATTGGCTGCCCATGCCATCCATGCCTGCAGCCATCGCCGGCAAATGCCCTTTATCGCTCTGAACTGCGGCGCAATACCCTCCAATCTTCTCGAGAGCGAGCTCTTTGGTTTTGAGAAGCATGCGTTTACGGGGGCCGACAAGGCAAAATCCGGTTTGCTTGAATTAGCCTGCGGAGGCACCATCTTTCTCGATGAAATCGGAGAACTGCCGTTGGACATTCAAGTCAAGCTTTTGCGGTTCCTGGAGGATCGGAAGCTTCGCCGGGTAGGCGGCACAAAGGATCGGGCGATCGATGTTCGCGTGGTAGCGGCAACCAACCGTCATCTGAAAGAAATGGTCGATACCGGGCTTTTTCGCAAGGATCTCTATTATCGTCTGCATGTGGTCCCCATTTATTTGCCTCCTTTGCGCGACCGCGGAGACGATGTGGTGCTGCTCTCCGACCATTTTTTGAAATCGCTGTCCGCCAAGCTCAACAAAAATATCCCCGGCTTTTCCCCCGCCGTACTGGACTTGTTCCGCCAATATCCATGGCCGGGGAACGTGCGGGAATTGAAAAATTGCATTGAACGATTGGTCATCCTCAACCATGACACCATGATCACCCCTTCCCAACTGCCGGAGGAAATCGTCATCGAGGCCTTGCATCAGTTGGATCTCAAAGCGGCGGAAAATGACTGCGAAAAGGCCTCCGTCCGCGAAACCGTCCGCCCTTTCCCGGAAGCTTTTCATCTGGAACGGGAATTGGAGAGATTGGAGAAGCAATATATCGAGCAGGCTCTGCATCAAACACGGTGGAACTTAAGTAAATCGGCCCAGCTCTTGGGGATCAGCCGATTTTCATTACAGCGGAGAGTGAAGAAATACTTTGGCGAGGTATTCTAGCGCCCGGATACTGTGCGAAATCGCTCGATTTTTAAATAGTTGCTGTGCGAAAGCCCACACTTGAGGTGTGGGCTTTCGGTTATCAGCCGCTCTCCAAACATGCGCTAGCCTTTATTTGATACAAAAAGCTTTGGCATGGACTTTGCTTATTTATAACTTGAGCCGTACGAAGGCGAGAAAAAGGAGGGACATCCGTTGAATGGGGCAGCTGTAATAAGAAAAGCCAATTTTATAGGGGGACGATGGAAATCGAGCTTTTTTCATTATGAATTAAAGAATCCCTATGATCTATCCACCATTGCCGAAATCCCGCTCTCTACACCGGAGGAAATGGAGGAAGCCATTGCAGAAGCCGAACAGGCTTACGCACTTATGAAAACCCTTTCCTCTCATGAAAGGTCAAGCATTTTATACAGAGCCGCACAATTGCTGGAAGAGCGGGCGGAGGATTTCACCCGAACGATTTCCCTGGAAGCGGCGAAACCGATTAAAACCGCCCGCATGGAAGTAACCAGGTCGATTCAAACGTTCTTGTTCGCCGCCGAGGAAGCCAAGCGGATGTACGGAGAATCCATCCCGATGGATGCGGCCAAAGGCGGGGAAGGAAAAATCGCTTTTACCGTCCGGGAACCTATTGGAGTGATTGGAGCTATCACACCGTTCAATTTTCCCCTGAACCTGGTAGCCCACAAAGTCGCTCCTGCGATTGCAAGCGGTAACACGATCGTGCTTAAGCCGGCGGAACAAACGCCGCTGACCAGCTTCAAGCTCGCTGAACTGCTGCGGGACGCCGGACTTCCCGACGGTGCGTTGAATGTCGTTGCAGGGGATGGACCGACGCTGGGGCCTGTTCTCTTGGCGGATGAACGAGTGAAGAAAATTTCCTTTACGGGATCTCCCGAAGTAGGAAAGCTCATTCGTTCCCAATCGGGCTTAAAGAAGATCACCCTAGAATTAGGATCAAATTCGGCGCTCATCATCGACGAGCAGGCCGATCTCGATAAAGCCGTTCCTAAAGCTTTAACCGGTGCCTTCACCTACGCGGGACAGGTTTGTATTCATACCCAGCGGATTTATGTGCACGAAGCGATTTACGATGCTTTTGTGGAACGCTTTGTCGAAGCCGCCAAAACATTAATCGTCGGAGCTCCTTCCGATGAACAAACCGATGTCTCCGCCGTGGTGAATCAACGCAGCCTGCAGCGTATTACGGCCTGGCTCGACGAAGCCCGGCAATCCGGTGCGACTTTCCTGGCCGGGGGTGAAGCCAACGGACAAGTCATTCCCCCTACCATCTTGACCGATGTCAACGAGTCAGAGAAGGTCGTTTGCCAGGAAGTGTTTGGCCCCGTTGTCATCATCAATCGCGTCGGCTCGGTGGAAGAAGCGGTTCGTCTAACGAATCAATCCCGTTACGGCCTGAATGCCGGGATTTTCACCACGAATCTGGATGCCGCCTTCCGTGCCGCACAAGGGCTGCACGTCGGTCAGGTCATGATCAATGAAATTCCTACCTTCCGTGCCGACCATATGCCTTACGGCGGCGTCAAGGACTCGGGAATCGGCAAAGAAGGAATCCGTTATGCCATTTCGGAAATGACCGAAGAAAAATTGATTGTCATTCAGCTTTAATTCATTCAAAGGAGAGTAAGCCATGAAAAATTCACGAAAAGCCTATTGGGGTGTTTTGTCCGCCGTCTTTCTGGCAGGCTCGCTTCTCAGCGGATGCGGAGCTGCGGAGACGAATGCACCTTCGAACGCCGGAACGCCCGCCCCCTCCAGTGAAGGTACCCTGAAAATCGGCGCCGTGCTGCCGATGACAGGCGGTTCGGCCGTATTCGGAGAAAAATTCAAGCAAGCCTACTCCCTTGCCGTTGAAGAAATTAACGCGGCCGGGGGGATCAACGGGAAAAAGCTCGAAATTATCATTGAAGATTCTCAAGAAAAGCCCCAGGTGGGTAAAACCGCGACGGAGAAGCTGGTGGCCAATAAGGACATTTTGCTGCTGACCGGCGGACGCTCATCCGGGGTCACCCTGGTCGAAGCCCAAGTGGCCAATGAAAATAAAATCCCTTACCTGATCGATCACGGCAGCTCCGATAAAGCCACGATGAGCGATTATGATTACGTATTTCGTTTAAGCCCGACAGCCGGAATGTACACCTCCGCTCTGCGCGACTACTTTCAAACCAATCCGCCGAAATCCATCGCCTATATCAATGTAGATAATGCGTTCGGTGAAGCGGTGTATGAATACGGCATCAAAAAATATACCGACTCCGCAGGCATTCCATTCACGCTGGAAAAGTATAAAGCCGGAGAGCTGGACTTCAAGCCATTAATGGAAAAAATCAAAGCGGCTAACCCCGAGGTGGTTATCGTCACCGCCGGGGATGACAACGACGCCACTCAAATCATGAAGGCAGCCAAAGAATCCCGCCTGTCTCCAAAGATGTTTGTCGGTACCGGCGCGGGCCACTCGATCATCGGCTTTGCGCAGCAGTCCGGCGAGCTCGCCGAAACGGTATTGACCGCAGGCCCATGGCACGGAAACAAAAAGGATCCGAAATTCCAGGAGTTCCATAAAAACTTCACCGCCAAGTTCCAGCATGAGCCCGGCGAGCACGAGGTAGAGGGCTATGCAGCGATTTATGTCATCGCCGACGCCTTGAAGCGCGCCAAAACCCTGGATCGTGAAGGAGTAAAAGAAGCGCTGGAAGCCACCGATCTGGAAACGGTGTTTGGACGTGTGAAGTTCGAAGATTTTGACGGTTACAAAAATCAGAACAAGGGCATGACCGATATTTCCCAATGGATCGGCGGAAAAATGATCACCGTGTATCCGGATGAGTACGCACAGGATCAAATGAAAGATTTCAAAGGCTGGTAAAGAGCCCGGCAGGAATCAGAGAGGCATTCTTTACGATGCGTATCGTGGCGGAGGGGATGGGATCCCCCGTCCCCTCTTGCCCGACTTTATTTACAGAAAGGAAGTACACCTATGCTCCAGACCCTCCTGGATGGATTGCTGATCGGGGGTATTTACGCCATTATCGCCCTCGGGTTGACCCTGATATTCGGGGTTATGCACGTCATCAATATGGCCCACGGCGAATTCGTGATGATCGGTATGTTTATCAGTTATTTCCTGTTTTCCAAATTCGGCATGGATCCTTTTATCAGCATGTTGTTCTCTGTACCCGTTTGTTTTGCTATCGGGTATTTTCTTTATCGATGGTTTGTTGAAAAAGCCAAAAAAGCTCGCGAGGAAAATACGCTTCTGCTTACGGCAGGCACGGGAATTTTATTTGCCAATGTGATGGCGCTTCCCGCTTTTATCGGACCTAAATTCCTGCGTCTTAACGGTGAAAACCTGTATTGGGAAAACAAAGTATGGCATTTCGGAAGCTTGTCGCTCAATGCCACCCTTACGGCCGGTTTTGTCGTCACCGCACTCTTGATCTATAGTCTGCACAAGTTCTTAACGAAAACAGATACCGGATTTGCCATCCGTGCCGCATCACAAGAGCCTATGGCGGCTACGATTGTCGGCGTCAACGTGTCGGTCATCTCCGGTTTAACCTTCGGTCTCGGTGCGGCCTTTGCCGGGATTGCCGGAAATATATTGGCGGCCAATTATCCCATCTATGCTTCCATCGGAACACTTTTTGTCGTTAAAGCATTCGTCATCGTCGTATTGGGCGGCATGGGTTCCATTCCGGGAGCCGCGCTCGGAGGTTTGATTCTTGGCGTTACGGAAAGCTTCGGTGCGGCTTACATTCCGGGCGGAACGGGCTTCCGCGATATGTTCGGGTTAGTCATCTTTCTGTTGGTTCTCCTGTTCAGACCGCAGGGATTGTTTGGGAGGGCGAAATAAAACATGAAAACCAAAACGGCTGTCATTGCCCTCGTCTCAGCCCTGGCCATAGGCTTGATCGTCCCCTTCATCGGCGCACAAAACGCTTACTTCTACACCGTTTGCTCCTATATTCTCGTTTGGATCATCTTGGGGCAAGCCTGGAACCTGCTCGGCGGCTTCACCGGACAAATTTCCTTCGGTCACGCCATGTTTCTTGGCATCGGGGCTTACGCCTCCATGATTTTCATGAACGAGCTCAACATGGATATGTTTCTGAGCATGGCGCTCTCCGCCCTGCTGGCAGGACTGTTCTCCCTCCCTCTGGGCAAACTGATATTCCGGCTGCGGGGACCTTATCTCGGTTTAGGAACCTTGGCGATGGCCGAAATTTTGCTGATTATCGCCCGAAACTGGAAAAGCGTGACCAATGGCGGCGAAGGGATCATGCTGGAGTCCGGCGGCACCTTTCTTGGCATAAGCGTTTCGGATAAACAAGAGTATTTTTTTCTCGGCTTGGCGTTAACGGTTCTGGTTTGTCTGTTCATTTCTTATCTGATGAAAACAAAAACCGGTTATTCGCTCATCGCGATCCGCGAGAATGAAGATGCCGCGGAGTCCATGGGGATTCATGCCGCACGATATAAGAGCCTATCCTTATTTCTTTCTGCAGCGATCACAGGCTTGGGAGGCTCCTATTACGGATTGTTCAACAAGTTTATCGATCCCGAGATGGCCTTTACCGTTCATCTTTCAGCGGAAATGATTTTTGTCACCGTTATCGGCGGTATCGGAACCATCGCCGGGCCCATAATCGGGTCCACGCTGCTTATCGGCCTGCAGGAATACTTAAAGGGAATTCCTGCGCTGCAAACCTACCCTTCCCTTTATCTGGTCATTTACGGTCTGATGATTATGGCCGTTATCGTTTACCTTCCGGGCGGCATGGTTGACGGGATAAAGAAATGGATGACACGCATGAAAAAAAGGAGGGGAGAACCGCATGAGCTTACTGAAAATCGACCGCATTACTAAACGGTTCGGAGGAGTCACCGCTAATGAGAACATCAGCTTTCATGTGAAAGAAGGGCAGATACTCGCGCTCATCGGACCTAACGGAGCCGGCAAAACGACCTGTTTTAACATGATTGCAGGCGTCTTCCCTCCTTCCGAAGGAAAAATTTATTACGACGGTCAGGACATTACCGGAAAGAAGCCGCATGAGTTGAATGCCATAGGGATCGCACGCACCTTCCAAATCGTAAAACCGCTGGCCAAATTAACCGTTTTCGATAATCTGATGGTCGCCTCCTTGGCTAAAAGCAAAAATATAAAAGAAGCTCAAGAAAAAGCAAAGGAGATGTTGTCCTTCACGCATTTGGAATCTCTTCAGCATATTCCGGCTGGACAGCTTTCGATCGGAAATTTGAAACGGCTTGAGGTGGCGCGCGCAATCGCGACAAGACCCAAGCTGCTTCTCATGGACGAGCCGATGGGCGGGCTCACGCCATCCGAGGTGGACGAGGCGATCAGGCTGATTCATCAAATCCGTACGAATGGAACAACCATTGTGATTATCGAGCATATTATGAAAGCCGTGATGGCGGTTTCGGATCACATTGTCGTGCTCCAGAACGGCGTCATGATTGCCAACGGGGACCCAAAGGCGGTTATGAACGATGAGACGGTGATTAAAGCGTACTTGGGGGATGGATATGTTAAAAGTCACTAATCTGGAATCTTTCTATGGGGCGGTGCAAGCGGTCTGGAATGTTTCTTTTGATGTCAGTCCCGGAGAGGTCGTATCCATCATCGGCACCAACGGAGCCGGTAAAACAACGATACTGAAGTCGATTGTAGGTTTGACCGCTCACACAGGATCGGTCCGTTTCAAAGATCAGGAAATAGGCCATCTTCCCGCTCACAAAATGGCCGAGCTCGGAATCGCCTATGTCCCGGAGGGCCGTAAGGTATTCCCGCAAATGACCGTCCTGGAGAACCTGCGAATGGGCAGCTATAACAAGCGGGCGGCGAAATTTCGCGAGGAATCCATCGCCCATATCCTTGATACCTTCCCCCGCTTAAAAGAAAGAGCAGGCAATATGGCCGGGAACCTGTCCGGCGGAGAACAGCAGATGCTGGCCATCGGCCGGGGCCTCGCATCCAAGCCCTCCTTGCTGCTGCTGGATGAGCCGTCACTTGGAATCGCACCGATTCTCGTGGATGAAATATTCGAAACGATCCAAAAAATGAAAAAGAACATCACCATTGTCCTCGTAGAGCAGCATGTTCATCACGCCTTGTCGATTGCCGACAAGGGATACGTCATCGAGCATGGCAAGGTGGCCATCAGCGGAACAGGCAAACAATTGCAGGAAAACGAGCATGTCAAAGCAGCCTACCTCGGCTTATAAATGACCCCTCGACGAATATGGATGAAACCAAAGCAGGCTTCCGATAATCACTCGAAAGCCTGCTTTTAATCGTTTGTTTATCCGGTTGAATTTACTTCATACAGCCAAAACGTTACCATAGAAGGAGAGCTTCTTTGATCCAAGTCCGCTTCGTACAGAACCGTTGGTTTTGTCATGGCAAGGCCCTCCTTTAATGCGAGTACGGCATCGCTTCTCGGCATGCTTTCAAGCCTCCTGCAATGATTCAGCCGCGGTTCAGGCCGCATTCAGCGTACATTCAGCTTCGTGGCGGATAATTTATACCATGGACTGACGTGGGAGGCATAGGGATGAAAAGCTTAAAAGGCATTAAAATTATGCTGGTCGATGACGAACCCCACATACTGCAATTTCTGGAGCTGGGACTGACAAACGAAGGCTTCGAAGTCAAAACCGCGCCTGACGGCATGAGCGCCGTCAATCTGGCACAAGAATTCGAGCCGCATGTCGTCGTGCTGGACGTGATGATGCCGGGCATGGACGGATTTGAGGTGTGTCGGCTGCTCAAGAAGAACGGGAACAATATTGCCGTGATCATGTTAACTGCCAAAGACGAAGTCGATGACCGGGTAAAGGGACTGACACTCGGAGCGGACGACTACGTGGTCAAGCCGTTCAGCTTCGAAGAGCTGCTTGCCCGCATCGGCGCCCGGATTCGCAATCAGTTTCCGAATCTGTTCGGCGAGGTAACGATCGGCCCTTTCCGCATTGACGACCGCAGAAAAGAAATCGTCTATCAGGAGCAGGCGCTGGGGCTCTCCCCGACGGAATACGAGCTGCTTAAATTTTTGGTCATCAATCATGGCATCGTGCTAAGCAAGACGAAAATTTTGGATAAGGTCTGGGGATATGACTTCGGAGGGGAAGAAAATATTGTCGAGGTTTACATCCGTTCTTTGCGGGACAAATTGGCCGACAAGGAGCATCGGTTGATCCGGACGCTCAGGGGCGCCGGGTACCGGATGGATTTGCCATGATAAGGAAAGTTCTTGATCCGGTTAAACGGGTGATGGCTCCCCGTTCGCTCCGTTTTCAGCTTCTGACACGGTCGCTGTTCATTTTGGCCGCCCTTCTCCTGCTGATCGGCGCGCTGCAATATGTATTAATGAAGGATTTTCTATACCGGAATCAGGCGGAAACGATGGTAACGCAGCTAAGGACGCTGCCAAGAGATATATTGACCCGGCCGAATCCGCTTCCGGAACGGTCTTCCGGCGACCGTGCGCCCGGCTCGCAGTCCGATACAGGCCGGCCTCGGGGCCCGGTTCTGTTCCTCCCGGATATGTCTGTCGCCTATATCGGGCACGACGGAACCTTCATCGATCTGACCAGGGATAATGGTTCCGTTTCGCCGCGTCTGTCGGACGAGGAGTACCGCTCCATTCAGCCGTCCGATCATCGGGGACGGGTCCACTATCGCGTTGTCCGGGACGAGGAAGGGAAAGAACAGCTCATCGTGTTCCGGCCGGTCGGCTTGCAGATCGGCGGCATGTTTCAAATGGGGACAGCCACAGCGCCTCTGCAGGATGTGGTCATGCGCCAGCTGCTGACGTTCGTGGCGCTGTCCGTTCTAGCATTGGCGGGTGGCTTGGCGTTCTATCTGCCTGTGCTTCGCCGTACGCTGAATCCACTCGATATGATGGTAAAGGCGGTCGAACGGACGGATGCCGGAAATTTAGCCGAAAGGTTCCCCGGTCCGCAAGGGCAGCTGGAGATCGACCGTCTGGCTGACTCTTTTAACGGCATGCTGGAACGGCTTGAGACCTCCTTTGAGGCCGAACGGGAAGCCAAAGAACAGATGCGGCGGTTCATTGCCGACGCCTCCCATGAACTGCGAACGCCTTTGACGTCGATTCACGGCTTTTTGGAGGTGCTGCTTCGCGGGGCGGCCGACAGGCCGGAACAGCTGTATCCCGCCTTGAAAAGCATGCATGGCGAATCCAAACGCATCAAGAAGCTCGTAGAGGATTTGCTGATGCTGGCCAAGCTCGACCGTTCCCCGGAGCTTCAATTGAAGGAAACAAGGCTGGACGAACTCATCCGGGAAATGGAGCCGCACCTGCGGATGCTGGCGGGAAGCCGGACCGTTGATTTCGACCTGACGGCAGGCATCCGGGGGATTTACGATTCGGATAAAATCAAACAGGTCATCCTCAACCTGTTCCATAACGCCGTTCAGCATACCGACCCGGAACACGGAGTGATTAAGGTAAGCTTGTCGTCCCGCAGGAATCAAGCGGACCTGATGATCCGCGATAACGGTATCGGCATTGCCGAAGAGCATATTCCCCATATCTTTGAGCGATTCTACCGCAGCGATGCGTCCCGAACGCGCAAGCATGGGGGTGCGGGACTTGGACTCTCGATCTCCAAATCGATTGTGGAAGCCCATGACGGCACGATCAGCGTCGATAGCAGACCCGGTAAAGGCTGCACGTTCTCCGTCCGTCTTCCCGCTCTTTGAAGGCTGCCGGTCCAGTCCAGCTGTCCGGCAGTCCAAAAACCGTCCACCCGCGGCTGCTCTCTCAAGCATGCCGCGGGCGGACGGTTGAATTATTTTTTCCTATGCGGATCGCTGGTCCTTTAGGTTTCCCCGCAGGAACGGCGGACAATGAGCGCCGGCTCCAACAGAATCGTTTCCAAAGCTGCATCCGTTTTGTTATCCATTCTCCGGATCAGCCGCTCGGCGGACACCCTCCCCATTTCGTAAGCGGGCTGCTCGATGGTCGTCAAGGGCGGATCGAGATGCTTGGCCCAGGCTGTCTCGTCGTAGCCCAATACGGCGATGTCTTTGGGTACCGAAAGCCCCAACTCCTTCAGCGCATCCATAATCTCCAGGGTAAGAATGCTGTTGGTGGAAAAGATCGCATCCGGCAGCCCCGTTTCCAATAGCTTGCCGATTTCGACTTGACACTCCTGCTTGTTCCGCACGATTTTGATCCAGTCCGGATGGACCGGCAAACCGTTTTCTTCCATCGCTAATCGATACCCCTCAATCCGTTCGAGACGAGGACTGATTCCGTTGGGCGGATACAGGAAAATGGCAATTTTCCGCTTCCCGAGCCGCAGCAGATGCTCTACGGCCATCCTGGAGCCTTTGATGTTGTCTACCACGACGGTATCGGCCGCTACGCCTTCCACTTTACGGTTGAGAAATACCAGAGGGAATTGTTTTTCGGACAGGGTCTCGAATAATGGATTCATACCTGTTGCAGGGTTCACAATGATGCCGTCTACCTGACGTAAGCCGAAGCCCCTGATGTGATCCTCCTCCGATTCCAGGCTGTCGCGGGAATTGGCGATCATCAGGTTATATCCGTAATGTTTGCACACGTCCTCGATACCTTCCAATACCTGTGACCAGAACGGATTTCGCAGATTGGAGAGCACGAGACCTATTACGTTCGTCTTTAACGACTTCAAGCCTTTGGCCAGCGCGTTCGGCCGGTAATCCAGCTGTTCGACCGCTCTCAGCACGCGTTCTTTCGTATCATCCGAAATGTATTGATAGTTTTTGTTCAGTACGCGCGAAACCGTCGCTTTGGATACCCCCGCCTTCTGCGCTACATCATCGATGGTTACCTTCATCCACATTGCTCCCATTCACGAAAAAAGTTATACCTCTATTGTATAGAATGAAACTAACCGCATGTCAATAAACCGGGTGCTTTCAGGCCAATTTCCAGCGAACGGCCGCCTCATGGACTTGTTTTGCCCTTTCGATCACCGGGCGATCCACCATTTTGCCGTCAATCGTAAAGACGCCCAGTCCCTTCGCTTCATTCTTCAGCGCATGGATGACCCGCTTAGCCCAATCGATTTCCTGCGCTGAGGGGGTATAGACTTCAGTAATGATCGGGATCTGCACGGGATGGATGCACATTTGTCCGGTAAATCCGGTTGTTTTCGTCAGCGCGGCTCGTATGCGGAGGCTGTCCAAGTTGTTAAAATCGGGAAATACCGAATCATAAATGCCTTGAATACCTGCAGCTCTGGCCAGCGTTACGATACGGGACTTGAAGTAGAGCAGCTCCAACCCGGAATCCGTCAGTGTCAAATTCAGATCGACAGCCAAATCGACGGCGCCTAAAGCGACACCGGTGATCAGCGGCGACTCCAGAATGTTCTCCAGGTCGCGAACGCCAACAGCTGTTTCGATCAGGACGATGAGCTCGCCCTTGCGGCCCATCAGCTTCCAGGCCTGCTCCACTTGTGCGGCGCTCTCCGTCTTGGGCAGGAGCAAGCCGCGAACCAGCGGATGTCCCGCCAGACGGGCATCGTCTTCAAACCACGGGGTACCTGCTTGATTGACCCGGATGAAAATCGGCTTGGAGGGAGCATCGTCCATAGAGTCCAGCACATCCCGGATCACCGTACGGGCCGCCTCCTTCTCATTCGGGTGGACCGCATCCTCGACGTCCCAAATCAGGGCATCCGCCGGGCTATCCAACGATTTGATCAGCCTGTCGGGCCGGTTACCCGGCGTAAACATCATCGTTCTATATAACAAAGGTATCCACCCCTATCCTTCATATTCTAACCAACGACGAACGGATCTCTCATTTTCTCTTCCGTTTCCACCCATACGCTTTTGACCTGCGTGTAGTCCTTCAACACCTCAAGACCGTTCTCGCGTCCGTAGCCGCTCGCCTTGTAACCGCCGAAAGGAGAAGCATAGTTGGCATTGCGGAAGGTGTTGACCCATACCGTACCGCTGCGGATCGCGTGCGCCATCCGGTGTCCGCGGGAGATGTGGTTCGTCCATACGCCGGCGACCAGACCGAAATCGGAATCGTTAGCGATGCGAATCGCTTCGTCCTCGGTTTCGAACGGAATGACCGACAAGACCGGCCCGAAAATCTCTTCACGCGCCACACGCATGTCGTTGGTGACATTCGTAAGAATTGTCGGTTCATAGAACAGCCCCTGCTGCAGCTCCGCCGCTTCCGGACGTTTACCGCCCAGCAGCACCTCGGCCCCCTCCTGCTTGGCAATGTCCACATAGTAAGCCACTTTTTCCAACTGCGAACGGTTGGCCAGCGGACCGACCTCCGTATGCCAATCACTCGGATCGCCGAGCTTGATTTGACGTGAGCGTTCCGCCAGCTTGTTCAGAAACTCATCGTAGATCGAACGCTGAAGCAGCAGTCTGGACCCGGCGCTGCACGTTTGGCCGCAGGCGGCGTATATTCCCGCCATGACGCCCATGACCGCATTATCAAGGTTCGCGTCCTCAAACACAATGTTCGGCGATTTGCCGCCCAGCTCGAGTGTGATCCGTTTAATGTGCTTGCCCGCGAGCGAAGCCAGCGAACGTCCGGTATCGGTTCCGCCGGTAAACGAAATTTTGTCCACACCCGGATGCTGTACGAGGTAATTGCCGATGCGGCTACCCGGTCCGGTAACGACGTTGAATACGCCTGGCGGAAACCCCGCTTCCTCGACCAGCTTGGCGAATTCCAGAATCGAGCACGGTGTCGTGGAGGAAGGCTTGATCACCATGACGTTCCCGGCAGCCAATGCAGGCGCCGCTTTCCATGTTGTGAGCAGGAGCGGCGAATTCCACGGCGTAATCGCCCCGACGACGCCGATCGGTTCACGCAGTGTATAGTTCAGCACCGATGTTTTGTTGAGCGGAATGACATCCCCGTGAATTTTATCGGCCATGCCGCCGAAATAGATGTAATAATCGACCAGCGATTTCAGATGCGCTGTAGTCTCCCGGATCAGCTTGCCGTTGTCCCGGGTTTCGATTTGCGCCAAACGTTCGATGTTGTTTTCGATCAAATGCGCCAGACGGATGAGAAGACGTCCTCTTTCACTGTTCGACATTTTCGACCATGGACCTTCGTCAAACGCCCTGCGCGCCGCCTGTACGGCCAGATCGATATCCGCTTCCGCACCGACGGGGACGCTCGCCCAGGCTTCGTTCGTATAAGGATTGATGGATTCGGAGCGCTCTCCCGATTGTGCCTCCACCCACTGCCCGCCAATATAAAGCTGATACTGTTCCATAGTCATCCTCCCGGTTGGTAAGTTATATGATTTCGTTTTTCTTTAGTTCATCCAGCGCAGCTTTGCTTAACCCGAGCTTGCCGAACACTTCGTCATTGCAGGCCCCTTTTTCCAGCCCGCTGTGCCGGATTCGCCCCGGGGTACGGGAAAATTTCGGTGCTGTATTCAGCATTTTGACCTTTCCGAAATCTCCGTCGGGCACCTCAACAATGTTGCCCCTCGCCCGGAAATGCGGATCCTTGAAAATGTCTTCGATCGTATAGGTCGGCGCGATGGTTGCATCGCACTCGTGGAAACGCGCCAGCACTTCCGATTGCGTGTGGCGTGACATCCATTCCGCGATGACACCATCGATTTCTTCCGCATGCTGCAGCCGGGCTTGATTGTCTTTGAATCGCGGATCGGTAATCAGATCTTCTCTCTCCACCGCTTTCAGGATGCGTTCGACAATAGGCTGAGAGCTGCCCGAAATGGCCACCCATTTGCCGTCGGAGGTCTGGTACAAATTCCGCGGGACCGTCCATTGGGTACGGTTGCCCATTCGCTTCTGGAGAATACCGAGCTGGTCGTATTCCATCACCTGATTGCCAAGCATGCCCATAAGCGCCTCATAAATCGGCAGATCGATAAACTGCCCTTTGCCATTCCCGGAATGATCGCGCTCGTATACCGCCACCATCGTGGCATACGCTCCAAGCAGTGCCGTCGCCTGATCGGCGAGAGCCAGGTTGGGCAGCAGCGGACCGCGGTCGGGATATCCGTTGATTTCGGCAAATCCGCTGAGCGCTTCAGCCAGGGTGCCGAATCCCGGTCTGTCGCTGTAAGGACCCTCCACACCGAAGCCGGATACCTGTACAAGTATCAGGCCGGGATTGCGGGCACTCAGCGTCTCGTAGGTGATCCCCCATTTTTTCAAGGTTTGCGGCCGAAAATTGGTAATGACAATATCCGCCGTTTCCGCCAGCTTCATAAACAATTCCTGACCTTCGGGTTTACCCAAGTTCAAGGTGATCGGCTTTTTGTTGCGTGAAACGAGCTTCCATTCTAGCGACTTGCCTTCCTTCTGCCGGCCGGCGTTTCGCAGCGGATCACCCGACGGATGCTCAACCTTGATGACCTCCGCTCCAAAATCTCCTAGGTAGGTGGCCAGCATAGGCCCCGCCAATATCGTCGAGGCATCGACCACCCGTAATCCTGCAAGAGGCAGCTCGCCTCGTTTCTGATCGTCCATCCTCGTCACCTCGTCTTTTCGTATAAATTATTTCCAGGGATAAAGCACGGGCTTGATCTCCTGGAACGACTGCATTCGTTTCAATGCGACGTTAACGTCTTTGAGCGAATATTCGTTGGAAATCAGCTTGCTGAACGGCAGATCCCGCTGATGTTTGGCGATGAACTGCAGCGCCTTCCAATAATGGCTGATATCCCCGGAAAACGAACCGAACACCTTCAAGTTTTTCTTTGTAATCATCGACGGCTGGATCGTCACCTTCCCTTCGCCGAGCTGGCCGACGACCATATAGCGCGCACCCTTGGCCACCATCTCCAGCCCTTCCGCGAAAGCGCCGGGATGACCGGAAAATTCGAATGCCTTTGCAGGCCCGCGGCCTCCCGTTTCCTCCATGACAATAGCCTTTCGTGCTGCGGGATCATGCTGATCTACGGAGATCACGCAGTCGGCGCCGAACTCCTCGGCCAGCTTCAAACGGCTGTCCGGGGCGCCGATGGCTATAATTTTTTTGGCGCCCGATACTTTGGCCACCCCGATGGCCAATAAGCCTAACGGTCCCGTACCTTGTACGAGCACCGTGTCCGTCGGACGGATCGTGCCGACCTGATCGAACGCGTTAATAACCGAGCGGAAAGCGCAGCTGCTCAGACTTGCCAATTTGTCCTCGACAGAATCCGGCACTTTTATCCGTCCCGATTCCGGTACGACATATCCGTATTGTGAGAACCCTCCCATCAGATAAGGAGGCTTTTCCATTGTTTCGTACATATAAGCACGGCGATGATGACAAAGCGTCGGCTGTCTTTCTACGGTGCAGTAGTAACACGAACCGCAACTGGTATGAGACCAGATGATCCGGTCTCCAATCTGGAGGGACTGCCCGACGGAATCCTGGTCGGCGTTCGGGCCCATTGCCACGATCCTGCCCACCATTTCGTGGCCAAGAATAACAGGCAAATCCACTTTCAGGGAAAGCGTGCCTTCCCACAGATGCACGTCCGTACCGCAGATCGAGCAACAGTCGATTTGCACGAGCAGCGACCGGGGTTCCAGCTGCTGCGGCACCGGAACCTCCTCAATTCCGATTTCCTTGCCGAATTCGCGTACGACCGCCGATTGAGACGTTTTGGGTAGCTGCATATCTGTTCATAAACTCCTTTCATTGTCGATGGTCTTGGATGAGTTATTTGGACCAAAGGCTTAATCCCGGCATAAAGGTGATCATCCCGAGGATGATGACTGCCGCTGCAAAAAAACAAGCGACGTAAGGCATCATCTCCACCAGCGAGCTGTTGTTTGTTTTTGCCGCCACGAACAAGTTAGCCGCCATAGGAGGGGTAATCAGTCCAAGCTCGATGTTGGTCACCAGCATGATACCGAAGTGGATCGGATCCATACCGAACTGCATAGCCGCCGGATAAAGAAGCGGGGCCATCAGCAGCACGGCAGCGTTCGTTTCCATGAACATGCCGACCAAAAACAAAATCAAATTGACTATGATCAAAAACATGATCTTGTTGTCCGTGATGTTCTGAATCGCACCCGTAAGCATCTGAGGAACCTGCTCCAGAATCATGAAATTGTTAAACACAGACGTAAAGGCAATGATGCATAAGATGGAGATGGACGTCAGTGCCGCTTTATAAAACACTCCGGACAGCTCGCGCATTTTCATCGTTTTGCCCGCCAGCGCCAACACCAGGCCGTACACACAAGCCACCGCAGCCGCTTCTGTCGGCGTAAAGATCCCTCCGTATATTCCGCCGAGCACGATCACGGGCATCAGCAGTACGGGAATCGACTGGACAAAGGCGATCCTCTTGCTCTGCTTGAAGACCGGAGTTTCTCCGCTCCCCTGCTCCCCTTCCGGATGGTTCAGCACCCTCTTAAGAAGCAGAAAATGCACGATGGAAAAGGCAAAGACCATCAGGATGCCCGGAAGCAGTGTCGCAAGGAACAAATCGGAAATCGAAGCGCCCACGGCCGCACCGTACACGATCAAAGGAATAGAAGGCGGAATCAAAACGCCAAGCAGCCCGCAGGATCCCATCAGAGCCGCTACATAGCCACGTTTGTATCCTTTATCGACCATCCGATTGCCGATGATGCTGCTGATGGCAGCCACGGTAGCTACCGAAGAACCCGTGATCGCGCCAATAAATGCACTGGCCAGAATCGTCACATATCCGAGCATGCCCTTCAGCCAGAACAGGAACATTTCGGCAATCTCTATCAGCCGGCCGATCAGCTTGCCTTGATTCATGATTTGTCCGGTCAAGATAAAGAACGGTATGGACAGAAGAAGAAAGGAGTTGATCGTCTGGTACGGCAGCGATGCAAAGGTATCGAGTGGCAGCCCGTTCATCTTCGCTCCGAGAAAAGCCGATAATGCAAAGGCTGCACCGATCGGTACGGCAAGAATCAATAAAATGAAGACACTAACGATAACCAGGGTCATGAAGTAGTCACCTCATTTCTGCTGTAGGACGCATCTCACGGATCATCAAAAGCAATTGGATCACCCCATGGAAGATGGCAAGGCCTGCACCGATCACCAGTGCACCAATCGGCAGCATAATCGGAATCCCCAGCTCGATGGTTTTCTCACCGGACTCGGCGATATAGGTAAAGAACG
This sequence comes from Paenibacillus sp. Pae15, assembly GCF_024519685.1. Classification (NCBI taxonomy): domain Bacteria; kingdom Bacillati; phylum Bacillota; class Bacilli; order Caryophanales; family Paenibacillaceae; genus Paenibacillus; species Paenibacillus sp. Pae15. Next base: position 88,727 of record NZ_JALJRM010000004.1, on the reverse strand, counting down.
GATACACAATCGAAATGAGCGCAACACTGAAGGTCAGCATGAGAATCTCGGATAAAAAATGAATCACCTTGCGTAGTCTCGGACTTCGCAGCAAATCGGTCACTTCGATCGTTATATGGTCTTTCGTATAAACGGCCAATCCGAATCCGATAAAGGTCAATACACAAATACTGAGTAAACCGATGTCGACCGTTCCCAACAAAGGCCAGCCGAAGGCTCGAAAGCATACCTGCAGAAAGATTGAAATCAGCATGACGACAAAGGCAATGATGACGACCGCTTTTTCGATCCGTGCCATTGTATTTTCAATACGCTCCAACACAGTTAACCACCGCCGTATCATAAAATGTATCTGCATCCGGGCACATAGATTCGCTGACCCGGATGTTTTATTTCAATGCTGCAATTTCTTCTCTCAGCTTCGATATCCGATCAGCGCCATAGACGTCGGCAAATTTATCCCATAAGGAACGGCCGATTTCTTTAAAAGCCGCGATTTCCTCCGGCGACAAATCGACGACCTCGATGTTTTCATTCTTCATTTTTTGTACGTAGGAATCGATCAGCTTGCGGTTCTCCGTAATTTGCCACTGCTGCGTTTCCTTAGCGGCTTCTTCAAATGCCTTCTGCTGTTCCGGTGTCAGGCTGTCCCACATTTTTTGGCTGATGCTGATCGTACCGGACGCATAAACATGATTCAGACGGGTGACGTATTTGTTCGTCTCGTGAAGCTTATTGTCATACGTAATAATTAGGCCGTTATCCTGCCCGTCAACAACGCCTTGCTGCAGTGAGGTGTACAACTCCGGCATAGGAATGGATACGGCTTGGGATTCGACCGCTTCGAAGAATCCTTTGATCGCGCGGGAACCCGGAACTCTCAGCTTAAGTCCCTTCATTTCCGCAGGTGTTTTGACTGTATGCTTCGAGTTCGTCAATCCTCTAAACTCCAGCTCGTAAAAGCCCAGAGCATGAATATTGTGTTTTTTCAGCGTTTCTTTAATCGTCGCCGGGATAATGCCGCTGCCATAGAAGAGCTGATCCGCCTGTTCGTTGTTCTCCGCAATGTAAGGCAAGTAGCTGAAGTCAAGCAGCGGATCCATCCCTGCCAGCGATCCTTGATTCAAAAAGGCCATATCCAGGGTACCACGGGACAGATTCTGCCCAAGTGCTTCATCCCCCCCGATTTGGCTTGCCGGGAAAATGCTGATTTTCACGGCGCCGTTTGTTTTTTGGCCCACCAATTCGGCAAATTTTTGGGAGGCTTGATCCGTGACGCTGTTGGCGGCAAAAACATGACCGAGACGCAAATTTACCGGCTTGGCCTCTCCCGAAGGCGCGGTGGAACCGTTGGAAGAAGAAGACGAAGAAGAGCAGCCTGCAGCGAGCAGCGAAACGGCCGCAGTCAAAGCCATGCACATCATGAATGGTTTGGATTTTTTTAACATATTCCTAACTCCCCTCAGTATTTGTAAACCTTATTGGCTTCCTCTGACTGAACTTGAAGTCTCAAATCTTCAGGCCTCGTTTGTAAACCAAAACTGGTAAGCAAGCACCTCCCATTTTGATGAAACAATCATCAGTAAACGGTTTCAGAAAACGATTTCTGAAATGGTTAAAAAAATATACTCAGCCATAAATTATAGATGTCATTTTGTAACCGCTATCAGAAAATGATTTCTGAAATACATATTAGCAAGTTAATTTTTCTTTTGTCAATACTATTTTTCACAGCTAAAAAAATCCGTTGGAAAAAATGAATCCTCCGCAACCTTTTAATTAACCCCCGGTGGATTTTATAAACATGGTTGTTCTTGCGGCGCCGTCATATGTGGATAACTTGAACTGTGGATATGTTGACACTGCTGCAGGAATACATGCGTCATATAAGCAAAATGATTGTTGATGATGTGGATAAGATTGTGGATAATATGCCGCTCTCCCCTCGAAACCGCACCGGCAGCTTCGGGCGATTACTTAAAATAAGTGATATGTGGTATGATGAAGAGATCATGGAAAAATACGGGAAAGGGAGTATGACCCTTGAACCAGACAGCGATCAAAAAACAGGAAATACTGGACGCCTTCTATTTCAGACATGCTACCAAACAGTTCGACCCGACGAAAAAAATTTCCGACGAGGATTTCCGGTTTATTCTCGAAACGGTTTATTCTCGAAACCCGAAGATTGTCTCCAAGCTCCGTCGGCTTTGAGCCCTGGAAGTTCCTGATCGTCCAGAACGATGGATTGAGAGAAAAGCTGAAAAAGGTATCCTGGGGAACACAAGGACAGCTTCCGACAGCCAGTCATTTTGTGATTATTCTGGCCCGGAGAAACGTAAGATACGATTCCGACTATGTGCTCAACCTGTACAAAAATGTAAAACAGATGCCCCCGGAAGGATTGGAACGCATCCCTACCGTATATCGAAAATTCCAGGAATCCGATCTACATTTGCTGGACAATGAGCGTACCTTGTTCGATTGGGCCTGCAAGCAAACGGATATCGCCCTTGGCAATATGATGACCGCTGCGGCTCCGATCGGAATTGATTCCTGCCCCATCGAAGGATTCGATTTTGACGAGGTACACAAGATTCTTGACGAGGAGGGACTGTTGGAAAACGGGAATCTGGACATTTAGGTCATGGTAGCATTCGGATACCGGGCCCAAGACCCGCATCGTCCAAAAACGAGACAAAACCTGGAGGATATTGTGCAGTGGATTGAATAAGCATCGCGACAAGCGAAGCGCCTTCCGATCGTACATGACGATGCCGGAAGGCGCTTGTTTGGGTCTGGCTATGCGGGCCCGGTCAGCGTGAGCGTCTCGTCCAAAGCCCTCCTAAGCGGTAACCAAGGTTCGGATTCCGCTGCGTATGATTTCCTCCGCTTCCGGAGCAAGCGGAGCGGGCAGGCCAAAATAATAAATATAATCGACCGCTTCATACCCCCCCTCGGCCAGCTGGCCGGCTGTAGGGATATACCCGATCATGCCGTTGGAGTAGCACACGGGGAGCACCCTGCCTCCGAAGCCGATCTTGACGAAGCGGCCGTAGTCTCCAGCCATTTCCGCATTGGTCGCAAGCAGCGCGAACCCCTCAGCCAATTCGAGATACGAAAGCTCTAACTCGACGGTGCGCTGCCGGTAGTGATGATTGGAAAGCAGCAGTCTGCTCCACTGCTCCAGAATATCTTCGTCCGGCGCGAGCTGCTTGATGGGATTCGCATGGGCATCAGGACGATCTGTTCCAACCGCGTCCCCGGCTTTTTCGCCGGCTTTTCCCCCGCCAAGCTCCAGTTCCTTCTGTGACGGTTCCAGGCGGGCCCACTTCCTGAGCTCATCCGGAGAAGGTGGTTCTTGCAAGGGGAGCTGAACGCGCACCGTTCGTGAATGCAGCATCCGCGGCGCAAGCGGCTTCATCGGCCTTGTCAAAACGGCCAACACCTCGCTAGCCAGTGCCTGCCCGATGCTGCGCACATCCTCATCGCCGCCGCGATAAAATTCGCCGTCCCGTACAAGGGCCGGCCGAACGTCGGCGCAGCAGCCCTGCACATACGCCGAGACCGCTCCACAACCGAGCTGCTCTTCAATCAGCCCCATGGCCAGCCCCGGAAATTCGGACGATACCGTATTGTCACCCGATGTGGTAGGATGACAGGCATAATGAACCAGAAGGGCCTTGGTTTTGCCGTTGGATAACGCATAACGAATAACGGTTACTTCAGGATCTGCAGGCCCTTCCGGGTTCGGCGCCATCCGTATACTCCCGTCTACCCTTTTCCGGCGGTAAATGCCAAGACGGCAGCTCCCGATTCCCCGCTCCGCCGTCACAGGCTCGAAAGCCCGTGCCGCTTGTTCTGCGCCGTCCAAGATACGTTCTTCCAAAAAAGCGATATATTCTGGGTCCGGGCGGCCAAGCGAAGGCGTGAACAAGCCGCTGGTTTGCGGACCTGAATGATTATGCGTGGCATGCAGCACGATCTGCGCTTCACTCAGTCCAAAGCGTTCATTCAGCTTGTTCCTCAGGCTGTCTACGCGTTCCGCCCCCCACCACAGCAAATCGGCTGATATCACCAGCGCGCTTCCAGTCCCGCCTTGTTGAAAAAACAAGATTCTTGCATACAAAGGACGTTCGACGCGTTCAAAATCTCCTTGTCTATGCGCAAAGCCCGCAAGCGGCAGCGGGCTTTGCGGGGTGATGTCGACCTTGGAGCAGCCAAGCTGAAGATCATAAGATGGCGCCAACCCGTCCGGTTTCTCGGAGAAAACCGCGTTATGGTTTGTCATGGTCTCTTCCCCCTCAACTGCAAACCCTTTATTCCGAAGCAAGCAGCTCAATGATCAACAATACGTTTCGCAAAATATGATAGGGATCTTTGACCGGAAGGGCCACGGTCTTCTGTACCGGCTGACCGCTCCGATCCCGGATTTGAATCCATTCGCCGACCGCTTGATCCGGATGGGGGAACGTACGAAACACATAATCGTGCATCTGCTCATACTTCGCATATAGATCGATTCTGCCCGTCAGTCGATAGCCGAGAAGCAAAGCATACAGCGCCTCGGAGTGGGGCCACCATATTTTCATGTCCCACGTGTCGCTTACCAATGCCTCATAGCGCCCGCCGCTTCTGCGGCCGCGTACCTCCCCTCCCTCGCGGTCGACGTAACGAAACAGTCCTCCGTGTTGCGGATCCCAGCCCAAATCGAACGCCCGTTCGACCACTGCAGCCGCTTGCTCCACCCGCTGCCTGCTGCCGGCCTTCACCGCTTCCGTCATCACAAACCACATGCACTCCAGCGAATGTCCCGGCGTCACATGCCTGCTGAGCAGCGTATCCGCTTCGTTCCGATCGGCCGGAAGCATTTCACGGATGATGCCGCCGTCGAGATCATAAAACCGGTCCATGATCGTATCCACGAAGGAAATCGCCTCGTTCCGCACGGCCTGTACCTCCGGATGCGAGAACGCATCTAGCGCATCGGCAAGCTCCTGGGAGACATTGAGCAGAATCATCGGAACGGAATGGGCTTCATACCCTTCGGGCACCGGGTACGGCTCGCTTCGCAAATCCCCCTCCGCTACCCGCTCCATGATCCGCCGGTACAAACGCAAGCTGTCCTGAAGCGCCGCCGAATCTCCGGCCGCTTGGGCAAATTTGGCGAAGCCGAGTACGACAAAGCAATCCGCATAAAAGCTGATATCGTACCCCAACCCCGGAATCGCTTCCTTTTTCCCGCCGTCTGCCGTCAGCACATAAGCACAGTTCCCATTATCCAGGAATACATGATCGCGCAGAAAATCCATCGTTTTGCGGGCGTTCCGCAAGCAAAAGTCCGCATCTCCCGAGAGGAGATTTTTTTGGATCATGGACGCCATATGGGCAAGAATCCAAATCATCCGCCCCTGGGACCACGTATACTTGTCGGTACTGACAAGCTCCGTACCTTCATTATTGAAGCAAGTGTAAATTCCGCCGCGCTCAAGGTCGATAGCCCGAAACCAAAAGGGCAATAGAACCTTCTCCGCATGCTCCCGGTAAAACGACAATAAATGATTCATGGCCCACCCCGATCAACTCTGGAATATGCTGCAGTATTTACTTGCTGCCTGTCATACTGATGCTTTGAATAATGTGACGACGGAGGAAGATAAACACAATCAATATCGGAATCACCGAAATCACCGATCCGGCGGACATTACCGTCATATCGATCGAGAAGGACGACTGGAACATCGCCAGACCCAGCTCCATCGTAAACAAAGACTTGTCGCCGACGACAAGAAGCGGCCAAACAAAAGCGTTCCACGCCTCGATAAACGCGAAAATCCCCAAGGCGCTCATCGGCGCCACCAGCAGTGGGACGACCAATTGAAAAAAGATGCGCCACTCCGACGCTCCGTCCACCCGGGCCGACTCCAGAATTTCATCCGGAATTTGCTGAATGACGTTCTGACGCATAAAGAAGATACCGAAGCTCATGACCAAATACGGCAGGACCAATCCGCTGAATTTATTCAGCAAATCCAGACTTTGCATCTGCAAGTAAAGCGGAATCATGTAGATTTCAAAAGGGACGATCGCTGTTGCAAGCAATAATGAAAAAATAAAAGCCAGACCATAATACCGGAATTTGGCGAAAATGTACCCGGCAATCACAGAGGTGAACACAATGGCAAGCGCCGAGAATACCGCCATTCTAAGGCTGTTAAAAAAGTAAAGGTGAAAGGGCGCCGTTTCAAACACCGCAACAAAGTTGTCGAAATTAAACTGCTGCGGAATAAATGACGGAGGATAGATATTCAGCTCCGGAGGCGTTTTAAACGCCGTCGATACCATCCACAGGAAAGGGATGACCATCAGGATCGCTCCCAGAGTCAATAGGAGCATCCGCAAGGCCGTCATGATCTGATTTCTCCGTTTCATCGGTTCAACCCCTTTCCAGACGTGGTATTATCCTTAGCCAACCAAAGCTGTACCATCGTCAGCGCAAGCACGATCAGGAAAAGCACAACGGCTTCGGCCGAGGCGTACCCCATCTTGTAATAACGGAATCCGTTTTCGATCATGTCATACACAAGCACACGCACAACATATCCCGGGGAACCCTGAATGTCGGAAGCCAGAATATAGATTTGGCTGAACACATTGTAGCCGTGAATCAGCGTGATGATCGACACGAATACCGTGATCGGTTTGAGCATCGGAAGAGTAATGTACCGGAATGCTTTGGCTCCCGTCGCCCCGTCAATGGCAGCGGCTTCGTAAAATTCCTTCGATATCCCCGTCATACCCACAAGAAAAATGATCATATTATATCCCACCGTTTTCCATACGGTCAGCATAATCACCGATACGATCGCGAGTACCGGGTCAAACAGCCAAGCCTTCGGCGCCACCCCAAAAAAGGATAAAAAATAATTGAACAAACCGTGCTGCGAATCAAGGATCCACTTCCAGGTTACGGCCACCGGTACCATCGGCGTAATGACAGGCAGAAAATAAAGCGCCTCGTACCATGCTTTAAAGCGGATGCCTTTATGAAGCATAGAGGCGATGATTAGCGCGGTAGGCACGCTAAAGATGAGAATGCCAAAGGCAATGATCGACGTATTTTGGATAGCAATAATAAAAGGTTCACTTTGAAACAGCGTGATAAAGTTCTCCAAACCAACAAAAGGCTTTTTGACCGATATCAGGTCCCATTCAAACAAGCTGATGTACATCGTTTTGGCGATCGGTATGAATCTAAGATACGTATACAGGGCGATGATCGGCGCCAATGCCAGAATACAAAACCAGTGACCCGGCTTCAGCCGAAACCTTTTTTTCACAGATGCTTCCATTTCCCTAGCCCCTCCTTCCCTTTCCGTTCACCATCGATTCGGCCTACAATAACGAAGCGCTGTCTTCGTCCAAATAAATGCGGCAGGATTCGGCCCTGCGCAGCACCGAAGCGGGACACTGCACATCGATTGGACCATACAACGTCTCATGCACGGCCCTGCTCTTCCTGTCGCCCGGCACGGTACAAAAGATAGCGGACGCCGATAAAATCGTCGGAATGGTTAACGTAATGGCTTGAACAGGAACATGGTCCAATGCGTCAAAGCATCCATCGTTTACCTGCTGCTGCCTGCTGGATTCATCCAGCTGGACGGCTTTCACTTTCAAGGGGTCCTGAAAATCCGCTACATGGGGATCATTGAATGCGATATGGCCATTCTCTCCGATTCCAATGCAGGCAATATCGATGGAATGGGAAGCCAGCAATTCCGAATATCTTTTACATTCTTCCTGCGGATCGTTCAAGCCGTTAATGGCATGAAATTGCTTGGGATGGCGATGATTGAACAGCCTCTCCCTGAGATATAAGGAGAAGCTTTGCGGCGCATCGGCTGGTAACCCGACGTATTCATCCAGATGGAAGCAGATGACCCGGTCCCAGAAGATGCCCTCCTCGTCTCGAAGTGCATCAAGAAATTCATTTTGGGACGGAGCCGAAGCAAACACCATGGAAATGACCTCTTTTTGCCCAAGAAGTTCTTTCATTTTGCCCGCAACATCGAGCGCTACAGCCTTACCCATCGCTTCGCGCGTCGTATGACGCAATACTGTCAGTTGATGAATTGTTGTGGACTCCATAGATCAACCTTCCGTTTCTTTAAGATGATGTAACCGTCTGACCGATGATCGAACGATGAGCTTTTGCTCGAACATGATATGCTGAAACCCTGAAACGCGCCGCCCGAAAATACGGTCGAACAGCGTCCAGGCCAATGCTTTCCCCGCTTCATAAGTCGGAATCGACACGGTTGTCAGCGGAAACGTAGTCAGTTCGATGTCGTCAAACCCGACGACGGAGACATCCTCCGGCACCTGGAGTCCGGCCTCCAGCAGCGCTTTAACGGCACCGATGGCAATCACGTCATCAAAACAGATGATCGCGGAAGGCCGATCCGTCATTTCGGCGATCCGATGGCCTATGTCCATTCCGTCCGTTATTCCGTTCGCATCATGAAACACAAACCTTTCATCCACCTCAATGCCCTGCCCCTTCATCGTATCCACAAATGCGGCATAGCGCATTTTGGCCGCTTTGGAGGTTTTGGGGCCGCGTACAAAACCAATGCGGGTATGCCCCATGGACAACAGGTGCTCCGTCACTTGGCGTCCGCCGTCATAATCGTCGAATTCATACGTATCGCAGGACAAGCCGGGAATTTTGCCGAGCAGCACAAACGGGACGTTCGTTTTTTTCAATTCAAAAAAATGGTCGAATGTGACTTCCTCCAGGAGCGGAGCAATGATCAAACCGTCTACCCTTTTGCGGACCATGGCCTGAATGTGATCAATCTCGGCTTGATGATCCTCGCCGCTGCTGCATAGAAATACGGTGTACCCATGCTCACCGGCAATTTCCTGTACCCCTTTGGTAATGTGGTTGTAAAAAGGGTTTGTGATATCCTTGATGATCAATCCAATGGAACCGGTCGATCTTGAAGATAAGCCTCTGGCGATTTCGTTAGGCACATACCCAAGCTGTTCCGCTGCCTTCAGCACCTTCTGGCGGGTCTTCTCGGAAAAACCGCTTTTTTGGTTCAACACTCCGGAAATCGTGCTTTTCGCGAGGCCCGTAGCTTTGGCAATATCGGCGATCGTCACGTTCATAGCTGCACCTCCCCTTGTGAGAGCGCCCTGCGCAAGCCTGACAGTGTCAACCGGGTTCCTTCCGCAGCCGTCCCGCCCTCGGGAATGTAATGCGTCTCAATGGTGTACAGCCCCCGGTAACCATCTCTCTCCAAAGCGGAAATGTGAGCCGCAAACGGAACACGGCCGTCTCCGATCGGCACGCAGCGCGGCGTTCCGTCGGGCTCTACCCGGGCGTCTTTCAAGTGTACATGACCCAGCACATCTCTAATCTGTTCATATCCGTCAGGGAATGCAGGCTTTCCCCCATAGGCCTCATTCCCAGGATCCCAAAGCACTTTGACGGCTTCGGATGCCACGCCGCGGACGAAACGCCCTACTTCCTCCGCGTATCCTCCGTTGCAGGAAGGCTCGTTTTCCAATAGCAAGGTGACATCCTCCCGCTCCGCGATCGCTGCCGCCGCCTTGAGATGCGCGACGATGTCGGCTTCATACTTCATCGGATCCTGTTCCCGCCAGAACGAAAAAATGCGGATTCTTCTCGTCCCGAGTTGTTTGGCAATTTGAATTGCCCTGTGCAATTTATGGTAATGCGCTTCGACCGCTTCCTCCGGCTGACCAAACGTGTCTCCGGCTGAAACCGGACGCGCCGGGTCTAAAGCGCATTTAAATACAGGTGAGGCTATGGCGGAGACAAACAATCCCCGCTTCTCTACTTCCCGGCGCAGGTTTGCCAACTCTTCGTCGGATAAATTCATGACATTCCTTCTGTTAACCATGCGAATTTCCACATGCTTTAGCTGATGCTCCACAATCCAATCCAGAGCTTCCTCCACATGCGGGGATACTTCGTCGGTTAACACGCCCACACGATCCCATATCATTGGGTAGGGTACTCTCCTTCCTGCAGGAACTAAACCGATTGCACGACCTTGCGAATGGCTTGAGCAATATCGTGCATGTCTTGTTCGTCCCCTAATAAAACATTTTGCGGAAGCCACAGGGCTTCTTTTTCACATGCGCGTTCGGCTACCGGACAAGAATCCCTGCGGGCTTGCCCTGTCCTCTTGCGAATCTCTTCCGAAATCGCGCGGTTTTGGTTTAAAGCCACATAGCCTTCATGAACGGGAATGCCTTCCGCGTTCAGCATACGGCATACATCGCTTTTATTCAGCTTGTCGGCCAGATCCTTATGCAATTTGAAAATATACAGATGATAAGCGTGCCGGGTAACCTGCGGGTCCGTTGCCAACGGACTTACGCCATCCACATCTTGAAGCAGTTCATTCAGGAGGCGGGCATTCTTCTCACGGACGGCCATTTGCTGTTCCAGTCTGCTGAGCTGACCGATAAGCAGGGCCGCCTGAAATTCGGTCATGCGTAAATTCCAACCGATCACTTCATGCTGGTACCAAGCACCGTCACGGATGCGGCCCGCGTTGACCAGCGACCAGGCTTGATCCGCCAAGGCTTCGTTGTTGGTCAGAATCATGCCGCCTTCGCCGGAATTGATATTTTTGGACGACTGGAAGCTGAATGTGCCCAAATCGCCGATAGCGCCTACACCCGTTCCGTTCCAGCGGGCCCCTGCCGCTTGCGCCGAGTCCTCGATGATGCGCAAGCCGTGCTTCTCGGCAATCGCCTTCAGCCTGGTCATGTTCGCCGGCGCTCCCCCGATATGCACCGGTACAATCGCCTTTGTCCTCGGGGTAATCAGCGCCTCCACTTGATCCGGATCGATCAAAAGCGTTTGTTCCTCCACATCGGCGAATACCGGAATCGCTCCGAACAGGAGCGGAGCCGCTGCGGTAGCAAAGAACGTGTAAGGAGGTACAATGACCTCGTCACCGGCTCTTACTCCGGCCGCTTGAAGGGCTATAGCGATGGCCACCGTCCCATTCACGACCGTCACCGCATACTTCGCATCATGAAGCTCGGCAAACAGCCTCTCCGCTTCGGGAAGCTTGCTGCGGGTTGCTCCACCCCACTTTCCCGAATGCAGAACCTCAAGCAGCAGCTTTTCTTCCAACTGGTCATAAATCGGCCATTCCGGGAATGGCTTCGTTCTCACCGGACTTCCCCCATCTATTGCCAATTTTACCACATCCGTCTCCTCCTTGGCGTCTACACCTTGACTTCTTTACCCGACCTTGCCGATTCGTATATGGCCAGAATCAGATCAACCGACTTTCTGGCCTCCTCGCCGTTCACGTGAGGCTCACGATTGCCGCGGATCGCCTGAATCATATCGTCCACGTAAAAGTAGTGACCGGCACTGGAAATCTGCTGCGGATTGCTGCTTGAGGCCAGGCCGAGCGTATCTTCCAACACCGGGGCCGGTTCGTCATGCCCCATGAACGTCCATTGCTTGATGCCTTCATCACCGAATTCGATCGTCCCTTGATCTCCGTGAATCTCAAACCGGGTCTCCTGACCCGGATAGACGGAGGTCGCGGCCTGAATGATGCCGAACGCTCCGCTCTTATATTTCAATGCCGCAACGGCCGTATCTTCCACTTCAATCTCCCTAGCCAGCGTGGCCGTGTAAGCGAATACCGACTCGACCTCACCCATGATATACTGAATCAAATCTACGCCGTGAACCCCCTGATTCATAAGAGCCCCGCCGCCGTCGAGCCTCCAGGTTCCGCGCCAGCCGCCGCTCTTGTAATACTCCGGACTGCGGTAGTACTTGAGATAAGCATTGCCGAGAACGGGCCTGCCGATTTTGCCGTCCTGCAGCGCCTGACGGGCATGTAGCATGGCCGGCATCAAGCGTCTTTGAAATACGCATCCGAGCTTCACTCCCGCTTTGCGGCAAGCATCGATCATCGCGGTCATCCGGTCGCCGTTGATATCCAGAGGCTTTTCACAAAGCACGTGCTTTCCCGCTTGGGCGGCGGCTATCGTCACATCGCTGTGAGAACCGCTCGGCGTGCAAACACAGACCACATCAATGTCCTCCATCTTCAGCATTTCCCGATAATCCTTAAACAAGCGAGCGTCCGTAAGTCCTTCCGTCAACCGTCCTGCCTTCTCGGTGCTGTTGTCGGCGACCGCCGCCAACTCTGCATCCGGATGCTGACGGATGGATTCTGCGTGATACTTTGCAATCACACCGGCACCCACGATAGCGAATCTGATTTTGTCCGGCATACTCCCACCCCAACTGGCAAACCGGGCCCGACCGTGACCATCGGACCCGGCTGCGGTTTAGTTAGTACTGCTAAAATTGTAGGTTGTTAATGATTTCGATCATAAACTTCCTTTTATTCCGCCAATCGGCCTGCTTTTTTCAAAATATCGTTCGTTTCCTTTGCCGCATCATTCAGGAAAGCTTTCATTTTATCCGGATTATCAACAAAGGATGGATCCGTAAACCCTTTGGTTGCCAGACGGTCGGCGAATTTCGTCAGAATTTCATCGAATTCGGGCAGTGGCGGATACATTTGCAGGTCCTGCTTCACAAAGAACGCTTTATACTGCGGATATTCCTTATACACGTCATTGAGATCCAGATCATTGCGGGCCGGCAGCCAGCCGCTCATCGTGATGATTTGCTTGTGATTCTCCGGCTTGGTCAGGAAACGGATGAAATCCCATGCCGCCTCGGCTTTCGCTTTATCCGTACTAGAGACATAATAGTTGATCAGACTGATGACGTTGGCTTTGAGCGGAGCGGCATCATAATTTAGATCGGGAGCTTTTTTCTTCGTGTCCATAATGACATTGGATTCACGAATATAGAATGCAGCCAGGTTCGTCTGGAACGCTTCCGTGTCGTGCTTGAGCTTCGGATCGTCCGTTTTGAACTTGTGCACCATGTCCACATACAGCTTCAACGTTTGGTAACCCTCTTCGGTGTTATAATTCGCCGTATATTTTCCCGGTGACACTTCCTTGACGATACTGCCGCCGCGCTGGGCCAGAAGGTTCCAGAATTTCTCCCCGACGCCGCTGCCGCCGCCGCTTAACCGCAAGCTCATTCCCGCCCGCTCCAGATTGCCGGAAGCATCGCGTTTGGCCAGTTTTTGGGCATATTCCAGCAGATTATCGACGTTAGGCGGCTCTGTCAGCCCGGCCTCCTTCAGCATGTCTTTGTTGTAATAAATCGCTCCGGCCCCCATGAAAGAAGGCACACCGTATGGTTTACCGTTCACGCTGGTCGTATCGACGATCAACTTCTCGTGAATCCCGGAATTCACGTACTTCACGAGATCCTCGGGGGTGGTTTGAATCAAGCCTCCCTCAATGTAGCGGAGCGCCAGGTTTGGATTTAAGGGGAGGATATCCGCTGCGCTTTTGGACGGAAGCGCCGCAGCCACCTTCTTTTCGTAATCGCGCAGCGGGAAAGAAGAGACCTCAATGGATACGTTCGGCTTTGTTTTTTTGTATTCCTCAGCCATTTTTTTGAAATACGGATCAAGCTCCGGCCATCCTGTCCAGATGGAAAGACTCACCGCTTGATCTGCCGGCTGGCCCCCACCGCCCTGTGCATTTCCGCCTGCGGGGGCCGGTTCGCCGCCGCCCGAACAGCCAGACAACATTGCCGATAATACCAACACACCTGCAAGACCGCTTGAGACTGCTTTTTTAGATGCCATTTTGCAATCACTCCCCTAAGTTATTTACGTTTCGCCATCGAACATGTCATGCCAAAACCGAAAACCAGCAGAAGTTTACCTCACGCTTTCTAACTTGCGACTACCTACACTTCCTGACGTGGGTGCAGCGGATGATCACTTCCCCCTTCTGATAGTGAATACTATTGATTCGGCTCATTTTTTGAACCGGTTCAAATAAGGACTAAAAAAAATAATACGCTGCTCTCAAGCAATTTATGTTATTTATATTAACATCAAAAAACGGAATTAATCAATATAAATTTGATTAACATAAAATTAATAACATATATATAACATAATTTGTCGTGTTAATGTTGTGACCTTTGCGTTTCTAGTGGGATATTAGACGATTGCCATAAAACCAATCACCTTCTACAATTATGCAAGCGCTTGCAAATGGATTTAAATTTGTTAAATGGCTTGCAACTGCAACCATTTAACATCATTTTCGACCATTTTGGGACGAAATTTTTGAACCGTTTCAAATCAAATTATAGCGCTTTCATTTTTTATCGTCAATGGTAGATTTCTTTATTCACAAATTTTCCTGCGCAGCTGAATATACCGTTTGTCCACGTTTTGTAACGGCAAGCATATCGATCCTGCCGTCCTCTGGATTCAGAGTAAAGGTCAACAAATCCGCCATTCCATTCGGCCGCACCTGTCCAAGCAGCGGCTCTCCGATTAAGCGGGCAGGCATGATCGTAGCCAACCTTATGGCTTCATGGAGACTCGCTGAAGTAAGCCGCATATAGGTTTGCACACAGTCTGCAAGGGATACGGCCGCTCCGGCCAAGAGCAGCGGATCGGCAACCATCTGCAGCCGCCCGGAAGGAAGCAGCTCCACTTCCCCGCCAACGTGCGTCTTGTAAATGCCCGGCTTCATATGGGCCAAATGCACCGCATCGCTGACAAGAACTATTTGATTATTCTTTGCCCGCGCCATCACCTTCATGACAGAAGGATGCAGATGATGTCCGTCGGAAATGATGCCCGGAGTCAAACGGTCGTCGGAAAGCTGTGACCAAATATAGTTCGGATGCCGGGGAAGCTGTGCATGCGCTCCGTTCCCCAGATGAGTGGACATTCTCGCACCGGCATCGGCAGCCGCAATAATTTCATCGTGAGACGCGGCCGTATGGCCTATGCATACGAGGATGCCTTCTTGAACAAGCCTGCGAATCATCTCGACAGCTCCCGTGCGTTCCGGCGCCAATGTCACCATACGGATGCGCCCGCCCGAGGCTTCCTGCCAAGCGGTAAACTCTTCCCAGTCGGGATCCTTAATATGTTCGCGGGGGTGAGCGCCTCGCGGACCGTCCTGATCAGACAAGTAAGGTCCTTCCAAATGGACGCCCAGCACGCAGCTGTCTACGATCGGATCCCGGCTGCAGGCCAGACGAATCGCCGTTAAACTGGAATGAATCTGTTCGAATCCGGCCGTAATAATCGTCGGACAAAAAGAAGTCGTACCCGTTCGCAGCACTTCCCGTGTCATTTGCCGAATCGCTTCCACACGTTCCTCCAGGTCCGCATCAGCCCTATTCAGATCATAGCCAGCAAAACCGTTAATTTGCAGATCGATCAAACCGGGACAAATCCAGACTTCCCTTTCGTTATCGGCACGCTTTTGTTTCTCTGTGGGCGTGACGGAAAAGATGCGTTCGCCGACAATGCTGACGCATACATATTCCCCCGTTGAAACCAGGCTGCCATATATTTCACGCGGGTTTGTTTCGATCGTAAACACCTCTTTCTTTATTGTATTCACTTCATCCATCCAATACATATTTGTACCGGTTCAAAATTGATTATGACCTGCTGACATAGAGAGTGTCAATGGAGTTAATAAAAATATCCCCCTGGAAATGGGGGATCTTGGTTCATTATAAGATCAATATCATGGCATTCCACAGCGCATCGCACAGCTCGCGACCCTTCACTTCAAGGCTTGAAGTCTTGATCAGCCATTCTTCGTAAATCTTATCAATGCGAATATAGCTGTCATATTGATGCAAATACGCCAGCATTTGACCAATCGTCAATAACGGGAGCGCTTTCTCTTTATGAAAACCGCCCATGTAGTAGATCATCTCTTCTTGTCCGCTGTAAAAGATATATTCCCCTTCTTCCGGATGCCATTGTTCGCGCAGTTTTTCTTGCTGTTCTTTGGATAGCTGCTGTAAATGAGCGGCAGTAATTCTCTGAATCATGGCATGTTCCTTTCCTCTGTCTTTAGTTTATTGCTTTTACGTTTATCCAAAACCTCTTCTTTGGTAGGTACGGTTAATTCGCTTTTAGGCCGGGTCATCCCATCATCACAATAACAAAATCCCTGTTCATCCTTATATAAAATTTCAACGACTTTCCCATCTCTTGTTTTCATAATCATAGCTTTACAGCATCTCCTTTTAAAGAAGAGTCCTCTCCTGCTCCACTCCTCCTTTAAAATTCGCCGCATCAAAAAACCCGCAATAAGCAGCATGACCGCAGATGCCTTTGACGATCAGCAGCTATATGGCGGGTCTAACAAAACAAAAAGACCCGCAATACGGGTCAATGTAAACCATCATTCGAATAAAAAATGAATTTGACCCATCTAACTGCTGACGAGGTTAGCTGCCGGGCTCGGGAAAGATGGTTCCCTACATCATGATTCGCCCCAGAAAATTGGTTCCCCCGCTTTCCGATGACTCGGAAATTAAGCGTACTATAATAATACCTAATAGTTAAACATTCGTCAATCAAAGAAACGCTTTTACTACTATTTATGCTAATATATTACAAATATTCCCACAGGATCACATCTTACCTTTTTTAATCCAAAATACGATTCTGAGCGTGCCAATGAGGGCGACCGATAAAAGCGCAAGCAACAAAACCACCCAAGTACCTAATCTATCGATCTCACTTAATCCACTGGCATTCGCCATCACAAAGACGCCGACCGCAATACAAAGCAAATATAAGCATATATTGGGGATGATCCAGGCTACTCTTAATTTCACATTCTTCTTATTCATAACACTCACTCCCCATTATAAAACCGCCGCTTCATTTTAAAACGTATTCAAGATATATAACTATTATAACCACATCATCATAAAGGTAACAGCCCGCTGAAAAAAGAGTCATCCTCAAACGACGTGTGACCTGTTCGGACTGAATACGTTTAGAAAGATGCTAAAGAGACTGTCCCAAAAGTTGATGTCTTTCTTGTGAAACAGTCTCCATTCGCTCCTTCATCGCCGGGTTGCCGGTCAAACCTGTTCCAATTGCTCCAGAATTTCACTCATTTCTACCTCAGCATAACACATAGAGGTATCCGCTGCGCCATAATAAATTTTTACCTTGCCGTCTTCATAAAGCGCCCCGCAGCTGAAAACGACATTGCCAAAAAAACCTTCTTTTTCATAGTCCGTTTCCGGCTCCAAAAAAGGCTGCGTACTGCGGGCGATGACGCGCCAGGGCTGTTCCGAATCCAGCAGCACGGCCCCCAGGCAATATCTATTATTGCGATCGGCGCCATGATAAATTTCCAGCCACCCCTGTTCGAGTTTAATAGGAACGCAGCTTCCCCCTATTCGTGCTTCATCCCACAGGCCCGGCCGGCAGCCCATCAAGAAACGATGATTCCCCCAGCAAAGCAGGTCGGGAGATTCCGCCAACCACATGCTTGGTTTGCCAAAGCTGGAGCTGGAAGGCCGATGAAGGGCATAATATTTGCCGTTAATTTTTTGCGGAAAGATGACGATATTTTTGCTGTCCGGTTGGAAAATCACGCCCTCGCGTTGAATATATGCAAAATCTTTCGTGGAAGCCAGGCAGGTTGTAATTCCCAGGTTGGACACGGCCGAATAATTGATAAAATACGTATCGTTAATCTGAGTGATCCGACAATCCTCAATTCCGTAAATCTCATATTGGTTTTCCGGAAATAAAGCGGGACGGTCATCAATCTCAAAATGAACGCCGTCCTTGCTCCTCGCTATTCTCAAATAGGAAAGGGACGTGAGCAATGAGCCTTCCGGTGTAGCGATGCCCCTAGCATCTGAAAAATCATATCCCGGGACTCCCTTTTCCAGTTGATTGATCCCCATTCTGCCGTTGGCGACGTCGTAGTACGGACTCAATCCAACGTTCGGATCGCGGTGTACCGGCCTTTCCGCTACGCGCAGAAGCAGCAGGATCTCATCTCCGTAACGCATGACACCGGCATTAAAAACGCCTATGACTTCATAATCTTTAAGGTATGGACGAATATCTTTGGGCTCAATGATCGGGTTGCCGATATATCGGGATACTTTCATTGCATGTAACCCCCTTCCAAGCAGTCCAAATCCATGTTCCACTCCTTAACCGGGCGCTGCCAATTACCAGTTGACTTGCAGGCTTCCGGATGCAGTTTTCAAGGCCTTTTCCAGTTCCGACTTGATTTCATTCAACCCTTCCTCCGTTTCCGCTTCCGCACGCAATACTAAAATCGGCTGCGTGTTGGAGCAGCGGACAAGCCCCCATCCTCCAGGGAACAAAACACGAATTCCGTCCACCTCGATCATCTCATGACTTCCATGAAAGTAATGCTTCACTTTGTTCAAAATGCGAAGCTTGGCGTCGTCGCTGCACGGAACTCTCGTTTCAGGTGTTGCATAATAACGGGGTACATCCTTAAAACAATCCGAAAGACGCTTATCCGTATGGGTCAATATCCGTAGGAGCCGACCGGCCGCATACAGGGCGTCGTCAAATCCGTAGTATTCGTCACGGAAAAATAGATGACCAGACATTTCGCCGCTGAACGGCGTATTCAGCCTGCGCATCGTAGCTTTGATATGCGAATGCCCGGTGCGGTGATACACCGGCTTGCCGCCGAGTCTCTCGACTTCTTCCACCAGCGCCTTTGAGCATTTCACCTCAATTAAAGCGTCACAGCCGGGATATCGGGGAAGAATTTCGCGCCAGAACAGAATCATTAATTGATCGCCCCATAACACGTTCCCCTGCTCATCCACGACGCCGAGCCTGTCGCCGTCTCCGTCGAAGGCAATACCAATATCAGCCTTCGACGCTCTCACCTTGTCGATCAGATCTTTCAAATTGTCCGGATCCACAGGATCCGGGTGATGGTTCGGGAAATCCGGGTCGGACTTGCAATAAAGCTCTATTACTTCGCAGCCCCAGTTTTTCAACGCTTTCGGAACAAAAGGAGACGGCGTGCCATTGCCGCAGTCCACCACTACTTTTAATTTTCTCGGGCCAAGTTTTATTTTTTCGGCCAGCATGGTCAAGTACGGCTCTTCCACGTCTTCGCGCTTCAGCAGACGCATGTTCCATCTGTATTTTTGCGGTATGTCCTCCTCTTCCGAAAGCCGGCGCATCCCTTGCCGCAGCTCTAGAATCGCGTTTCCATAAATGGTCGAATAGTCCATCGCAATCTTAAATCCGTTCTCGTCACCGGGATTATGGCTTGCAGTAATCATTACACCGCAGGGCGTTTTTAGAAATTCAAGCGCATAGTAAAACATCGGTGTCGTGACTTCCCCTATATCCACGACGTGACAGGACGCTTGGTGCAAACCGGAAATTAGCGCACGATGAAATTCCGGAGACGATTTACGGTTGTCACGGCCGACAATCACCTTGTCGGTTCCCGTAGCCCTAACCTTTTCCCCAAACGCTTTGCCAAGCAAGTAGCAGAAAGAAAGATCGATTTCCGCGTAGGCTTTTCCGCGAATATCATATTCCCGAAAAACCTGGGTTGGCAGCAGGTTACGTTTAGCATCGATAAGCCGCATAGTTCTCTGCACCTCTTTTGTTCGCGTTAAGTTTCAGATAAACAGCCTCTGTCAATAAATAAGATAGTGTAGATTCCGCTCCCTGGTTCAGATTCGGACCCTTTTCCCCCAATCCATCGTATCCGCTCCCTTCCAGCGCGTTGCACATCGGAACCCCCGCATCGTTCTCGCCGTAAAACCAGCCCCTGCATTTACCTACGATCTCTGCATAACGGGCTTTTCCTGTCATTTCGTAGGCTTTGGAAGCGGCCAAAGCGAGCTTCATGACATCGATCGGCTGTTGATCCCACAGTGCTCTGTACTCTGGCGTACACCATCCCCTATTCCCTACCGGACGAATATGCCCCTTCTCATTCAGCGATAACCGGATTAGAAAATCCAGGCTTTCTACAGCAACGTCAAGAAGCTCATTGTTTTTCATAGCCTCATACGCGCAAAACAATCCCCAGGGGATAATCCCGTTGCTGTAGGATAATGCCGGTTCGTACCATAACCATTGCGGCCTGGCATGGGTCCGGTAAGCATGAAGCAATTTCGCCGCCAGTGCCGCCAATACAGCATCCAAGTCGCGCGGATAGTTATGGCGAATCAAGAGACTTATCGCCGCCATCGCGTAAGCAGATCCCCGCAGGTATTGCAAATTGGCCACCTGGTTCATCGCCTTTTCAAGGATTTCTTTTGCCGCAAGCGCGCGTTCCCGATCCTGCAGCTTTATAAAAGCGAGCGCACTGGCCCACAAACAGCGTCCCAGGCAATCATCCGAGGGCGTTTCGGCTTCTCTCGTCCGATCAAAAGCGATGTTGTTGTGAAAATGTCCGTTTTCGTTTTGTGTCCAAAGCAAAAAGGAGAGATACGTATCGATGAGCGAATGTAAACCGTCAGCTTCCTTCTCGGGAACATAATCAAGCCACTCCAGGCACGCCCAGAGCGCCCGGGCCTGGTCGTCCGTGCTGTAGCCCTCCTGGCGGCGGGGAATGCGGCCAAGAGCGTGCTCTACGATTCCGGTATCATCAGTCAGCCGAAACATATGCCGAAAACTAACTGATGACGGATTCACGTTCCCTCACCTCGGCGAACAAGCTTGCGTGCTGCCTTCCGATTACCGGCCAATGCATTGTTTCCCCGATACGCTCCATTCGTTTGTTCCAGCTCTTCAATAAAGGATCGTTGGTCAACAGCGAGACCGTTTTATCGATCCATGCCTGTTCATTTTCATAAGGCAAAAGCAGTTCCGGATAGTCGGAAAGCAAATCCTGCGCATAAGCGTAGGGCGTGGATAATACCGGCCGCCCCAACCCGACAGCGTATGCCAATGTGCCGCTTGTAATCTGTTGCATCCCCGGGTAAGGGGTCACATAGATATCGCATGCTGAAATATGCTTGATCAGTTCGTCCTCGTCCATGTACTTGTCAATCATTGCAACATGCTGCTGCATACCGCTGGTTCGAATTTGTTCCTGCAGCTCGTTCCGATAGGACTCTCCTTCCCGCTTCCTGATTTCCGGATGCGTTTGTCCGGCAATCACATATAAAACATTGGGAATCCTGCGTGCGATTTCCGGCAATGCCTTCAGGATCAGTTCGATGCCTTTGCCACGGCTCAGCAGCCCGAACGTCATGAGCACTTTTCGGTTCTGCCAGCCAAGCTGCTCCCGGACATGCTGCCTTTTTTCCGAACTCGGCTCTGGTGTACCGTGGGGGATAAAGCAAATTTTTTCTTTCGGGATTCCGTACGCTTCTTGCAAATAGGCAATTGCCTTCCGGTTCATCACGATGATCTTTGCGCTTTTTTCCGCGATTTCCCTCTGGATCGAGGCGTAGGGTGGCTCGGGTTTCTTGAAAACCGTATGAAAGGTTGTGATGAGAGGTTTTTTTAGATTTTGGATAAAGGTTAAGATGTGAGCTCCCGCTTCACCGCCAAAGATCCCGAATTCATGCTGCAGGGAAACAACGTCGATATCGGAGCCATTTATTTTCCTCACCATTTTGGCGTAATCTTCAACTTGATTGCGCTGAAGCGGCCACAAAACGGGATCACCGGACCGGTCGGCCGGGTTTTCCGTGAGCACAACGACGGGGTCCTTCCCTTTCCAACCCTTGGCGTTATTGACCGCCTGCCTTAAATGAAACGTATAGGTGGCCAGCCCGCATTTTTGAGGCACGTACGTACTGACATAAGCCACTCGAGTCATGCTTGCAGCACCCCCATTCGATTCATGACCGCTTCATGCAAAATATGCTTCGAGCCCATCTCAAGATCGTAACCGAAAATGCAGTTGCTTAAATGGGTTGCGTCGTTTATTTTGCAGCGGTCCCACATAATGGTTTCGGAACAGCGCACGTTACGGCCGATCACACAATCGTTTCCGATTACGCTGAACGGCCCGATAATGGAGCGTTCCCCGATAACCACGTTATCTCCGATAAGAACCGGCGGAATGAGCAGTACACCGGGGCCAATATCGCAGTTTTTGCCCAGCCAGATTCCTTTTCCGCTTTCTTTGCCGGGGATCGGAAGGTTGTTCACGCGATTTAACACATCCCAATGAATTCGGCGGTACCTGTCTTTGGTTCCCATATCCATCCAGTATCCCGAAATCACTTTTCCGTAAACACCTGCATTCCTGGTAATCAGCAGAGGGAAGGTTTCACGCTCGATGGAAACTTCCCGATCCGGGGGAATGAAGCTCAGCACCTTTTTTTCCATCACATAAATTCCCGCATTGATCCGACGTGACGGCGCTTCTTCCAAACGGGGCTTTTCGACAAACCGAAGGATGCGTCCAGCCCCGTCCTGCTGCACGACGCCATATTGGGTGGGATCGTCCACCTCCGTCAAGCCGATAGTGACATTTCCCCCGTGCTTCCGGTGAAATTCCAATAAGGGATTAAGGTCGATTTCATGAACGATATCCGCGTTGACCACGATAAACCGATCGTCAAGATAACGCTCCGCGTTTTTGATGGCTCCGGCAGTGCCTTTGAGGGAATCTTCCATCGCATATTGGATCGTGATCCCCCATTTCTCTCCATTGCCAAAATGATTCTGTATTTTCTCCGGATGATGCTTGACCGCGATAACGAAATTTTGAATACCCTGTTTTTTCAAATGAACAATCACATGCTCCAGCCACGGACGATTGGCGATTAAAGCCATCGGTTTGGGCAATGTTTCCGTGAGCGGCTTCAACCTGGTTCCGAGACCTCCGGCAAGCAGTAATGCATTCATACGGCAAATACCTCCTATCAAATGAATCAATAACAGGCCCTGTATGTCAACCCCCTGTCTGGCAATGAGAGTCGCACTTCATCATGTTTTCATACCGGTTCACCCCACAAAAAAAGAAGACATGATCATAGGTGAAATTCTTTACCGTCATGTTCCCACGATCAATAAAAAGCTTCAAATATGATTGTCTTCTTCATATCATTTTTTGTTAGCGGTCTAATGAGACGAGTGCTAATTTGAGTATATTTTTTCTTTTTGCTTTTTTTCAAAGGTACATTTTGCTAATTTTGGGCAACCTGAACAAAAAAATCCCGGCTTTTCTTTTTCTTTCTTTTCTTTGCTTAATTTTTCTCTTTTTTTCTGTGCGTCCACGGTAAAAAATACAAGTATTCCTTCAAAATCAAGAGAAATGATAAAAAATCACGAACTGAATTCATTTTTATAAGCTTTCATACGGGAAAACCGCCTTTGATCGACGATACAAATGATGTATATTAATTATCAGCATTAGCACTCCTACTTTACGAGTGCTAATACATTCAGTTGGGAGGTTGGTACTCGATGTTGAAACCGTTAGGTGACCGAGTGGTGATCGAACCACAGAAGCAGGAAGAAGTGACAGCCGGCGGCATCGTACTTCCCGAAAAGGCGAAGGAAAAACCGGTGCAAGGCAAAATTGTTGCGGTGGGTCGAGGACGAATAGAAAAGGGTAACGTCATACCCTTGGATGTGCATGAAGGTGACCTCGTTCTTTACAGCAAATATGCGGGCACCGAGATAAAAGTTGAGCAAAAAAACTATTTAGTCCTTAGAGAGTCGGATATTTTGGCGATTTTGGAACCTTCAGGTCAAAAGGAGCTGGTAACCCATGGCTAAACAAATCCTGTTCAACGAAGATTCTCGCCGCGCTATGCTTCGTGGTGTGGACACGCTGGCTAATGCCGTGAAAGTGACTCTTGGTCCTAAGGGACGCAATGTGGTCTTGCAAAAGTCATTCGGCTCTCCACTGATTACCAATGATGGAGTAACCATTGCAAAAGAAATCGAACTGGAAGATCCGTTTGAAAATATGGGCGCCAAATTGGTGAAGGAAGTGGCAACCAAGACCAATGACGTAGCCGGCGACGGTACTACCACCGCTACTGTACTCGCCCAAGCAATGATTCGTGAAGGTCTTAAGAATGTGACCTCCGGCGCAAACCCGATGCTCATCCGAAAAGGGATAGAGAAAGCCGTTCGCGTTGCGGTTGATGAGATTAAGAAAATCGCAAAACCGGTGGATCACAAAAATGAAATCGCACAGGTGGCTGCCATCTCCGCCGCGGATGAAGAAATCGGACAACTGATCGCGGAAGCGATGGAGAAAGTCGGCAAAGACGGGGTCATCACCGTTGAAGAATCAAAAGGCTTTACGACCGAACTGGAAACGGTTGACGGGATGCAGTTCGATCGCGGCTATATCTCCCCTTACATGATTACAAATACGGATAAAATGGAAGCGGTATTGGATGAGCCCTATATCTTGATTACGGACAAAAAGGTATCCAATGTCAAAGATTTGCTGCCCGCGCTTGAAAAAGTGGTTCAGCAGGGCAAGCCTCTCCTGATCATTGCCGAAGATGTGGAAGGGGAAGCGTTGGCCACGCTTGTCATTAATAAATTGCGCGGCAAGTTTACTTGCGTAGCGGTGAAGGCGCCTGGTTTTGGCGACCGCAGGAAGGCGATGCTGCAGGATATTGCAGTGCTAACGGGTGGACAAGTCATTACAGAAGAACTTGGTCTTGACCTGAAGAATGCGGGGCTCGAACATTTCGGACGCGCTCGTCAAGTGCAAGTAACCAAAGAGAACACGA
Organism: Paenibacillus sp. Pae15; assembly: GCF_024519685.1. NCBI lineage: Bacteria > Bacillati > Bacillota > Bacilli > Caryophanales > Paenibacillaceae > Paenibacillus > Paenibacillus sp. Pae15. Next base: position 64,069 of record NZ_JALJRM010000004.1, on the reverse strand, counting down.
CGATTGTCGACGGTTATGGACAAAAGCAGGATATCGATTCGCGCGTACAACAAATTAAAAAACAAATCGAAGAAACGACCTCCGAATTCGACCGCGAGAAGCTGCAGGAGCGGCTGGCCAAATTGGCCGGCGGTGTTGCTGTGATTAAAGTAGGCGCAGCGACAGAAACCGAAATGAAGGAGAAAAAATTACGTATCGAAGACGCATTGAACTCCACACGTGCCGCAGTCGAGGAAGGAATCGTCGCAGGCGGGGGCGTCGCACTGATCAATGTGATTTCGGCTGTGGAAAACATAAAAACCAACGGCGGCGACGAAGCGACGGGCATCAACATCGTGCGTCATGCGCTGGAGGCCCCGATTCGAACGATCGCTTCCAATGCCGGGATCGACGGTTCCGTCGTGGTGGAAAGGATTCAACGGGAGCCTGCGGGCATAGGTTATAACGCGGCCAACGGCGAGTGGGTACATATGATTGAGAAGGGAATTGTGGACCCTGCTAAAGTAACCCGCTCCGCCTTGCAAAATGCAGCTTCCGTTGCCGCCATGTTCCTGACAACGGAATGTGTCGTTAGCGATAAACCGGAACAGAAAAAGAAAGGCAGCGGTGGCACGCCTGATATGGATATGTAACGAACGAAACCCGTCCGGTGAGGACGGGTTTTTCATCAAGACTTGAATATCCGGGGGACCGGTTATTTTTGATTTTGCTTCACGATGAGATCGACCAGAATGTCTAATTGCTTCTCCAAATTAAGCCCGTCGATCATCCAGAATTTTTTATAATCCAAATAGTAAACATGGTTATTTTTCACGGCGGGCAGGCCTTGCCAAATGGCGCCATTCGCTACTTCCTTCGCCCGTTCGGCCCCTCCGTCCGGTTCGTATACCGTAATAAACATATGGTCGGCGGCAAATTCGGGCAGCACCTCCAAGGAAATGTCCTTCCCTTTGCCATCCGGGAAAATTTCCTTGGCTATTTTGTCTTGCGGTTTGTATTGTAACATCTCGAACAGATTGTAGCCCGCATCACGCGTTTTAGGCCATACCCAAAGATTTTTCGCCCAAATGGAATAGCTTCCCACCGTTTCGTCCGGACCGATGATGCCGTTTAATTTTGCCTTTGCTTCCTCAGCCTTTTGCTTATACCGGGCAATGAAGGCTTCCGCTTCCTTTTCTTTACCGAGCATCACGCCGAAGGTCTTCAATTCTTCCAGCGGATCTCCGCCCTCCAGGCCAACGGAAGGAATCGCTACGGTAGGAGCAATTTTCTTCAGCTGCTCGACCGTTTCAGACGGAAGATACGTCGGTACAATAATTAAATCCGGATTAAGCTCCAGTACCTTTTCCACGGAGACATCCCCGACATCGGCTACACCTTCAAGCTCCTTTTCCAAAAGAACGGAATTGTTCAACGCGATCGAACCGGCGCCGACCGGTTTGACCCCGAGCGCGAGCAGATCTCCCAAGAACGTGATCGCAACGATGCGCTGCGGATGAACCGGAATTTCAACGTCCCCATTCGCCGCTTTAAATATCTTCGTGCTTTTGTCGGTCACAGGGGAAGAATCGCCGGTCTGCTCCGCCGGAGCATTCGACGCCCCGGATCCCGCTTGGCCTCCGTAGGCAGCAAGAGCAATGACTAGCCAGATCATCAAGGTTACATACAACAATCTATTTTTTATTAAAAACACAGATTTCCCTCCAACATTCAAACTGATTCAAGATTTCGCATGCGCCAGCAGATAAAGAAAATATGGCGCTCCGATCACAGCAACGACGAGACCGGCCGGAACCTCTGACGGCTGCACAATCCAACGGCCCAAGGTATCCGCCACGATAAGGAGCAAAGCCCCGGCCAAAGCCGATGTCGGCAAAAGCATTTGATGCTTCGGCCCGACAAGCCTTCGCGCCAAATGCGGAGCGATCAGCCCGATGAAACCGATGCCTCCGCTTACCGCTACACACGATCCGGCCAAACCTACCGCTGCACCCAGCAGCATAAGCCTTTCCTTCCCAATCGGCGTGCCAAGCCCAACAGCTGTCTGATCCCCAAGATTCAGCACGTTCAACACGCGGGCTTTGAAAAATACAAACGGAAGAAGCACCACAATCCATGGTAAAAGCGCGAGCACAAACTTCCAGCTCGAGCCCCATATACTGCCTGCGAGCCAGGTGGCCACAAACTGATACTGATCCGGATCAAACCGCAGCGTCAGTACGATCATTGCCGCTTTGATGCCTGTGGCCACTGCAATCCCGGTAAGCAGCAGCCTTGTCGGCACAAATCCCTTATGCCGTTTGTAGGCGAGTATGCAGATCAATGCGGCGGTTAGCCCCGCACCAACCAATGCCGTTACCGGAAGCCAAAGTACCGGGGCGGCTGCCGATGTCGGAAATAAAAAAATAAACAGCATGACTGTTAAACCGGCGCCTGCGTTAATGCCAAGAATGCCGGGATCAGCCAGCGCATTGTGGGTGATGCCCTGCAGAATACAGCCGGACACGGCTAAGCCGGCACCAACAAGAACGGAAATGACAATGCGCGGCAAGCGGAATTCAAACAGAATCAATTCCTGCTTGCCGGTCCCCCATCCAAACAACGTCTTTATCACATCAAGCGGCGACAAACGTATATATCCGGTGTTCATGCTGATGATGAAAGCAGCGATAATCAGTATGCCGAGAACGGCCATGACGGTAAACCCGCCTTTTTTTCTTCTGTTTTCCAAAACGGATTCCGGCATTGCTCCCATTACAGCCCCCTCCTTTCTTTACGCGCCAGATAGAGAAAGAAAGGAACCCCCAGCAAAGCGATGAGCGCCCCTAACGGCGTCTCGAACGGAGGGTTAACCATTCTCGCCGCCAGATCGGCAAAAACCATCAGAAGACTTCCGAGAACAGCCGAGCAGGGAATGATCCAACGGTAATCGACGCCAACCAGAAACCGGGTTACATGGGGAATCATCAAACCGACGAAACCGATCGTACCGGCGACCGAAACCGCCGCACCGGCGAGTATAAGGACGATGACCAGTCCCGCAAGCTTGATTACTTCCGTGCGCTGGCCAAGTCCCGCCGCAATCTCTTCGCCCAGGCTTAACAGCGTGATGGAACGAGACAGCAGCATGGCGGCGAGCAATGCGCCAAGAATCCACGGAAAAATGATTTGCAATTGAATCCATCGGGTGCCTTCCAGCCCCCCCGCATACCAGATAGCCAGATTCTGGGCAACATTAAAATGGATCGCAATCCCTTCGCTAAGCGCCGACAACAAGGCGGTGACCGCCGCTCCGGCAAGGACAAGGCGAACCGGTGTAAGCCCGGCTGTCGCGGAAGAGCCGATGCCATACACGAGCCCTGCCCCGAGTCCGGCACCCAGAAACGAACACAGCATTAGATAAATAAAAGGAAGGCCGGGAAATAAGGCATAGCACAACGCCATGACGAAGCCGGCTCCGGCATTCAGTCCCAGCAAACCGGAATCGGCCAGCGGATTGCGGGTCATGCCCTGCATCAAAGCTCCGGCGACGGCAAAGCTGGCCCCGACTACGGCACCTCCAAGCACCCGCGGCAATCGCAGTTCCTGGATGATTTGATGAGCCGTAAGATCCGGATTAAACCGGAATACAGCTTCCCATACGGTCATCAATCCGATATCCGCCGCACCGAATGAAATGGATGCCGCGATGCCGAGAACAAGAGCGGCAAGACCTCCGATCAAAACGATGGCGGCGGCTGCGGGACGCGAACGAAGCTTTGGTGTTGAAGAATCCGCAATAGGCTCTGTTGCTTCTGTTATTGACACGTTAAAACATCCTCACTATAAATTCATAACTTCAATACGAATACGGGCGACGCACGGCAGGTCCCTTCCTAAGCCAGCGCAAAGGGCAGGCATAGAGGAACCCCGCTTCTCGGATCAGATATAATGTCCGCTTCGATCCCAAAAACCTCTTTGAGCACTTCTCTGGTCATGACCTTGTCCGGACTTCCTTCACTGACCACTTTCCCCTGTTTAATGGCCACCACATGGTGGGCATATCGGGAGGCATGATTCAAATCATGGACTACCATAATAATCGTTCGCTGTTCTTCCTGATTGAGCTTCATTAACAGCTGATGTACTTCCAACTGATGGGCCATATCCAGAAATGTCGTAGGCTCATCGAGAAAAAGAATTTGAGTTCCTTGGGCCAGAGCCATGGCAATCCACGCCCGCTGCCGCTGACCGCCGGAAAGCTGATCTACCGGGCGATCATAAAATTCCGTCATCCCTGTTACCTGAATCGCCCACTGAATGATTTCTTTGTCTTCCTTCGTCAGCGTGCCAAAGCCTTTTTGATGCGGAAACCGGCCGTAAGAGACAAGCTCGCTGACCGTCAATCCATCAGGAGCGGCTGGATTTTGCGGAAGAATGGCCACCTGTTTGGCGACTTCTTTGGTCGACTGCCTGTAGATCGATTTGCCGTCGAGATATACCTGTCCCCCTTCAGGCTTCATAATTCTTGCCATCGCCTTCAGAATGGTTGACTTTCCCGAACCGTTGGCACCTACGAGCGCGGTGATTTTCCCTTCTGGAAAGTGCAAGTTTAAATCCTCAACAATCATCCGATCCGCATAAGCAATATTCAAATGTTCCGAGTATAAGGTTTGCTTCATGGTCTGCCCCTCTTCTTTTTCATAGGCATCTTCATGGAGGCCTCTGTTATTTGCGCGCCAAAAACTGAAGCGTCTCATCAATCAGCTTGCTATAAGCGATGGGCCCCCAGCCCTGCAGCCAAAGATCATAATCGACAGAGTGCACCTGGTTTTTCTTCACGGCAGTCATGTTTTGCCACAGGGAGCTTCCCTTTAATTCATTCAGCTTTTCTTCACTTTGTACGAGCAGCAGGATATGATCCGGATTAATCTCCGGCAGCTTTTCCATCGAAATCGCCTGGAATGTTTTGGATTCGTCCGTCACAAATTCCTTCGGAGGCTGAAGCCCCAAATCCTGGTACAAAATTTTATAATTTTTGATTCCGTAATAACGAAGCTCTTTATCGGTGACCCGCAGAAACATGACCGTTTCATTACCAATGGACTCTTGAAGCGTCTTCCTGGCTTCGGAGGCTTTTTTATCGAAAGCTTCCAGCACGGACCGGGCCTCTTTGGTTTTACCCGTGATTTCGCCTACCTCTAGAAAGGTACTGCGCCAATCCTTTGCATTCGTGTCCAAAATGATGGTAGGAGCGATTTTCGATAACCCGTCATAGGCTTTCTCCTGAAAGGGCTGCCCTATGATTAAATCCGGACCGGCGGCCAGAATCGCTTCCAGATTCGGGTTCGCATCATTGCCGATTACTTTCGTTTCCTTTAAATCATCTGCAAGAAACGCAGGCCACTTCTGGTCGAACATCACGCCGGAACCGGGCTTGACTCCCAGCGCCAACAAATGATCCATGATAAACGGCTGAAGGGCGCCAATGTTCTTGGGATCGGCAGGTACTTTCGTTTCCCCCATCTTGTGCTTTATCGTTCTTTCTTCCTGTGCCGCCTTCACTTGATCCGGAGCCGCCACTCCCTGATTCTCCGCTGCCTGGTCTTGCTTGACCCCGCAGGCAGCGATAAAACCCAACAAAATAACAATTAAACATTTGAAAACTACAGAGCTGTTCTTCATTTTATGAAATTCCTGCCTTATGTCATGATGTTTTAAACCGGATTAAAGCTTGGTCAGCCGGGAGACTTGATATTGCTGAACATCTTTCAATGCGCTTCCGCAACCGCCCATTTTGATCGTACCTGCGGAAACAACGGTTCCTTCATATGCTCCTGAAACCGTTCCATCCGCGGAAGAATAATCTATTCTCACCACCGCGGAATGTCCTTCTTCCCTCAACACCGTGCCTTTCTTGTTGTAGTCAAGCCAACCCCATCCTTCACGAAGGAAGATTTCACGCTCGACCATTTGTTCATATTTTCCGACACCTCCCCATCCCCGGTATTTTCGGGAGATATCGGAAAACGGCCCTTGACGAAGAACGAGCGTGTCAAGATCTTCCGGCTCCACTTGGGCCCAATAGCGTCCTTCGGGCAAATCGGCAATCGTAGGAGCAAAGCGGTGACCGCCAAAATGACTGGCACGCCAGACTCTGAGCTTTCCGGACGATTTCACCGCATAATGATCTTCAAGCATTTTATACATGGGGTAACCGAACCTGCCGCAGCACACATCATGACTTCCATGGGTACAGACAAACAAATCCCTGACATTTTCCGAATGAAACCTGTAAGATTCATAACGATTCATAAGCTCGGAGCCGTTCAGCAGCGCTTCGGCTAAAGCGTTTAACTCTGCTTCGGGAGCTACATACTCCTTCTTTTCGTACCGGGCAAAAGGGGGAAGCGGCTTCTGAAAATACATGACTCTTCTGTACCCTGCGGGCGAGGGATGAGCATCGGATACAAAAGATAAAAATCGGAATTTTGGCGCGTTCTCGGCCGCCCTTTTGAGGACTTCCATAAAGCCCTTCGGGAAATGCCTCGATGCCGTGACATCGTAGTCCCAGGGAACCGGAACTTCCACGAACAAATAACGCTCATGCCCGGCCGCCGAACCAATAGGATCCTCCCGGACCATTTTGGAGACCGCAGCACACAAGTCCTGTTCATGGCAGTCACTTAAACACCTGTCTTCAATTATTGAATTGGTTTCCACCCTTAGCCTCCTGCTTCATTGGTCGTTTTATCCTGACTAACCCAAAGATATTGATAATCATTATCATTTTTATTATAAATATATGGTAATGATAATCAATTTCATTGTCAAGGCTTCACTCACTCGAACGGTGTTAAGAAATTTTTCCAATTCAATCATTGATGAGCTTAATAGAAATGGTTATTATGGTATATGGTTTATAGGATTAATCAATAGACAGCGGACCGATATTTTGTCACATACCTGGCCCGAACAGAGAGGAAATTAGCATTTATGGCTTTATGGGGAAGCATCATCAATGCGCTTGCCATTATGGTAGGCGGTTTATTGGGCAGTCTAGTTCTGCCCCGTATTCCGGAAGGAATTCGTAATACAGTCATGCAGGGACTGGGGATTGCAATTGCCGTTCTTGGCATCACGATGGCGCTTAAATCGGAGAATTTTTTAATAGTCATTATCAGTATCGCAGTCGGGGGGATTCTCGGAGAAGTCATGAGAATTGAATATCGGCTGAACCAGCTCGGTCACTGGGTGGAGTCACAATTCCGCCGGGAGGAGAAGACCGGTCCGACGAATAGAGGCGGCATCGCGGAAGGCTTCGTTACGGCGACGCTCATTTACTGCATAGGCGCCATGGCCATTCTAGGCTCGATCGACAGCGGACTGAGGCACAACCATGATATTTTATACACCAAATCGATGTTGGACGGCATTTCTGCCGTCATTCTCTCCTCCACTTTAGGCATCGGCGTCACGCTTTCAGCAGTCCCGGTGTTCTTATATCAAGGGACCATTGCGCTTACGTCAACGTTATTTACCCTATTTATCAGCGAGGCTGACTTGAGTGCCATCATCACTGAAGTTACGGCTGTTGGAGGGGTATTGATTATTGGCATCGGGCTCAACATCCTTCACATCAAAAACATCAATGTCGCCAATCTGCTTCCGTCTATTGTCATTGCGGCAGTGATCGTTCTAGCGGAGCTATCGCTGCATTAGCAGGGTCGGCTTCCGCCGTTTCTTATAAAACGATCCGTTGGTTGCGTCAAAACCTCATATCATCTCCCCCGGCAGCAATACGGGATCCCAAGCGATGTCCGTTTCTTTTCATGGATAAGGGATATCCCGTACCATGCCATTCACAGCTTATTGCCTCAATTGCTCCAGCTCTGCGATCACCTTCTCAATCATTTGAACAAACGCGGACAGCTCTTCGGAGCTTGCTGCTTGCGTTTGTGCTTGTATGCTCGTCTGCTCGGACTCCTTCTTCACTTCTTTCAGCAATCTTGAAATCATATCCAGCTTGGAGTGAATTTGTACAAGAGCGTCTTTGGATCTGGCGGCGAGCTTGCGGACTTCCTTGGCCACCACTTCAAAACCGAGGCCATGCTCGCCCGCCCGTGCTGCTTCAATGGCCGCGTTAAGCCCAAGCAGATGGGTTTGCTCCGATATCTCTTCCATGAATGATCCCATATGATGAATGTGTTGAATTTCCCGGGTCAGCTCATTTACCGTACCAAGCGACTTTTCCTGGGATTCCGCCGTATGGATGGCGGTTTCCGCTACGGATTGCGTACTGCTGCTAAGCTCAACCATCATCGCGGCCAGCTCCTGCACAGCCGCGTTAATGCCGGCCAAGAGATGGCCGCGTTCATCCGCAAGTCTTTGCACTTTCTGCTTCTCTTCGGCTTCATAGGCTTCAAGCACAAGCTGCGAATCCAAATTAAACATTTTGGTTATCGCATGAAGAACCGGCAGCCACTCGTTTGGAAGCACTTGCCGGAGATGGGAGGCCGCCAAATCCAGATAAAGCATATACGTTCCCAAATACCATTGCGTCGTTAAGCCGATTTTGGAGTGCATGCTCCCGATCAATAGTCTTTTTTCGATAAAAGCCTCATCGATTTTCCCGTCAGTCAGTGAAAGAAAGTACCATCTCTGCGTTTTTTTCAATCGCTCGATCGTGCTGTGCGCTTCAATAATGGTCCTGAGCTCGGGACGGAGCATAATGCGGTTATAAAGCTCTTCCACCAGAGCGTCAGCGATCGCCGTCAATTCCGCCTTTTTACTTTCTAAAAGGAATAAGTCATCCGCCGTTATGCCCAAGTAGTCGATTTGCTTTTTGCGTTTTTCCGATAAATCCATCATCCATCCCCCTAGCGGTGAAATATTAGCAATATGCGGGCTTGCATGTAGCCTCCGTAACCTTACTCACTTTGGAGCGCCTGCCGATAATCTTCAAGGGTATCTATGCTCACAGTAAACCGGAGGTCAATCCCCTTTTCCCTAAAAGCCGCTTCCGGTATCCCCAGCCAATGAAGGGACTTCAACAGCTCCGAAAGACGGTAGTCCCCTTTCTCCAATAAAGCGGCTATGGGGCCGGCACAGGCTTTATCATAAACGGCGTGCAGCGGAAATGGACTGCCGTTCACCTCAGGAAGAACCGCATTCCAACCGCTTTTCTTGGATTCCAATAGCAATTCAGCCGCTTTCGCCGAAAGAAACGGCATCTCGCAGGCCGCCACCCAAATTTGATCGAACTTGGCCAAACTGAATCCGGCATGCATGCCCGCAAGGGGACCTTTGCCGCCAAAAAAGTCGGTAATGATGCGGACCTCCTTGTCCAGCAATCGAAGTAATGGAGCCGGTTCCCTCGTGACGACGATGACTTCCCGGCAAATCTGCCTCATGACCCTGATCTGCCGCTCAATAAGCGTCTCCCCTCCAAAAGGAAGCAGCGCCTTCGGATCGCCGTTCATCCGCGTATTAGGCCCACCGGCTAAAATAAGGCCTGTCAGCATGGCGATTTCCTCCTTGCCAGTCATTTTCGTTTGCTATGACCATCAGCATCCGAATCATTCAGCATTTGTTCCACCAGGGGCATTATGACTTCCTCCTCGAGTCTGAAATGCTTCTTAAGAAGGCCGCAGCCTTGCATAAAACAGCCGACCGCTTCCGCCACCGCAGCTGCGTGCGGCCGAAGTCCGAATTCGTCCAGTCTTTGAAGGAACGTTTCAAGGCTGGCGGTGCCCAACTGGTGGTCTTTTTCCATTGCCCAGATCGAATCCTTGATCTTCGGCGCATGCTTATTAAAAAAATAATCGTCGAGCAAAGGCTGCAGTTCTTTCTCTTCCCAGGTCGCATGGCGTTCCAGTTCATTCATATACGCGATCAGCGGCTGCTTGATGCGCCGCATTTCATGCGCCACCGTCAATACATCCGGCATCCGGTCGGCCCGTTCCACCGCCGCTTCGAGCTCTGCTATGGTTTGTTTCATTTTCAAGTGCTCGTCCCTCATCCGTTCCAACATGACAACCAAATCCGATGGACGTGCAGCATTCAAGAACCGATCTTTTCCCCGTTCCATCAATCAGACCTCCTTCATGTGGTGGATTCAGCATATCGCGTACCCCGGATTTAAGCTGTGATTTTTGTCACAGTTTAGACAAAAAACTGCAGCGGCTCTTCACGCGTGCCGCTGCAGTCCCCTGTTCCTTATTCATTGGATTTCCCGTCTTTATTCGAAGTTCAAAAGCCCCTTCTTCAGCGCAAATTTCACAAGCTCCGGGCGCGTCTTTAGCTTTAGCTTTTCCATCACATTGCTTTTGTGCGTTTCCACCGTCTTGACGCTGATAATCAATTGATCGGCTATCTCTTTATTGGAATACCCTTTGGCGACCAGCGCCAATACTTCCTTCTCCCGTTCGGATAGCGTGTCGAAAGGGCCTGTGTTCTCGCCTTGCTTCAGCCGTTCCAGATACTCGCCCATTAAACGTTTGGTCGCGCTTGGATACAAGTATGCGTTTCCTTCCGCTACGGATTGAATGGCCGCAAGAAGTTCCTCGTGCGGCGCGCTTTTCAAAATATAGCCCGACGCCCCGGCTTGAATCGCCCTGAACAAATATTCCTCGTCATCGTGCATGGTCAATATCAGCACCGCCGTATCCGGCTGCTTCTGCTTCAGCTCGACGGCAGCCGTCAGGCCGTCCTTACCGTGCGGCATGCTTAGATCCATCAGCACGACATCGGGGTTCAGCTCTCCGGCAAGGCGAATCGCCTCGTCGCCGTCCGCCGCTTCCCCTACGACTTCCATGTCATGTTTGCCGTGGAGCAGCAGATTCAACCCCGATCGTACAACGGCATGGTCGTCGACTACCATGATTTTTATCATACGATCACCCTCCTCTTTATCATACCCGGTCTCAAAACCGCTCATCCTCCATCAGCTTGCCGATCCGCTGCGCCGCCAGCGTCACCGCGGCTATATCCTCCTCGCTAAACAGACGGCCCGTACGGGAACCCACCAATATCACACCCCGGCTCTCCCTCTGTACGACAACGGGAGCCGTGACGGAGGTTCGCAATCTTTCCGCAAGCGTAAGGGGACATTCGCGATACAGGTGGACCATAGCCTCATCGGTTTCGTTCCATGCTATCGTCCGTCCGATCCGAATCGTCAGACCGCCCACACCCCGCCCCGAGCGAAACGTCATCGTTTCGCTCCGCTCTGTCTCATTACCGGAAAACAATGTCCAGCGAAACAGACGGCCATCGCCAACGCCTAAGGCCAGTGCGGCAAAGTCTCCTGATACCAAGGATCGGATCATACACAACTCGTTTAGAATCCGGTTGTGCTCCGTGTCCACCCTTCTCGCCTCCCTCCATGCTGCTCCGTGCACTTCTCCAACCGAAATCCATATCCCGATGCTTTTCATTGTAACCGCTGCAGCTTCGTTTGTAAGTCAGGGAATACCCTGATTTCCCGGTCGGGGAATATGCCGCAATTCAGGATTTCCCCCCCTGAATATCAGAGGATTCCCCGATAACGCCGGGTCATTGGAGTTGGTAAAATAAATACAAAGAACGCAAAAAGGAGGAGGCGCGGATGATTCATCATTATCCGGTTAATCATACATCGGACGCCGTTCGGTTTCAAACCCGGGGGCTGCAGCAGTATTTTACGGAAGAGAATGTTGAACGGCTAACCGGTATCATGTATTCGAAAAAGGTGAAGAAGGGCTCCCGCCTTTTCCGGGAAGGCGATAAAGCCGAATACTTGTATTACATCAAACAAGGCCGCGTCAAAATCACCAAATCGGCCGATAACGGCGGTACGTTCACCTTGTATCTGCACCACGACGGAGACTTGATCGGCTATGGAGACGGCATGGCGAGCTCTGCTTACCTCCTCAGCGCAGAAGCGCTTGAGAATTGCGACCTTGGCCTGATTCAGCAAAAGGATCTGGAGGTTCTGCTTTGGCAGCATGGCGATCTTGCGGTAGAATTCATGCGCTGGCAGGCGACGATGCACCTGCTGACACAAACCAAATTCCGCGATTTGATGATGTTCGGTAAGCCCGGGGCGCTCTGCTCCCTTCTCATTCGCCTGAACAATTCCTACGGGGAGCCCTTCGGTGAGTACAGCCGCATCTCGGTTAAGCTGAACAATACGGAAATGGCCGAAATGATCGGCGCCACCCGGGAAAGCGTCAACCGGATGCTGAACGATATGAGAAAGGAAAACATCCTCGACATGGTTAACGGTTATTTCATTATCAAGGATTTGACTTATTTGCGCGATATCTGCCACTGTGAAAATTGTCCGAAGCATATTTGCCGTATTTGAGGCCAAACGTATGGATCAGGTTCCTTGGAGCAACAGACTCAAAGACTTTTTCTTATCCTGTGATGCGAATCATATCGCAGCTTTACCGCTTGATGTACAGTGAAGTCGTGAGAGGAAAGTCTACTGCTGTTGAGGAGATGGTTGCCATGATGAATGTTTTAAGAGAGCATGTTTATGCCGCCGGCCTGCTTCTTGTCCTTCGCATCTATCTTGGCTGGATGTGGCTGACATCGGGTTGGCACAAGCTAACGGGTGAGTTTGACTCGACAGGCTTTTTGAACAACGCAATAAACAAACCGGTTCTCGATCGAGCGACAAACGAATTAATCTATCCTAACTATACTGCATTTTTGAACCATTTCGCACTGCCTAACGCGAAACTGATCAACTTCATCATCCCTTTGGGAGAAACGCTGGTCGGTCTCGGTCTGATTCTTGGCGCCTTAACGACGGCCGCCGCCGGCTTTGGATTATTGATGAACTTCATGTTTCTTTTCGCCGGAACGGTAAGCACAAACCCGTGGATGATCCTGCTCGGCGGAATCGTGCTGGTCGCGGGCGCCAATGCCGGCAAATTCGGCGCCGACTATTACTTGCTGCCGCTGCTGCGCAAATGGTTTCACCTGAATTATAGGAACGGCGGGCATAACCCGATAGCCAAAAGCCGCATGAAGGTGCCGGCCCATAAATAATCCATTCGGAAAACAAATCAAGACCGGGCAGCAGCAAGCTTAGCCGGTCTTGATTTGTTTCACTTTTTGCGCCGCGAGCATTGTACCGGTTCTTCCTTCTTTGCTAAGATAAGAAATGAACCCGGCAGGAAGGAGGATTGTATTGAAGCCTAAAACAAGCAAGACTCACCCTGAGGTCATTGGCCAGAATGTCGCTGAATTACAAAAACAGCTGGATACCCATATCGCCGATCCATCCTTTCGCGATCTTCTGAAGCAATCGTTAAACCAGCTGGCGAATGTCAAATTTGCACTGGACGAATCCTCTATTGTTGCCGTCACCGACCATCGCGGAATCATTCAATATGTGAATCACAATTTTTGCCGAATTTCCAAATATGACCGCGATGAACTGATCGGTCAGGACCATCGGATTATCAATTCCGGCTTTCACAGCAAAGAGTTCATGAAAGAGCTGTGGAGAACGATCTCCTCCGGACTGGTGTGGCGGGGAGACATCAAGAACAAAGCCAAAGACGGCACCTACTATTGGGTAAACACCACCATCGTGCCGTTTCAAGACGACAATGGGCGTCCTTACCAGTATCTAGCCATTCGCAACGAGGTGACCCGGCTCAAAAAGGTAGAAGAAGAATTGAAGCATATGATGGGGCATGTCATGCAGGTTCAGGAAGACGAGCGGCGCAAATTTTCACGGGAGCTGCATGACGGGATCGGACAGAGCCTCTTTTCCCTGCTCATTGAAATTGACCGTTTAATCGGGGAAACCGGAGTGCAGCAGCTGGGCGACCTGCGAAACAGAGTGGCAGGAATTATCGAGGATGTGCGCGGATTAGCGTGGGAATTGCGCCCGTCCGTCCTGGACGACCTTGGCGTCGTTCCGGCCATCCGTTCCTACATCGACAGCTATTCCAACCACTACGGCATCAAGGTTCATTTTGACTGCAATCTTCGCAGACGCTTGGAGGCCAAAAAAGAGACGACCATTTACCGTGTCATTCAAGAGGCTTTAACCAATCTTGCAAAATACGCGGATGTGGCTGAGGCACGCGTAAGATTTCATGAGTTCGATGATTATATTGAAGTCAGTGTTGAGGATCAAGGCAAGGGCTTTATCCGTGGAACCGGCGCCAAAGGCGTAGGGCTTTTCAGCATGGAAGAGAGAGCCCGGTCCGTGCATGGCCAGTTTTCCGTCCAATCCAAGCCCGGAGAAGGAACCAAGGTCACTTTAATCGTTCCCAAATAATCGTGTATGGATAATCAAAACAGTCTGCACCTTGCGAACTGCCCTCCAAGGGTTAGCGATGTCTAACAATGGAGTGCCGTTTCACCTAATGGCAGACTGTTTTGTTGTTATTTATCGTTTTAGTTAGACCATTCCCGTCCCAAGAAGGACTCAGGATCGATATCCTGCTGTTGGATTTTCCTAATCAGGGTCGAATGATCCAGCTCCAACAATTGCGCGGTCTGACGAATCGACTTGCTTTTTTTCAACGCTTGGATAATGAGATTCTTTTCAAACTCCATCCGGGCCTGGCGCAGGGGGACAATCGTATCCCTGTTCTGCTGCAATACGGGGGCCGTTCCCAAAAATTCAGGCAAATCGTCTGCCGTAATTTCTTTGCTTTTGGACAGTACGATCATGCGCTCAATGATATTTTTTAACTGCCTCACATTGCCGGGCCAATGATATCCCATCAAGCGGTTCAATACGACGGGACCTATTTCTGCATCCCGATCATAGATTTGGTTGAATTCATTTAAAAAGTGTGCGGCTAATATAGGAATATCTTCTTTACGTTCCCTGAGCGGAGGTATGGTAAACGGAATGACATTAATGCGATAATATAAATCCTCTCGAAACGTTCCTTCCGCCACCATCTTTTCCAAGGATCGATTGGTAGCGGCAATCACCCGCACATCAACAGGGACAGGCTTTCCGGAACCGATGCGCCGGATTTCTTTTTCCTGCAGCACCCTGAGCAGTTTAGACTGCATGGCAAAAGGAAGCTCCCCGATTTCGTCGAGAAAAATCGTCCCTTTATGAGCCATTTCGAATAATCCTGCCTTCCCGGTCGGCTGTGCGCCTGTAAATGCCCCTTTTTCATACCCGAAAAGCTCGGATTCAATGAGATTTTCAGGGATAGCCGAACAGTTCACGGTCATATAGGGTTGGTTTACCCGCTGGCTCATTTGGTGAATCCATTTGGCCAACACTTCCTTCCCTACTCCAGATTCTCCTAAAATAAGCACCGTAGACGATGTGGCTGCGACATGCTTGGCCGATTCAAACAACCGGATCATATGCGGGCTGCGAATAACAGGGCCATTGTCGATCTGTTGAAGCTTTAATAATTCCGTTTCATAGTGTTTAATTAATGCGCTTTTCCGTTCGATTTCCTGCTGGAGCTCGGCAAGGTTCGTAATATCCCTGACACTGCATACGATTCTCCATAATTCCCCTTCATCATTTAAAACCGGAACCCCGGTGACGAGTAAGCGCTTTCCATTCACTTTGTTTATGATCGTGACGGTTTGCAAGGTTTCCATAACACCGGGAATGGCGGATTGCGACAGCACTCCTGCTTCAACCAAATCCTGGGCGCGTTGACCGATCACATCATCTATGCGAATCCCGGTTAATTTCTCATAGGCTTTATTCACCAGTACGGTTCTGCCATCACCATCAGCAACCCAAATTCCATCGAACAATGCGTTTATAATGGTATGCCATTCACTCTCTCTTGCAGAAGGCAGGCTTGACGCATCCATCTCCATGCTCGTCAACCTCCAATGTCGGGGATTGCATCCATAATTTATGAAATACATCCTTCATTATAATGGAAAGAAAGAATAAAAGTCATCCCCTTAACGTTACCGGGAAATGCGGCGCGGCCCATTTTGTTATCAAGCCTTAACCGGATAAGATCGCGTTGAGGTTGCCGTCCGGGTCTTTGAAAAACATTTTGTTCCTCCCTTCCAAGTCGCTTAATTCCAATAACGTGATATCCTCCCGTATCAACAGCCATTTCATCCGCTCATACCGTTGAGGGTCGACTTCAAACACAAGATGAGGATCACTCAAGGAGATGGCAAGTTGATTTTGCTTCTCTTTTTTGATCGCTCCCGGAATAATATCCAGGATCATTCCACCGATATCATATCTTGTGAATTCTGAACCGGAGGAAATCTCCTTCAAACCCAAAGTCTCTCCATAAAATTTGACGGACTCCCGGAGGTTAGAGCTCGAGACCACAACGCGAATACCCAGAATAGGGTCCATTGGATTCGGAAAACTCACCTATCCGTCCCCCTCTCGTGTCAATAATGAATATACATTTAAATACTGCTTCTGAAAATTAAAAATAAGGAGCCGCTCATTAACAATAAGGCCAGAAGCCTTTGCCAATCAAAAGCGATTCGCGGAACACCGAAAAAGCCGAAATGATCGATGATCATGCTGATGACGATTTGTCCGCTAATCATGGCCAGAAGCATCGATGCCGCTCCGATCCGGGGTACGCTGATGATCGTCGTGAAAATGACCGCCGCTCCCATAAGTCCTCCAACCAGCTGCCATTTCGGAACCGTCACTGCCTGAAGGAGGTTTCCCCTGCCAAAAAATAAAACAATGATCGCCAAAATTAACGTACCCACTGCAAAATTGACAAAAGCGCCTTCCAACGTGCCTATTTTTTTACCTAAAGCACTGTTGATGGAAGCCTGGGCTCCCCATATCGCTCCTCCAACTATCGTCAACAGGAAAAACCAAAATTGCGTCATCCGTTCGTCCTCCATTTACTCTCTGCGGCTTCATTTCCATCCCCTATTAGCATTTAAAGAGCAATTTTCATGCCAGCTTTACTTTTTTGACCTTCTTTCCTGAATCAATGGAGTATTCCCATCCTTCACTTCCATTCGCTGGTGCGGCCTCCTTCACCATCGGTGCAATTCACCACCATTCGGTGCAAAAAAACACCAAAAACGGATTGAAACATGCAGCCTCTTGCTTCCGAAGGATCAAACTTTTTCATCATATGCGGGGAAATACGCACGAAAGGCTTGAGGTTGACGATGATTTTTGATTGGAGCCAAGTTTGGCATGGAAAATGCTGTGTATATCATTGACACGTAAAATTCGAGGAGGATGCTCATGCAATTAACACATAGTAAGGAAGCCCGCCATATTCTCGGTGTGGTAAAGCAATTGGCGAAAGAAAACTTCGCCGCCCGTGCAAGCCAATACGATCTTGAAAGCCGTTTTCCTTATGAAAACTATCAGGATTTACGGGAGCACGGGATTCTCTCCCTCATGGTCCCCGAGCGGTATGGGGGGCTTGGAGCCAATTCCCGGTTAATGGGGGAAGTTCTTAAAGAACTGGCGAAAGTGTGCGGTTCCACCGCAAATACATTTAATATGCATTGTACGGTCATCAATATTTTGAAGGAAATGGCAAATGAGGAGCAAAAGCAGCGATTGTTCAGGGAAGTGGTTGAGCATGGGAAATTGTTCGCATCTGTTACCAGTGAACCTACAAGCAGTTTAAGGGGGAATTTCAAGCCAAGCACCATCGCCCGCAAGGTCGATGGCGGTTACGTAGTATCCGGGGTAAAGCATTTCGCCTCGTTAAGCTCTGCGGCGGACTATTTCAATACGCTGTGTCAAATCGAAGGCACCACCTCGGTGGAAGACGGCCTTATCATGCTGACAATCCCCAGCAGCACTCCGGGGGTAACGATTGAAGATACCTGGAATGCCATGGGGATGCGGGGAACGGCCAGCCATACCATTCATTTTAAAGAGTGCTTTGTAGAAGAAGCGAATGCGATCGGAGAACCCGGGGATGCCGTTCGTAAAAATGTGAGTGACGGTTATGCCTTTGGCTTCGCTGCCGTCGGCATAGGTCTGGCGGAGGCCGCTTTGGATTTTACCGTCAGTTATGCCCAAAACACCACATTTAAACCGGAAATTCATCCGATCAGCCATTATCCTACGATTCAGCATCGTGTCGCTGAAATGGCTCTGGAAATTGAAGCTGCGAAGCAGCTGCTTTATCAAGCTGCGGACGCACGTGATTACGGTACCGCAGAAGACCGGGTTCTGCCTGTAACGATCGCCAAATATGTCGGAACAGAGGTTTCCGTCAAAGTAACTGATTTAGCCATTCGTGTATGCGGAGGCAGAGCTTACATGAAAAAATTCCCTCTGGAAAGAATCCACCGCGATGCCCGCGCCGGGATGGTCATGCCGCCGAATAATGACAAATGCTTGGAAATTATCGGAAAGGCAAGCCTGGGCCTTGATGTGAACGCGGGCTGGTTGGAAAAAAAATCATAATTAAGAAAGGAGTTAACTTATGAAAACCGATACCACGCTTTTGCCTCAAGCGGTCGTCGATCAGCTTCAAGGAGAAAAATTGGCGTTTGCGGTCACCACCAATGCGGACAACGAAATCTATTCGACGGCGATCTCCTGGTGGGCGGCCGTCAATCCCCATCTGATTCGCTTTGCGGTTTCGCCCAAGTCACCCTTGATCCGCAACGTGAATGAGCGTCCAAGGATGCAAATTTTATTTTCCATTCCGGAGCATACGTTAGCCGTTACGGGAACTGCCCGTGTTCTGCCCGATCCCATTCCCGATATGCCGTTTCCCATGCTTTGTGTGGAATTGGCCATTGACAGAGCGGACGACATTATGTTCTACGGGGGTAAGGTTACCTCCGAGCCCAAGTATATCAAAACGTATGCTGCCGATTTGTCCCTAAAATTGGACACGGCTGTTTATACGGCCTTACGTAAACCGGTTTAAAACCAAAAAGGAGCGATGCATAATGAAATTATCCCGAATTGATCATGTAGCTTTGTCCGTGAAGGATGCCGTGAAATCAAAGGATTTTTACAGCCGGATCTTGGGCTTGCCGGAAATTTCAAGGCCCAATTTCAGCTTCCCCGGAATATGGTATAAATTAGGCGATATTATGATTCATATCATTCAACAGCCAGATCAGCCCGAGCATGTTGATCGGGCGAAATTGTCCGCACAGGACGCCCATGTTGCTTTTTTTGTTGACAATGAAGAAGAACTCCAAAAGGTTATCCAAAAAGTCGAATCCGAAAATATTCCCTGGTATGAGCTGGAAAACGCCCCCAGCGGATTGCGTCAGGTCTTCTTTAAAGACCCTGACGGACATATGATCGAAATTGTCACCCCCAATCCTGCAAGCCCTTACTACGAATCGGTCTATTTGAAATATTATGTGTGATGCTCATCGATAAAGCGAAGCACGAAGAACGTCTGACGATCATGCGGTCGTCAGACGTTTTTTGGGAACAGGCCTACCACGCGGCCACTTCTCCATCCGTCCTCGGATCGGTAGCTCCGGATAAAACGCCGGTTTCAGGATCACGCCAAATGATTTGTCCCCGGCCAAAGCCATCCTCTTTTAATACGACATTCACCTGATGCCCCTTGCGTATTAATGCTCTGGCTATCTCGCTGGAGAAGCCCGCTTCAACCTCCACCGTTTTATCCCTGGTCCATAACCAACGCGGTGCATCCAGGGAAGCCTGGGGATTTAAATGGAAGTCAATCGTATTCATAATGACCTGAACATGACCCTGAGGCTGCATGAATCCGCCCATTACACCGAATGGGCCGACCGGTTGACCGCCCTTTGTCAGAAACCCCGGAATAATCGTATGGTAGGTTTTCTTGCCCGGTTTTAACACATTGGCATGATCCGGGTTCAAGGAAAAGGTATGGCCGCGGTTTTGCAGCGCTATGCCTGTACCCGGAACGACGATACCTGATCCAAATCCCATATAATTGCTTTGAATAAAGGATACCATATTCCCTTCCCCATCCGCAGCGGCCAGATAAACGGTTCCTCCCCTCGGCGGATGTCCGGGTTCGGGCGCAAGAGCCTCTTCACCAATCAGGGCGCGGCGTTCCGCCGCGTACTGTTCACTTAACAGTTCCTCTGCCGTGACCTTCATGTCTGAAGGCTGGGTAATATACTTCCTTCCATCGGCAAAAGCGAGCTTCATGGCCTCGATTTGCCTGTGATAGGTTTGCACGCTCTCTTTCTCCGGGAAATCGAATCCCTTCAGGATATTCAAGGCATGGAGCGCAACCAGGCCTTGCCCGTTAGGCGGGATCTCCCACACATCATACCCCCGGTAATTGACCTTAATGGGGTCCACCCATTCCGGGGCATATTCCGCTAAATCTTCCTTCCGCAAAAATCCGCCATGCTTTTGAAAGAAGGCATCGATCCGTTCGGCAAGCTCCCCGCGGTAGAAGGCTTCTCCATTCGTTTCGGCAATCAGCCGCAGGGTCGCCGCATGTCCGGTCGACCGCCAGATCTCCCCCGCCTTCGGGGCTCTGCCTCCTGGTGCAAAGGTATCGAACCAGGGCCGGAACTCTTCCCCTTTAAAGCTTTCTTTATAGTCCTCATAATAAAGCTGCCAAAACTTTGCCAGCGTCGGGGAAACAGGGTAACCGCTTTCGGCATAGTCGATAGCCGGGGCCAGCACCTGCGTCAAAGGCAGCTTTCCGTACTTCCTCGACAGTTCGGCCCAAGCGCCGACAGCCCCGGGGACCGTAACGGGAATCATGCCGCGCTTAGGCATCTCATGATCATAACCAGCCGCTTTGACGGCTTCCATCGTCAGCTTTTTGGGGGCTGGACCCGAGGCGTTGAGGCCATGCAGCCTTCCATTAACCCAGACAAGCGCAAAAGCGTCCGAGCCGATTCCGTTCGATGTCGGCTCGACTACCGTTAAGCAGGCTGCCGTCGCAATGGCTGCATCAATGGCATTCCCGCCTGCTTTCAAGATTTGCAAACCGGCCTGCGCTGCCAGCGGCTGAGAGGCGGCCACCATCCCTTTTCGTCCATAGACCACATTTCGCCGGGAAGGATACGGATAATAGTGAGCGTCGTAGGTTACTGTCAAGGGCTTTCCCCCATTCCAATAAAGTTAAGGAAGCTTATATTTTATGATATAATTGGCGAGGAGAACATTCCACCTAATGAGATTTCCATGTATATGTAATTATACATATTCTCCGCTATCCTTTCATCTGTGTCTTTTTATTGCGGCCAGGTCCTTGCATCTAAGGTCATTCGTATAACCAAATCCGGAAACGGTTGTCTCTTTAGCGCCATATATAGCTTTTAAAGAAGTAATCCCTATTCCGCCAAAGTACGAGCAGCACCAGAAGTGAGCCTGCAAGCATCAAAAAGAAGCCTGCATACAACCCCGTTGGCGAAAAGAGAACGTCGGTCATCCGCAACGCGTTATCGTCCATCAGCCGGCCCCTGGCTTCTCTTTGTTCAATGAACAGTTGTTTAATGAGATCATTATTCCTCAGTGCGATTTGCAGTGCGGTAAACTCCTCCAATTTGGATACGGCGATACTTGCGAGGGCTAACCAAAACCCGATCGCTTTAGGCCTCAGTATGAGCCAAATCACAAGCGCATCCAGAAGAAGCAGCGTTCCCAGAAAAATGAAAAACAAATGCGGTTTCCCTTCGCTGTGAAAAAGGATATAATCGCTCTTCGATGGATAGGTTACTGCCATAAACAACGATTTGAGGAAAGCACTGGCGAACACGCCAAACAGAAAATAAATGGATTTTGTCTTCATAAACATCCTCTCAACCGCTTCCGCATAGGATATGCTCCGGTTTATTTGTTCCATTTTTCATACGGTGAATTATAAAATGAATAGCATCAACGGCATGGTATGATGATGGGCCGCATGATGAATCATAAGCGGGATTAGCCGCGCGATAACGCCTTAACGCGTTACGATCTATCATGATTGTATCGTCGGATGATCCAAGGGATCAAGAAAAATTTGCATATTCCTTGCCGTGGCACTCCATCCTCTTACTTTTGCAGCGAAAACCTGTTGTTTTGTATTCCGATTAATATTTTATTTTGAACTAACGTGTTCCTTTTTTCGTTTGGCTTCGTTATTTAGTGTGAGAGGTGGGGCCCCGATGAAAGAACCTTTTATCGAGATATACGATCGTTTTTTTAGTGATATTTACCGGTATGTTTACATGAAATTAGGCAACAAATGGGATACCGACGACATCGTAAGCGATATTTTCCGCAAGGCGTTTGAACGCTATGCTTCACTTCAGGAGCAGTCGAGTGCGAAAGCATGGCTTATTACGATCGCCCGCAATACCATCATCGATTTTTACCGCAAGAAGAAGGATACGTTCATCGGCGAGGGAATGGATAGGCTGATTCAGCCGTTCTCCTTTGAAGAACAGGTAGAGCTTAAAGAGGATATGGAATGCCTGCAAAAAGCATTGTCCTCTCTCTCCGAAGAAGACCAGGAACTCATTCAGCTAAGATATTTTGCAGAATTAAAGTACAAAGAGATGACGGAGATTGCAGGTAAGTCGGAGGAAACCATCAAGACGCGTGTCTATCGTTTAATCAAAAAGCTGGGCGTGCTTGTTAAGCAATGTTTGGAAGGAGAGAAAATCGGTGGATGATCATCAAGTCGAGCAAGCTTTAAAAGAATTAAAAAAACGGATACCTGTCAATATGGAACTCAAACAACGGCTTGGAAAAGCGTTCAAACGGCGGCAAAGACAGCGAACTTTGCAAAAATGGGGTCTTGCCGCGGCGCTCCTGTTGTTGGCAGGGACATTTATGCTTCAGGGCCCGGGAGGGCTGCAAACGGTTCAGGCTCAGGAGCTGCATGTGCAAAACCAGATATCCTTTATCGATATAGGCTCCGGAAGCCCGTTAGGAGTTTCCGAGTACAAAGGAACGGTATACCTCCCGGTTGCCGGAAAGGGCTTGTTCGCCTATGACCAAAGCGGATTTCACCAGCTGCTTCAGCAGGAAGTCAACGAGGCCAAAATCAATCAGGACGGAAGCAAGCTGATTCTGCAAACCGGCGGCACGCTGGGCGTTTATGATGTTGCGCAAAAGAAGTATACAGAGCTCCTTAAAGGCGATGGTTCTGCGGTATTCTATGAACAGCCTTCCTGGAAGGATCATCAAACCATCCTGTATGTCAAAAAGGTGCTGGAACAACAAGAGCATGGATTTACAGTGAAAGAATCCGGCATCTACGAAATGACTCTGGACAGCCTGGCGCCGACAAAGCTTGGCGATGGAGCATCTCCCTCCTATGTTAACGGAGAGAAAGCCATCGTATTTGAAAAAACGGCAGACACCCGGTCTGAAGTGGTCTTCAAAGATTTAGCCAGCGGCCAAGAGTCCGTGATTGATGAAGGGCGGAATCCCGCCGTTTCTCCCAATGGAAAATATATCGCCTATATTACATCCGAGAACAACCGACGTGAGCTGCAATCCCATGTGTATGCGGAGGATACGGTAGACCAAATCCGGATTTCCGATATTGACGGCAAAACCAAGCGAGTGGTAACTTCCAATACGCCAAACCGCCAAATCCATGAACAGGACCTGCCTAAAGGACTTACGCCGGGCGATACGCCGCAAGTGCTCAAGGTTACAGGCTTGTACAGCTATTATCATCCCGTTTGGAGCAGCGATTCCCAAAGCTTGTTTGCTTTGAAAAGCAAGAACTCGGAAGGCTCGACCATGAGTGTGATGCGCATTGATTTCTCGAAAAAGGCGCTGCAGGAAGAAGAAACGGTCCGTGCTTTTAATCAGGCGAAGATTCTGCGCGACCTTGATTTTGCCCGGAGTCTCTTGAAAGATCATCAGGACTTCCTCATCGTTTCCAATCCGCACCAAGTGAGCTATACCATTACAGGTTCGGGAACGGAGAATAACAGGCCTTATGTGGATGTGGAAGAACATTGGGCCTATACCGCTAATCCGTATTATTCCTTCAGCCACGTCCGATACTATCTTACGCCAAAAGAACAAGGTTATCTTATTGATGAAACGAAGGACCTGCCGGGAGGGGGATCGATACTTCAGCAGCCGGACGGATTCATCGTGATGGAAAAGGATGACGGCTCGAAGCAAAGGCTCTTTTCAGCCGATACCCTTCCAAACGAGCTTCGGCCCGAAGGAAATTTTCGTATTTCGTCGTTAGCCTACCTTTCGAAGCAGAATCAGGTTATTTTCTCTCTCCAGGTTTTACAGGATCCGGGCATCGGTCAGGCGTCCTCCGTGAAGGTCGTTACTTATGACATAGCCAACGGAACGTTCAAGCTATTGGAGCATGTCACCGCCATCAACGGCATGAAGAATGTTGGCGTAGAAGGAATCATCGTATCGCCGGACGGCCGGTACGCAGCGCTGGATCTTTTCTCGGACGATGATAAGCAGTTCCAATCCCATGTTCTTCTATTGGACATCGAACAAGGTACCGCATCCATGCTCGAAGATGCGCTCTCCGCCACAAAAGTGGAAGGAACGCACACTTACTTCTGGGATCGGAACCAGCTGCATTTCATCCTCACCAGCCATGGGCAGCAGATGCATTATCAATGGAACGCGGCGGCTCAAGTCGTCGAGCTTCCTTAATCCTCATCGCCTCTCCGCGAGATAAGCAAGGAGCAGTCTAAAGCTGCAATGACAGCTTCAGACTGCTCCTGTTGGTCTTGCCCTATGATGCATTTAATCCAAACGCAGGTTTACTTACGAATGGAAATCCTGACCGGAACGAACTTCCTTGACATAGCCGGCGCGGATGACAAAATCGCCGAAGTGCTCGCCTTCCCGCCGTTCCTTTGCATAATGAGTAAGAATCGGTTTTAACGACTCCAGAATTTCCGCTTCGCCGATGTTTTCCTTGTACAGCTTATTCAGCCGGTTTCCGGCAAAGCCGCCTCCCAAGTACATGTTGTATTTGCCGGGCGCCTTGCCGATAAACGCGATTTCCGCCAACATCGGTCGGGCGCAGCCATTCGGACAGCCGGTCATGCGAATGACGATCTCCTCGTCGCGCAAGCCCGCTTCCTCCAGCATCGGCTCGATCTTATCCAGCAGCGTAGGAAGGTAGCGCTCCGATTCGGCCATCGCCAATCCACAGGTCGGCAGCGCCACACAGGCCATGGAATTTCTCCGCAATGCGGTATAGTGGGCCCCGTCGGTAAGCCCGTATTGCTTGATCAGTTCCTCAATCTTTTTCTTCTTCTGGCTGCTTACGTTGCCGATGATCAGGTTCTGGTTGGGAGTGAGCCGGAAATCTCCGGAATGCACCTTGGCGATTTCCCGCAGACCCGTCATCAGAAGATAGCCGCCATCGTCTTTGACCCGGCCGTTCTGGATAAAGAGCGTGAAGTGCCATTTTCCGTTGGTTCCCTTTACCCAGCCATAGCGGTCCCCGTTGTGGTCAAAATGGTAAGGACGCGCTTCCTCAAGCTTCCACCCTAGACGTTCGGTTAGCTCATTGATGAACCAGTCGATGCCGCGGTCGTCGATCGTGTACTTGAACCGCGCGTGCTTACGGACCGAGCGATCGCCGTAATCCCGTTGGATCGTGACCGTCTTCTCCGCGACGTCGATGACTTGCTCCGGCGAGCAGAACCCGATCACTTGACCGATCTGGGGATAGGTGTTCGGATCGCCGTGCGTCATCCCCATGCCTCCGCCTACCGTGACGTTGAAGCCCTTCAGGCGTCCATCTTCGACAATCGCGATAAAGCCCAAATCCTGAGAGAATACGTCTACATCGTTGGAAGGCGGGACGGCTATGCCGATTTTAAACTTCCGGGGCAGATAGACAGGCCCGTATATCGGCTCCTGCTCTCCCCCGTTATCCCGGCTATCCACCACTTTTTCCCCGTCAAGCCAGATCTCGTGGTAGGCTCTGGTCCGGGGATTGAGGTGCTCGCTGATCCGGCGGGCCCACTCGTATACTTCGGAGTGAACCGCCGACTGGTACGGATTCGGGTTGCACATGACGTTGCGGTTTACGTCGCCGCAAGCGGCTAGCGTGCTCAGCAGCGCATCGTTGACTTCCCGTATCGTATTCTTCATGTTCCACTTGAGTACGCCATGCAGCTGGAAGGACTGACGCGTCGTCAATCGAATCGTTCCGTTCGCATATTTCTGCGCGATGCGGTCCATCATCAACCACTGATCAGACGTAACCACCCCGCCTGGCGCACGCACGCGCACCATGAACTGATAAGCCGGCTCCAGTTTCTGCTTCTGCCGTTCGTTGCGCAAATCCCTGTCGTCCTGCATGTAGCTGCCATGAAATTTCATCAACCGGTTATCGTCTTCGGGTATGGAGCCTGTGATCACATCTTCCAGCGTTTCTGCAAGGCTTCCCCGCAAATAATTGCTTCTTTTCTTAATTTCCTCTACATCACTGTGCGGCGCACTGTTCGGTGATAGTAAATTATTTTCTGACATGTTGGATTTTCTCCTCTCGCGATCTTCGGGACTCGGACTTAATAAACATCCCGCTGATAACGTTTCTGCTGTTGCATACGGGTCAAATATTCCGCGGCTTCCTCAGGGCCCAAGCCTCCCTCTTTTTCGAGGATCGTGATCAGAGCCGCATGGACGTCATGCGCCATCTTCTTCTCGTCGCCACAGACATACACACAGGCTCCTTCCTGCAGCCATTGGTAGAGGTCCCGGCTCTTTTCAAGCATACGGTGCTGTACGTACACCTTCTTGTCGGTATCGCGGGAGAACGCGACATCCATACGTGTCAGCACGCCCTCCTTCAGCCAACGCTGCCATTCGATCTGATAAAGGAAGTCCGTGGAGAAATGCTGATCGCCGTAGAACAGCCATGTTTTGCCTTCGGCTCCGATCTCCTCCCGTTCTCCGAGGAAGGCCCTGAACGGAGCGACCCCGGTACCCGGTCCAATCATAATGATCGGCGTATCCGGATTCTCCGGAAGCTTGAAGTTCGGGTTATGCTGAATGTACACAGGCAGCGTATCGCCCGGCTGTACCCGCTCCGCAAGCTGAACGGAGCAGACGCCGTACCGGTTTCGTCCATGAGCCTCGTAGCGAACCGCGCGGACCGTCAGGTGTACCTCACCCGGGTACGCTTTCGGGCTGCTCGCGATCGAGTACAGACGGGCAGGCATCTTCCGAAGGATCGATACGAATTCGCCCGCAGGCACACCTTTAAGCGAGTAATCCTGTACCAGATCCAACAGATCCCGCCCGTTGAGATACGCTCTGAGCTCTTGTTCGCGTCCCGCCTCCAGAAGCTTTTTCAGCTCCTGGTTCGAAGTCAGCTTTGCCGCTTGCTCCAGCAACGGCTTGGTCAGAACGGTGATTTCATAATTACGAAGCAGCGCCTCCCGCAATGGCCGCTCCTCGCCATTCTTATTAATGGCAACGGGCTCCTCTGCCTTCCAGCCCATCGCTTCGATCAATTCATCCACAAGGCGGGGATGATTCTCCGGATAGATGCCCAGGCTGTCGCCCGGTTCATACTGAAGATTGGATCCCTCAAGGGACAGCTCAACGTGGCGAGTTTCCCGCTCCGATCCGCGGCCGTTCAGATTCAAATTTTCAAGAACCTCGGCATGGAACGGATTCGATCTCGAATATTCCGTTTCCGTCCCGCTCACGACCGCCGCGCCGGCTGCACTTGCGACGGCCGGGGCCGCCGATGCACCGCTGAGGGATTCCAGGACGCGGTTCATCCACTCTGCTGCAGGCTCTTCAAAGTCCACGTCGCAGTCGACGCGCGGGGTAAGCCGCCTTGCGCCCAGCTCTTCCAGGCGCTTGTCGAAATCCTTGCCCGTTTGACAGAAAAATTCATAGGACGTATCTCCGAGCGCGAGCACGGAAAACTGCGTGCCCTCCAATTGGGGCGCTCTCTTGCTGTAAAGGAACTCATAGAAAGCAATCGCGTTATCCGGCGGCTCTCCTTCCCCGTGGGTGCTCACCACAATGAGCAGGTTTTGGACCTTCTTTAAGCTATTCGGCTTGAAGTCGGCCATCGAAGAGAGCGATACCTGAAAGCCCCGCTCTTCCAGTTTCTTGGACAGCTTCTTCGCCAATCCTTGACTGTTGCCTGTCTGCGATCCGAAGAGTACGGTAACCTCCTTGGAAACGACCGCTTCATTCGCCGGCAAAGCCGCTAGCGGCGCAGGAACAGGCGTCACCGCGGCCGCCGAACCTTGAAGAGCCGTAAGATATCCGCTCAGCCAGATACGCTGTGCTTCCGTCAGCAGAGGCAGAACGCGATTGAGCAGTTCTACTTGCTCCTGATTAAAAGGGCTGTTTGTTACTTCCAGTTTCAACAATATCCACCTCGCAAAGCTTCCAAATGATATGAAATTCCCAGTATACACATCTTAATAATTTCCTACTATTCTGAACCTATCACAGCTGGCGGTGCAGGTCAATTAGAATAACCTTATAAGATTGATCAGATATATTAATAAATGCATAAATTCTAGAAGAATCTGCCCCGGGAAGCATCCGGTCACCGGAATCGCCGTCTTTTCTTTCACTGAAAAAGCAGCCGCCGCGGCGACTGCTTTGAATGTCTTTAAGAAAATAAAAAGCTGGCCTTTGACGGGGCGCTTTGAGCCCACTTATTGTAGCTTCAGAGTGCCTGAGCCAGGTTCGCGGACAGCTAGCCCCTTTTACCGTCGAGCTCAGCTTCGATACGGGAATGTTTGGAAGACTCATCCATACGCCAGTAGACGATGAAGCTCACGAAAATGCAGGCGGCTACGTAGAAATAGAAAAGCGACTCGGCTCCAATGCTCTTGAACCATAACGCGATGAACTCCGCCGTCCCTCCGAACACCGCAACGGTAATTGCGTAAGGGAATCCCACGCCAAGGGCGCGGATTTCGGTCGGGAACAGTTCGGCTTTCACGATCGCATTGATGGAAGTATAGCCGGTGACAATGATGAGACCTGTCAGCATGAGGAAAAATGCTCCGATAGGGTTCTTCATCTGCTCCAAGATCAGGAACAGCGGCACGGTCAGCAGCGTTCCGAGGATACCGAAACTAATCAATAGCGGGCGCCGGCCGATCCGGTCCGATAGCAGGCCCGCGAGCGGTTGAAGCACGACGAATACCAGCAGGGCAATAAAGTTGATCCAGCTGACGACCTCCTTGCTGAGGCCCACCGTATTCACCATGAACTTCTGCAAATACGTCGTATAGGTATAGAAAGCGACGGTTCCTCCAAGCGTTAGTCCGACCACTGTCAACACCGCCTTGGGGTGTTTCATCAGGGTCCGAATGGTTCCGGCACGCTGCCTGCTTTCAGATCCCATTTTGGAGAATTGCTCCGATTCGTCCATCGTGCGGCGCAGCCACAATACGGCTAATGCTCCAACGGCTCCGATGAAGAAGGGAATACGCCAGCCCCAGGATTTCATATCGGGTTCGCTGAGTATTTGCTGGAGGATGATCTGGACGCCCAGCGCCACCAGCTGTCCGGCAATAAGCGTGACGTACTGGAAGCTCGAGTAGAAGCCGCGGCGGCCGCTGCTGGCCATCTCGGACAGGTAGGTTGCCGAGGTTCCATATTCTCCGCCCAGCGACAACCCTTGGAGCAAGCGTGCAAGCACCAGAATAATGGGGGCCAGCACGCCAATGGTGCCATAGCTTGGAGTACAGGCAATGATCAGGGAGCCACTGGCCATGACGGTGATGGAAAGCGTCAGCGCGGCACGGCGGCCATAACGATCGGCGTAGCGGCCCAGCAGCAGGCTCCCTAATGGGCGCATCAGGAAGCCGACGGCGAAGATTGCCGCCGTGTTGAGCAGTTGGCTGGTCGGGTCTCCCTTCGGGAAGAACTCAGACGAGAAATACACGGCGAAAGCTGCATATACGTACCAGTCGTACCATTCGATCAGATTTCCAACCGATCCTTTGAAGATGTTGCTTGTGATGCGTCGCATGTTTGCACGCTCAATCGATTGAGTCATGGTGAAAACCTCCTTATGGGCCTTGCCTCGCCGAGGGACTGGTGAGGACGTTCCCCGTTGTAAAATTGGATATAACGAGCTATCCCTTGACGCAACGCGCGAGGGTCTTCGAATTCGTTTATGTGAAGTGAGAGCCCTGGTCGCTGTTCATGATTTCCGGCTTGCAGAAGAGCAGGTAGGGGCGAGTATAGGTGGCGTGGAGACGCTTGCTCAGGTTCGCTTCGGATAGACCGCTTCGAGCCCCATTACCTGATTGTTTTATTTTGTTCACTGGGAACATCAAATATCCTCAAGTTGACACGATATTCCAAACGTTTGACGGCATGAACAATCCAAACAAAAAAGAGGGGTATTCCCCTCTTTACATCTCAATGATTTCCTAACCATTGTTAAGTGCACAGTCCAAAGCCTTATGGATTAACTCATTCCGTTAAACGATTGCCTTTATTAGCGAAATCATCATCCCTGTTATGACTCCTGTAATTTAATTTGCGCTTCCCACTCCCCCTTTATTTCCAACGGCGCATCGCCCTTTTTATGCCCATAAAAAGAATGAATTCTTAACGCAAGATGATGATTTCGTTCAAAAATATCTCTTGGTATGATCAGACGGGCTTGAAATTTTTTACTGCTATTGTCGTCGGGTACAGCTTCCGATAAAAGTTTACTGGAATCCCGGATCTCGAAGCTGTAGTCCTGATCCGTTATCGCTTGAACGGTCACTTCCTTGTCATCCAACATTTCACCCGAGCTTCCGACAATCGTGAATTCCCCCAACGAGACCACCTCGATCTCACGATAAGGTACACTGGTTCCGTGAAGTATGGTTACGGTCAGCGGCACAACGGCGTTCTCTGCATTCATATCAGGCTCGCCAAGTTCAACCTTGATTTCATCGGTCGCTTGCCTATATTCCGTACCCGTTACTGCCCCTCTCCCGTTTACTATATCTTTAAAGTATCCCTTAACGGATGATGCAAGGCCGGGTTCAACTGCCATCATTAATGCAAAGACCAAGGCGGAAGCGGCGATGACGCCCCCAATTCCTTGCCATAACCGTTTCATTCCCATACCGCTCCCATCTCTTTGCCCGGCAAGTTCCTGCATTGCTTTTTGAACACCGAGTACACTTCTTTGATGAAGCTCCGCCGGGATTTCTATTTTGTCCATTTCCTTCTTGATGTTATTTCCCATTCGCTTCCGCCTCCCCGCACATCCCGCGAAGTTTATCCAATGCCCGATACAAAACCGTTTTGGCTGTTCCTAATGGAAGCTCCAGCATCTCTGCTGCATCCTTGATGGTGTAATCCTGATAGAATCTTAACAAGATGATGCTTTTTTCCGTTTCATCCAATTTCTCGATGATATCATCCAGCATAATGGAGATCGTTACATCATCTTCGTTTTCCGTCCGTACGCAATCCCATTTCCGCGGTTCAAAGTGAATCACCTTGGTTCGCTGGCGTAGTAAGTCTAAAGAACAACGAATGGCGATTTTTGTAAGCCAGGTCTTAAAATATTGCGGTTGCTTTAAAGTCTTTATCGATTTAAATGAGCGATAAGCCGTTTCCTGGACTACATCCAAAGCATCTTCCTGATTTTTCACATAGACAAAAGCCATGCGGTAAATCCGTTCCTCATGCTGCCTAAAAAGTTCCAAATAGGCCGTTTCATCACCCTTTTGCGCCTTTTGGACAAGGTTGATGGTATCCAAATGTCGTCTCCCTCCTCCCGGTTTCACTTATTAGACACCCCAGTCCCTCATTTGGCTTTAAAAAATACGATGAAAACAAAAAAGAGGGGAATCCCCTCTTCGGCCAATGCATTCGTTTTCTTGGTCTCTTTGACCTGTTCACCCGCATAGGGGAGAAATAGGTACAATGCCTAGGTGGTTATCGGCAAATCTTTCAAATAGTTCTCAAAATCCTGACTGGACAACGGTTTGCTGAATAGAAAGCCCTGCCCGTGACCGCATCCGTCCTCATTCAAAACGGCCAGCTGCTCCGGAATTTCAACTCCCTCGGCAATCACGCTTAGATTTAACGTTTGGGCAATGGTCAGTATCGCCTTTACAATCGCATGGCTTTCCTTATTCCGGTGAATATCCCGGATGAAAGAAGCATCGATTTTCAAGGTGTCTATGGGAAGATTCTTGATATAACTGAATGAACTGTATCCCGTTCCAAAATCATCGATAGACGTATGAACGCCTAAATTCCTGATTTCCTGCAGAATCGCTGCCGCATTGTCTATGTCCGCAAAAATACTTTCTGTAACCTCAAGTTCCAGCCATTGCGGTTCCAGTCCGGTATCCTTCAATATCCTGCTGATCATGTCCAACAGGTCAGGTTGATAGAATTGTCGGGCAGACAAATTCACGGATACTTTTAATGGAGGGTATCCTTGATCCTGCCAATGTTTATTTTGCTCACATCCTCGGCGAAGAACCCATTCTCCCAAAGGAATGATTAATCCGGTTTCTTCGGCTATAGGTATGAATTTATTCGGCGCGATCCTCCCTAATTCGGGATGATCCCAACGAACAAGCGCTTCCATGCCGGTTACTTTCCCTGTCGCAAGGTCAAGTTTGGGCTGATAATCAATACGAAATTGCTCATATTGAATGGCCTTTTTCAGTTCATTTTCCAACAGGATGCGTTCCAAAGAACGTTCTTCCATATCCGAATGAAAGAATGAAACTCCATTCCTGCCGCTATCCTTCACAGCATATAGAGCCATATCCGCTCGTTTTAACAATTCATCCGGGTCCCTCCCATCCGATGGAAAGAGGGCGATACCCATGCTGCAAGAAATACAATGGCGCTGCCCGAACAGCTCGATTGGTTCCTGGAGGCTGGTTTGGATCCTTTGAGATATGGATTCGACCTCCGCCGAACTCGACAGGTTCGTCAATAATACGATAAACTCATCGCCCCCCAATCGGGCGACCATATCATTCGAACGAATGCAATGACTGATTCTTTTGGCTGCTTCGATGAGAAAAAGATCTCCGGCCTCATGACCGAGCGAATCATTAATATATTTAAACCGATCCAAGTCAAGAAATATGACGGCCAATTGCGAATGACGGCGCTTAGCTTGATGGACTTCTTTACGCAACCGATCCATAAATAATCTCCGGTTCGGCAAATCCGTCAATGTATCGTGGTAAGCTAAATGGTAAATCGTTTGTTCCGACTTTTTCCGTTCGGTGATATCCCGCATAATCAGAGTCAGGCTGTTGACTTCGCCCGATTGGTTGAGGATCGGATTGATCTTGGTTTCCATATAGCAATAGCTGCCGCCCCTCGTACGGACCCGGAACTCCAGCGGCGGAGACTCTTTTCTGGCGGCCAGCCGGCTCTCAATCGCATCAACGACCGTCTCGCGGTCTTCTTCATGCACCCATTGAAGGATTTGGCTGGATTCAAAATCAGCCAAATCGTGTCCTAACAAGCTTTCGTGGGAAGGAGACACATACAAAAAATTCCCCTCCGCATCAATGATTGAAATCAGGTCCGACGAATTTTCGGTGATTAAACGGTATCTTTCCTCGCTTTTCCTGATCTCTTCTTCCATTTGTTTTCGGAGGCTGATATCATTTCGAATCGAAACATATTGATACGGTCTTCCTTGTTCATTTAAAAAAGGAACGATGGTCGTATCTACCCAATAGAATGATCCGTCTTTGGCTTTATTCCGTATTTCCCCCCGCCAAATATCTCCGGATCCGATGGTGGCCCACATGTTCTTAAAAAAATCACGGGAGTGATACCCGGAATTAAGTATCCGATGGTCCTGACCAAGCAATTCTTCCCTTTCATATCGGGAGATTCTGCAAAACTGTTCATTAACGTAGAGTATGATCCCGCGCGGGTCGGTTATGGCCACAATGGAGGACTGGTCCAAGGCATGCCTGATATCGGCCAATTCCTTTAAAATATTTTTCAATTTCTCGTCCTTTTCGAATAATGGGCTTTCCAAAAAAGGATATGTTGGTGAAACGGACACACGATTTGAACCTTGATTTCTCATCTCTCATCACCCGTTAAATTTGATTTGGAAGGATGCCGCCGGAATGGTTCGGCTCCACCGAAATTCATTGTAAAAAATAAACCGACCCTATAGATTATGGGGTCGGTTGCACTACTCGCTCCCAGCCATTCAAGTGCCCAGTTGAGAATGGCTGATCATGGCTTCCACAAAGATGGGGGTTATGATCATCATTGCGTTCACAATACTCCAAGAAAGACACCCTTATCCGGGCCGGCTGCCGGGACTGACGGGTAGCCTTTCGGCCTCATGAAGAGGAATAGTCCGCTTCTCGCGCGCTCCTGTTTCTAGGACGACGGACCTGGTTTTTATTATAAACGATCGAAAATTAATTTCCAATATCTTGATTGTAAAATGATCCGCCGGGAACGAAAAAAAGACCAGGGCCCCAGCCTGATCTTCACACTGCACATTTCCTTTTTTCAATTCAACGGACGGGCGATCACGCCATGAAGCCGCCCGCGGCAGCCTGCGGCGCGGCTTCTTTTCCGTTATAAAGCATCTATTTTTGCAAAAAATATTCCACCAATGTGCAGAACGAATTCGTCTTTTCGATCTGCGTCCAATGTCCGCATGTTGAAAACATATGAAACTCCGCATCCGGCAGCAGCTGCGCCAATTTCCAGCTGGTCTGTTCGACCGGAATCACTTCGTCTTCCCGACCGTGCACGAGCAGCACCGGACAATCGATCCGTTTGACTTGATCCTCCGTTAAAGCCATCGCATCGATATGGCGCTGCCGCGGGGCGGGGAACATCGAAGCGAAGGCCGACTGGTTTTCTTCGTTCAAAGTGGCTTGATAACGCATATGCACCAGATCGCTGTTTTCGGCAAAGCTTTTGTCATAGGAAAAAATTTGGATCAACTGTCTCATTGTTTCCGGATCCGGCGTATAGCCCCACACACGGTCCAGACCTTCCGTCAGAGGGAAGGAAACACCTACGCTCCCCATTAGCACCAGCTTTTTCACCAGATCCGGCCTTCGATAGGCCAAATGCAGAGCAAGACAGCCGCCGAGGGAATTACCGACGATCGACGTCGGCCCGATATGCTTCGCTTCAATGAATGCGATCAGCTGCTCCACCCACGCGTCTACCCCGTATTGAGCCGAAGGGGGTTTTTCCGACGAGCCGAAGCCGATCAGATCCGGAGCGTATACGTGATAATGCTTCGATAAAATCGGATACACCAAACGCCAATTCGCCCAAGCCGAAACCCCCGGCCCGGAACCGTGAATCAAAAGCAGCGGCTCCCCTTGTCCGGCTTCATGATAATACACGCGATGACCGCCGATCGTGTCATACAATCCTTGCTCCTGCATACGCCAACCTCCCCGATAAATAATATGAATGTAAGCCGGCACTTCAACCTTGCACCCTGAATTGCATCGTTCCCAGCCGGTCCCAGATCGCCGTGACCGTATCCCCGGCTTTCAAGGTGTGCGCACCCGTTATGCCGCCGCTCAGGATGACCTGACCCGCCTTTAACGACTGACCTCTGCGGGATAACATATTGGCCAGCATCGCCACCGATTCGGCCGGATGGCCCAATACTTCCGCTCCCGCTCCGGCGTCCTTCCATTCTCCGTTGATCGATAACGTAACGCCGATCAAATCGAGCTCCAAGCCGACGGGACTTCTGAAGCCCGAGCCGATAAACACGCGAGACGACGAAGCGTTGTCCGCTACGACATCCGGCAGCGCAAACTGGAAGTCCTCATATCGGCTGTCAATGATCTCCAGCGCAGGCACGACATATTCCGTCGCCGCCAACACCTGCGCAGCCGTCACTCCCGGTCCCTGTACGTCCGCTGCCAGCACAAACGCGATTTCCGCTTCCACCTTCGGATGGATCAGCTCATCGAGTCGAAGCACATCGCCTTCCACGACCATATAATCAAAAATGAACCCGTAAATCGGCTCTTCAACGTTCATTTGCTTCATCTTCGCCCGGCTCGTCAGCCCCATCTTGGGCCCGATCACCCGATAGCCCTGCTCCAGCTTTCGGGCGATGAGCGCTTCCTGAATGCGGTAGCCGTCTTCCACCGTCAATTCGGGCCGCCGCTTGGTAAACCGCTCGACTTCTCGTTTGCCGACCTCCGACTCGATTAAAAACAAGGCCATTTCCTCATAACCACTTGGATTCATGGACATCCCCCCATCCTAAACCGGCGCTTCCCGCTTTCCTTTCGCCAGTTCGGCCGCAACGCTCATAATCATATCCTCCTGCCCGCCTACCGCCTTGTGTCTTCCGATTTCCAACAGAATGTCTCTGGCATCAAGCCCGAATTTCTCCGCCGCCCGTTCCGCATGAAGCAGGAAGCTGGAGTACACCCCCGCATAACCGAGGATAAGACTGCCTCTTGTAATTTCCTGCGGCTTCAGCAGAATCGGCGCAACGATCTCCTCCGCCAAATCCATGATTTTATAAACGTCGATGCCGGTTTCGATGCCCAAACGGTCCAGCACCGCGACCAGCACTTCCGTCTGGGTATTGCCGGCGCCTGCGCCGAGACAGCGGACGCTGCCGTCGATCCATGTCGCGCCCGCCTCAATCGCCGCCAGCGTATTTCCCATCGCAAGGGACAAATTGTTATGCCCGTGAAACCCAACCGGAACGGAGAGCGACTGCGTGAGCGCGCGGATTCGCTCCGTCACCTGATGGGGCAGCAGCGCTCCGGCCGAATCGACCACGTAGACGGTATCCGCCCCGTAGCTTTCCATTAATTTCGCTTGTTCGGCGAGCAACCGGGGCGGGGCCATATGCGACATCATGAGAAAGCCGACGGTGTGCAGCCCGAGCTCCTTGGACCTTGCGATATGCTGTGCGGAAATGTCCGCCTCCGTGACGTGGGTGGCGATGCGTGCCATGCCGATCCCCAACTTCGCCGCCTCGTTCAAATGGCGAATCGTTCCGATCCCCGGGAGCAGCAGCACTCCAATCTTCGACGTGGTACAAACAGAAACGGCCGCTTCGATCAATTCCATCTCGTTCGTCCGCGACAATCCGTATTGCAGCGATGACCCGGCAAGTCCGTCGCCGTGGGATATTTCAATATAAGGAACGTTCGATTCATCGAGCGCTTTCGCTATGCTGATCACTTGATCTGCCGTATATTGATGGTTGATCGCATGGCTGCCGTCGCGAAGCGCCACCTCGGTGATCGTAATCCGTTGATTCGTCTTCAATCCCTCTTCCTCCCTCGGACCCGGATTCATGATACGGCGGCTTCGGACAGCCGGTTCTTCGCCACTTCCTCCGCAACCTTCACAGCCGACGCCGTCATAATATCGAGATTGCCGGAATAGGAAGGCAAATAATCCCCCGCGCCCTCGACCTCGAGAAACACCGATACCTTATTGCCGTCAATGATGGGCTCGGTTCTCAGCCGATAGCCGGGCACGTACGACCGGATATAGTCGACCGTTTCGGCAATGGAAGCGGCGATCGCCGACGCGTCCGCCTGCCCTTCGACCAGCGCATAGACGGTGTCCCGCATCATGACCGGCGGTTCGGCGGGATTTAGGATGATAATGGCCTTTCCGCGCTTTGCCCCTCCGATGAGCTGAATGCCATGAGAGGTCGTCTCCGTAAACTCGTCGATATTGGCCCTTGTCCCCGGACCCGCGCTCCGGGAAGAGATGGTTGCCACGATCTCTCCGTAGCTGACCGGAACGACTTTGCCGATCGCATGAATAATCGGAATCGTCGCTTGCCCGCCGCAGGTGATCAAATTGATGTTCTCCGCCTTCAGATGCTCAGTCAGATTGACAGACGGGATGACATAAGATCCCACCGCGGCAGGCGTCAAATTAATGGCGATTTTCCCCATTTCCTTAAGCATCCTGGCGTGCCGAATGTGCGCTTTGGCGGAGGTGGCGTCAAAGACGATATCCGCCATATCCGGAGCCTCTTCAAGAAACGCTTTCAAGCCCCTGCTAAAGGTGGCGTATCCTCGTTCCTGCGCCCGTTTTAAACCGTCCGACAGCGGATCGATCCCGATCATGGCCGTCAATTCCAGCACAGGCGAGCTTCTCAGCTTCATCATAAGATCAGTCCCAATATTGCCGGAACCCAG
Organism: Paenibacillus sp. Pae15; assembly: GCF_024519685.1. Taxonomy (NCBI): domain Bacteria; kingdom Bacillati; phylum Bacillota; class Bacilli; order Caryophanales; family Paenibacillaceae; genus Paenibacillus; species Paenibacillus sp. Pae15. Next base: position 26,068 of record NZ_JALJRM010000004.1, on the reverse strand, counting down.
AATAGCCGCTTTCAGTTTTGTCATATCCCATCCCCCGAGCATCGAAATGAAACGCCGACTTGTCCGAGACAGGCAATCCTCGCGGAGAACGTATCCCCGGGCTCCGCGTTCACAGCGGCCGAGAGGGCTCCGGATAAAATCACCTCTCCCGCCTTCAGCGTAATCCCGAACTCATGCAGCTTGTTGGCCAACCAAGCGGCGCAGTATGCCGGATTCCCCAGCGCCGCCGCGCCGACCCCCGTATTGACGAGGCTGCCGTTCTTGTACAACGCCATCCCGAGACGCGGCAAATCGACTTCATCGACCCTCACCGGCTTGCCGCCAAGCACAAACAGCCCCGAGGAAGCATTATCCGCCACCGTATCCTGCAGCTTGATCTTCCAATCCGCGATGCGGCTGTCCACGATTTCCAAAGCGGGCAAGACGTATTGGGTGGCGAGCAGCACATCGGCAGCCGTTACGTTCGGGCCCGCCAGGTCTTTTTTTAAAACAAACGCGATCTCCGCCTCCACCTTCGGCTGCAGCAGCCGTCCCGCCGGGATGTCTCCGTTATTCTCAACGGCCATATCGTCTAACAAATGGCCGTAGTCCGGTTGATCGACGCCCAGCAGCTTCTGCATGGCAAGCGAGGTCAGCCCGATCTTCTTGCCGACGATTTTCGCTCCGCCGGCCACTCTTCGCCCGATCGTCTCCAGCTGCACCAGATACGCCTGCTCGACCGTAAGCTCCCGATCCAGCTCCGTCAGCGGCGCGGCGCCGGCTAACGTTTGTTCCGCAGCAGCCAGGTGGTCCGCATACGCGGCCGCTTTTGCAAAGGAATGCACCATGTATCGCCCCCCTTTTAATGAAAATCATCTGCGTACAATCCGATCATAATACAGGGCGTGATCAAAGTAAGCAGACGATTCCTATTGGATTTCCGCCCAAATCGCGGCATTCTTCGTATGAAAGGTACGAACGCGCCGGCGACAACCTTCCCGAAAAAAACAATCACGACGCGATCGGTCGGGCTAAAAGCGATTCACAATTCTTCAAGCTCCAGGTTCATATCCAATTCTCCTAATGCAATCATCGATTGAAGCGCTAAATAGATTTGATACGTAACGGCCGGCCGGTTGATGTCGCACTCCAGAATCTCGTTCAACCGTTGAAGGCGATATCTCAATCCGCTGATAGAAATATTCATCTTGCGGGACGTCTTGTGGACGTTGCAGCCGTTGCTGACGTAATGGTACAGTGTCTTCGTCAGTTCCATGTCCTTATGCCGATCTTCCCGGATCAGCTTGCCCAGTCTTTTGTCGACGAATTTCTCGATCAAATTCACGTTGCTGGCCTGGAACAAGACCCCCTCGATGCCCAGGCTGTCGTAATGCACGACGCACGATTTCGGGTTCGTAATTTTCAGCGCGGCCAAGCTTTCTTCAAAAAGCTGCCCGATTTCTTCCAGCCGTTCCGAGGAGGAGCTTACGCCCGCCTTAAAGTCCAAATGAGGATACTTTTGCTGCAAACACTCCACGATTTTTTTGCTTACATCGCGTTTCGTATACCCTCGTTCCGTTAAGGCCGTTTCCGAGAACAGCAGCGCTGTCTTCCCGGACTTATCTGCTATGAGGTTGTTGATTTGGCGGTCTCTGCAGAAGTTGTATAAGCTGTTTACAAGCTCGTCGTTGAAATCAAGGGGATATCTTGAGGACAGCTTTTTCGATTTCTCGTGCAGCGTCACCATAAAAAACGGAGGCCGCACATCAAATTCGAAATATTGCGCCCGGCGCATGAATTCTTCCCGGCAGAGATGACCGGAGATCATCTCATCCAGAAAACTGCCCTTCATCCGCTGCTCCGCCATCAAGCGGGTTCGCTCATTTAACAGATACATGGAACACGTGACGGCGGCACGCTCCAGAATCATCCAATCGACTTCCTGGGGCAGCCCATCGTCGTAAAGAAAATAGCAATACCCCACAATATTCCGTTGCAAAAAAATAGGCGTCACCAGGTAACACGTATTCTTCACCGACAAACATTCCGTCCGCGTAATACCCGACAAGCCTTTGATTTGACGCTCCGCTAACTCATGCTGTTCAATTCCGGACATCGCCAATACCGTTTGATGCTTATCCTCGATCAGCACGGGAATGCCCGTCGTTTGAAACAGCACCTTGGCAATCGACGACAGATCCTTCTCCCGCAGCACTTCATTCATTAATTTTTCGTGCACTTGGTACGTTCTGTTCAAATTGTCCCGTTCAATCCTCAGCTTCTCGAACATCCGGTCCAATTCGTTGATCAAGCTGTCAGGCTCATAATATTTCAACACGTCGTCCGCTTTGCCTTTCCACTCTTTCACGGTCTTGCAAATCGGGAAGCAGCAGTCGTTCCCCATGGCTTGACAGCTTTGCTCGATGACGATAACTTTCTCGCCTATAATGGTGGACAAATACCCGCTGGCATAGCCGACCAGAGTGTGGCATTGCGGATGACCGCCCTTCCCGAATTTCTCAAGATGCTCCTTGGCCTCATAGGAGTTCCGCCAGAGCGCTTCCATATGCATCGTCTTTTTCTCGAAATCGAAGTCGTTCTGCAGAATGATCACTTCTTCCAGGTTCCCGTGCAAAATGTGCATCCTGGGTCCGGCAAGCAGCGCTTCGGCCGGGTCGTCCCAAGCCAATTGCTTCATTTTCAGAGCATCGCTGACGCCGCAATGCCAGCCATATCGCATCAAAAAGCCTTTCATTCGTTCCGGACCGATCGTTTCGATCAATTCCTTGCGCAGCGTGCCGATCGCCGACGTTGGGATCGATATCATCTTCTCGTAACGGGGATCGGCATCGAAGGACGTTTTGTAAAACTCGTTTAACTTTAAATCCGCAGACCTCATAATCTCCCCACCTTACTGAAAGTTGGCAATGATGATTCTGCATGTTTACGATGGCAAGCATTTGATGCTTTCCCATTGTAAGCGTATTCAATAATAATTGTACTACGTTTTTGATTCTCTGGCGAATTATACACCATCTCCGTTCTTGAAAATACGCCGATTTGTGCGGGAATACCGGGGCTGCAGATGATCTTTCCGTACGAATCGTACGAAACTCCATCGCACGCCGGCCAAAGCCATAGCCAGGACAATCATTAACGAAAACGGCCCTCCGATGAGGGCCGCCTAATTCGCCTAACGCGCAATCTCCTTCTCAATCCAGGCCACGACGTCCGCTTTATTCCGGTCGGTAATTTCGTGTGCCGCGGAATACGTTACATACTGGATGCGTTCGACTTTGTCTTTGAGGTATTGATGACTCTCCGCTCCTACTGAAGGGGGAAAGATCGGATCGCAATCGCCGTCAGAAAGAAAGACGGACAGATGACCGGCCGGCAGAATAACGTACTCCTCCTTTACGAAGGATGGAATGTACCCGTTCATTGCAATCACGCCTTTGACTTTACTGCCGAGCGTTAGAGCCAAGGTCAAGCTCAAGATGGCTCCTTGGCTGAAGCCGATCAAATAGACTTGTCTCGGGTCGATAGGAAAGCGACGGACGGCATCGTCTATGAAGTGCTGCAGCATTTCCACGCTGCGGTCAAACAAGTCACGCTCCGGATTGCCGAAGCTCTTCAAATAATAATAGGCGTGTCCCTCCTCGTAAGGTAGATGACCGCGAATGCCGATCAAGAACAGCTCGCCTTTCAGCGGCTCAATAACGGACAGCATATCTTTCTCGGTATAACCAATCCCGTGAAGAGCGAAAACGGCCGGATACGTCTTCCCCGATTCGATCGCTTTCGGGGGAATCACCGTGTATTCGAATGGAGCAGCCATCTCTAACCTCCTTTATATTCGCAATGTTTCGTTTTCATTCATCGACGCAAGCTCGCGGTACTTGCCTTGGAAATAAATCAGGGGGGCGCCGTCGTTCAGTTCGATGCCTGTAACCTCACCGACAAAAAGCGTATGATCGCCAACGACATGTTCGTTTACGACTTGGCATGTGATCCGTCCGATCGCTCCGGGAATGACCGGCATTCCGTTCAGCCATTCGAAATCGACGGAGCGCCCGTCTTTGATTTGTCCTGCAAACAACATGGAGATTTCCTGCTGGTCCTCCGCCAGGAAATTGACCGCGTAATGTCCCGCGTCCTTGATTTTTTGAAGCATCTTGGCCTTCTCTCCGATCGATACGAGAACCAGCTTCGGGTTTAAAGAAACGGACAGAAATGCGTTGGCCGTCATGCCGTGCGTTTCATCCCCGACGTTCGTCGTAATAACAGTAACCCCGGTTACGAATTGGCCCATAGCGTTCCGAAACGAGCGATCATCCATACCGTTCAACTCCTTCAATTAAGGTAGTCTGATGACCGAAAAGCATTACCACGCAGCGGCAATGCTTTTCGGATCGGAAGATTTATTTCGTGCTGGCCACTTCTTGTGTGTTGTCAATGACAGGCGTGCCGTACATGAAGAATTCCTGCGGAAGCTGAGAGCCGAACCAGATGATGCCCTTGGCCAAATCCTCTTCCTTCCAGGTGATCGGCTTCCAGGCCGGATCGAAAATCAAGTAACCCGGATCGCCAAACAGCTCCACGCGGTTTCCGCCCGGTTCAATTACATACAAGAAATACGCTTGGCTGATCCCGTGTTTACCCGGTCCCGCATCGATCTTTATGCCGTTCTCGATGAATACGTCGCAAATATCCGAAATGTTTTGCGGGAACCCGTACCAGTAGCATATATGGTGCATGCGCGCTTTGCCGCCAAGCGGGTCTCCCATCATCGCAATCTCATGCACAAGCGGACTCACGCTCAGCCAGGCCGCGGCATCGTTACCGTTGTTCAGACGGATATGCTCTCGCAGATTGAAGCCAAGCTGATCCATCAAAAAATCTACGTTCGGCTTCATTTCGTGCGCCATTAAGTTTACGTGGTCGAGGCGGCGTACCGGCACGCCGCGGGTCGGACGCTTTTGCGGACGGTTAAGAAGCGGCGTCTTCAGATGCTCGGGCGCCTGCCAGTACTCTACCTCCCATAGAAGTTCCATCTTATGCCCGTCCGGCGTTATGAATTGATACGCGGCTCCGTGGCCTTCTTCGTCTTCCAACCAGCCTTTGCCAAGTCCAGTCGCCTGAATCGCTTTAACGCGGCGCTCCAGCGCCTGAGGCGAGGACGTTCTCCATGCGACGTGACCGAGTCCGGGTTCCTTCGCTTCCGTAATTTTCAGCGTATGGTGATAGAAATCTTCATAGGCTCTCAAGTATACGGACTGGCCTTTGCGTACGGTCTCTTCCATCCCGAGAAGTTCCTTGAAAAACCACAACGTTTCATCCGGCTTCGGGCTGAAAATTTCCACATGGGCCAACTGATGGACATCAAACATAGGTTCTTTTTGCATTTGAATTGCCTCCTTGTTTTATATATAGTAAGTGTCTGCCTTCGACAGTAAGACGCTTATTACCAGACCGGGTCCCCCGGCAGGCCGAACATGGTTCGTCCGTAAGCGGCCATGGCATCCTCATACAAATGATTCGGGTGAGCCGCCAACGCAATCAGATCTCTTGTAAACAGCTCCACCGGATCGCCCTTGAAGATGGATGTTCCGCCCAAGGTGAGCATCGCCCGAAGCGTTAATTCAGAAACGGACCTCGCGACGTAACCCCGCATGGCGAACATCCGCTCCCGTTCTTCATCGTTCATGACCGTTTTTCCTTCCACCTGACATTCTTCCAACTGACGGACGTAACTGTCCACGATTCCCTCCAGTGCGTGGTGCTGCATCTTCATCTCGGCCAGAAACCGCTGGCTGCCGGAAGACTCCTTCTCCTTCGCTCCCAACTTGAAGACGCGGACACGTTTCTCCGTGCGTTCGTAAAAGAGAGACAAAATCCGATCCAGGCCGCCCAGAGCGACAATAGGGAATCCCAGGAGAAAAAGCGGCATAAACGGCATGCGATACACCGGATCGTTCGGATCGTATTCGCCGCCGGCCGGCGTTCCGGAGGCCATGACCCGTCCGGCAGGAAAAATGCGATGCGGCGGCACATAAGCGCCGTCCACTAAAACTCCGTTGCTGCCCGAGGAACGAAGACCGATCGTGTCCCAATTCTCAACGATTTTGACATCCGACTTCGGGAGCGCCAGCAAGCAATATTCGGGTCCCTGTCCGTCCGGCAGTTCCATCATGGCTCCGAGCCCGATCCAACCGCTCCAGAGCACCCCGCTGCAAAAATTCCACTGCCCGTATAGGCGGAATCCTTCTCCATCCTTCTCCACGCGTCCGATGGGAGCGACAACATCGGCCAGCAGTTCTCCGCCGCCCAAAATCTCGTCCCTGCCCTTCGGAGGAAGATACGCGGCCCAAAGCTCATGGACGGAGTAGAAGTAAACGAGCCACCCCGCAGGCACGCTGTAACGGGACACGGTTCGAATGATCTTCGCGTACGTCTTGAGATCGATCTGCAGCCCTCCGTACTTTTTGGGCCGCATGATCTTGTGAAACCCGGCTTCCTCGATCGCCTTCGCCACGCGTGGGGAGAAGCGGGCATTGCGATCCGCCTCAATGGCTTCCGCTTCCGCGATCTTTCCGATCGTTTCCGCGCTTGCGAGAAGCGCTTGAATTTTGGAATGCTGTTCGACCTGGATTTTGCTAAGCGCCATCTGTACATACCTCCTTTAATTAAAACGCTTACAATTCGATTTCAAAAAAGTTGCGTCCCCTTCGTCTCCGCCCAAGCAGTCTCAAGTCCCCATTATTTTCACTTTACATGCCTCCTTCTTACACTCGTCTTTCTCGCTGCTATGGTATTATCATAAATAATTATTTGCCTGCGGGATGCAGACACATATGCTCAATAACGAGACGAAACCGAACGTAAATTCATATGAATCGTATGAAAAAGAAAAAGCCCCTCCCCGCTTTCGCAGAAAGAAGGCTTGCGCTACGATGACGGATTGGCTTGTCCGTGCAAGGCGTGCTCGAATGCAGCCATGCCCGTACTTGCGACAATCATTTCATCCTTTTCAGACGCTTTAACACGTCATTGCCGCCCTCGCCAAAATATGTCTTCAGTGTGCTGTATTCCTTATAAAGCGTCTCGTAAATGGAAACATGCTCGGGAATCGGCTTGAACACCCCGCTTTTTGTTTTCCCCATGACCGCCGTTGCGTCCTGAATGGTTTTATATCCGCCCCCGGCCTCTCCTGCTGCTACGGAGCCCAGAATAGCCGCGCCAATGGCCGGTGTAAACGGAGAGTCGGCCACCTTGATTTCCATGTTCATCACATCGGAATAAATTTGCATTAGCAATCGGTTGCGCTGAGGTATGCCCCCGGCAGCATAAAGCTCATGAACCGGCAATTCATAGTTTCGAAATGTTTCCATGATGCTGCGTGCACCGAATGCCGTCGCTTCAAGCAGCGCCCTGTAAATTTCATGAGGTCGAGTGCGCAGCGTCATACCGAATATCGCACCTGTTAACTCAGCATCATCCAGTGGAGAACGATTGCCGTTATGCCAGTCCAGTGCAAGAATCCCGCTTTCTCCAGGCTTCAGTTCAGACGCCAGCCGCTCCATCCAATCCTGAACGGACATTTGTGCTTTTGCAGCCTCTTCGATGATTTGAACCGGAATCCCTTGTTTCATAAACCAAGCAAATATATCTCCTACAGCCGATTGGCCCGCTTCATACCCGTAAAGACCTGGAATGATACTATCTTTAACAACACCGCTGATGCCTGGAACACAGATTTCCTTCTCCGATAACATTAAGTGACAAGTTGAAGTACCCATGACCATAACTAATTTCCCGGGGGTGCATACTCCGGTGCCCAGAACCGCCGCGTGGGCATCAATCATCGATATGGCTACCGGAAGGCCGGGAGTTAACCCAAGTCTTGCAGCCATATGAGGCAGAAGCGTCCCCGCCTGATTTCCTAGCGGCACTACTTCACCGCTTAATTTGGTATCGGTAATCGATTGGAGGCGAGGGTCTACTGCCGCAAAAAAATCGGGAGCCGGATACCCTTCGGCCTCATGCCAAAACGACTTGAATCCGGCCATACAGCCGCTGCGTTTCAACTGACCAATCAGCTTGGCGACAATCCAATCTCCCGCTTCAATAAAATAAGCTGCATCCCGGTAAATCTCAGGGGCTTCATGGAGTATTTGAAGACATTTGGGCAGCATCCATTCCGAGGAGATCTTCCCCCCATATCGTTTTAACCAAGGTTCATTGCGTTCCAGAGTGATACGATTTAATAAGTCCGTTTCCTCTTGGGTACTATGATGCTTCCATAACTTAACCCAAGCGTGGGGATGATTCGAATATTCCGCTTTGAGACAGAGCGGCTCAAAAGCAGCATCGACCGGCAGCATCGTGCATGAAGTGAAATCAATTCCTAACCCAATCACCTGCTCCGCCGATACGCCGGCCGCCTGAAGGACAGCCGGAATGGAACGGTAAAGCACCTCCAGGTAATCCTGGGGATGCTGTAAAGCCCAATCCGGGGGAACAAACGAGTTGGATTCTGCATGAGGCAAACGTTCTGTAATCACCCCGTGAGCATACGGCGTTACATGGCTTGCAAGCACTTCGCCATTCGACACATCCACAAGAACCGCACGACCGGACTCCGTGCCAAAATCAATTCCCAGCGAACATGTTGGAGTATTCATGACAATAGCCTCCGTAATTATTTTTCAACACCGCCAAATGTCAGTCCAGAAACAATATGACGTTGGCTAAAGAATGTAAACAAGACGATAGGAATCGTTTGTAAAACAGATAATGCCGCCATTAACTCCCACTTAATATCGAGTTGACTCGTATAGGAGGTCAATGCGACCGGCAATGTTTTGGCCGCATCCTGCGTCATGATAAGCCCGAACAACAAGTCGTTCCAAGTCCAAATAAAAGAGAAGATCACCACTACAGCAATGCCGGAGCGAATTAATGGCAGTACGATGAACAGCAGCGTCTGCATCAGATTGCACCCGTCAATCAATGCAGCCTCTTCAATTTCTTTTGGCATTTTCTTAATGAAAGAGACCAGCATCCAAACGGCAAAAGGCAAGTTGAATGCCGTATAAAGCAAAACCAGCCCCATGCGCGTATCAAAAAGCTCAACTTTTTGAAAAATAATAAATAGTGGAATAATAACGGCAATCGGGGGCATCATTTTCGTGCTCAAGATCCATAATTCGATATGTTTCGAGCCGCGAAGAGTATATCGCGCTAACGCATAAGCCGCAGGTATGCCAAGCAGCAGGGCAATCACGGTTGAAAATACACCGGCGGTAAAGGAATTAATAAAGTACGGCCACGTTTCGGAAAGAACGACGGCAAAGTTATTAAAATTTAATGATTTTGGCAAAATAGACGGAGGCATAGTAAACATTTCAGCTCTTGATTTGAACGCGGCAAGCAGAAGCCAAATCAACGGAAGTATATAAACAGCAGTTACCAAATAGACCGATACGCCGGCAGCATTTCTAACTAAGTTACGGTTCATACCACATCTCTCTTCCATAAGTATTTAAACAGCATCTGAACAATCACAGTACTTATTATCAAAATGATTATGGCAACAGCGGCTCCGCTCCCCGTCTGGTAGTACAAGAAGGATTGCCGGTACGCCATCAAGCTCATCAATTCTGTAGCGGTTCCAGGGCCACCGTTAGTAGTTACATAGACTACATCAAACATTTTCAAGCTTTCCATCACCCTGATAAAAATACCAAGAACGACAACATGCCATATAAATGGAGCTTCAATATTTTTCAGCCTGGACCAAAAACCGGCGCCTTCTATTTGAGCTACTTCCGTTAAATCTTTCGGTATGCTGTTTAATCCGGCAATAATCAGAAGCATCATAAAAGGCGCCCATTGCCATACATTGATACCCAAAATGGAATACAGGGCAACTTTTGGGTCGCCAAACCACGCCAGAGTCGGCAAATGGAGCAAGTCCAATATATAGTTCATCACTCCAAGGGTAGGATTCAAAATGTACGACCAAAGTAAACCTATAATTAAAGGCGTCACCATAATCGGAATCATAAACAATGTCCTAAGAATACCGGTTCCCTTTACTCCATCGGCAGCCGTAAAGAGCTTGGCAATGAAATAACCTATAATGAGTTCAATGGCAATCGTCGAAACGGTAAGCAGCAACGTATTTCCAACGGCGGTATAAAAGGTCTTATCTTTTAACAACACCGTGTAATTCGTGAATCCAATAAACTTTGCAGCGTTGATTCTGGTCAGATTCAAATTGCTAAAACTGACGTAAAGCGCATAAACCAACGGATACACATTCCAGACCAGCAAATAAATCAGTGCCGGCAGCAGCATGATCCAGCCAGTCAAATGGGATCGCCCCAGTTCTTTCTTTTTGGCTAGCAACTTAATGTCTCCCTCCATATATTTCGCCTGCATATGACCACTCCTAACATGTTGTTTATTCACGCAAAGCCATTCACGTAAAAATGAACATTTTCGCGCATAACCAATTCATCATTCCTATTTGAAAGCGATTACTCGAATTTATGAGTTTATTTTAAATGATTTCTTTCCGTTAAATCAAGATTAATTTTCAAAAAAACGAAAATTTATACGCATTATCGAACATATATAAACATTAATAAGCTTGATTTTTAGTAGGTAACCTTCGTGACTTCGTTTAAAATAGAGGTAATCTTACGTTATTTAGCTGAAATGATAAGCTCTTGACAAAACATCGTGTTCGATAATAAGCTTATATCAAGCAATTATGAAAAAAAACGAGCAATTTCAAACAGTGGAGGTCATCGACTATGCTTGCTGCCGAAAGAAAGCATCTTATTGTTGAATATGTAAAACAACGACATACTGCCACTGTAGCCGCTCTCGCCAAACATTTTCATGTTCATGAGGCAACGATCCGCAGAGACTTGATTGAAATCGAACAGGAAGGCCTGTTACGTCGTACACACGGTGGAGTCGTTTTGGATAAGGGGGCCAATTTTGAGCCATCCTTTTCCGAGCGGGCTATCGATCAGATAGAAGAAAAAATCCGGATCGGCAAAAAGGCGGCTGAAATGATTGAAGACGGCGATCATGTCATTCTGGATTCCGGTACAACAACGATTCATATCGCAAAGCATCTTACTCACCGTAACAACATTACCTTAGTGACCAATGACATTAATGTGGCCAGTGAGCTGCGCGACTCTCCGGGGGTTACGGTTATCGTTACGGGGGGGCTTTTATATAAATCGAGTTTTATGCTCAACGGCATGTTCACAGATCAGGTACTTCATACTTTACATGTGCAAAAAGCATTTATCGGGACACCGGCTATTCATCCTAAGTTTGGGCTTACTCATCCCGAGGCCCAGCTTGTTCCCACGAAGCAAGGTATGATTCGAGCGGCTCAAGAGGTCATTGTGGTCGCCGATCAATCGAAAGTAGGCAAGGTGTCGCTTCATACGGTTGCTCCGATCGAATCGATTCATTCGATAATTACCGGTAACGACATATCCGAATCCGTCCGAAAGCAATTTAAGGATTCAGGGATTCAGTTGATTACGGTTTAAATAAAATGCCATGCGTTAGGACATTTCTTGCATTCCGGATCTCTGCCTCAGAAGAGGGCTGCAAGAAATTTCTTATATCATTCATATCCTTATAGGGAGGTATTGATTTTCATTGCAACCACTCAAGAACAAGACATCCGTTCAGTCCCGCGCGTACAGATTACTTAAACCGGGAGAAATCAGTGAGGTGACCCTCGAACACAAGATACGCGATGGGGAAATTGTTGTTCAACCGTCCATGGGCAGCATCTGTCATGCAGACCTAAGGTATTTTACCGGTCAACGACGGCCTGAAGCACTGGCCAAAAAATTACCGATGGCCTTGATCCATGAAGGCATCGGAACCGTTGTTGAAAGCACTTCGCCGGATATCCAAATGGGCCAGCGGGTTATCATTGTTCCTAATTTACCAGGATATTTGCTTCGAAACATTTCTCCGCAGGTTTGCTGTCCAGCCTGCCAAAAAGGATTGGGGGAAAACTATTGCCATTACGGCAAATTTTTGGGAAGCGGTTTCGACGGCATTGCTCAAAGTCATCTCGTCCTTCCGGCCGCATGTGCCATACCGATTCCGGACGAGGTTCCTGACGAAATTGCCGTATTGGCGGAACTGTGTTCCGTCTCCTATCAGGCAGCCAGCCGCATTGCCGACCGATTACCCGCAAGTCGTGTCGCCGTGTTCGGCGACGGACCCGTAGGTTACTTGACCGCCGCAGTTTTGCATCATGTTTTCGGGGTTACAAAAGACCGGCTGCACGTATTTGGTGCGATTCCAGAGAAGCTTGAGCAATTCCAATTCGCTTCTAGAGCGTTGGTGCAGGAATACGATTTTACCCATTCGGCTTCATTCGATATTGCGGTTGAATGCACAGGCGGTCGCTTCTCCGAAAGTGCCATTAATCAGGCGATTGATATTATAAGTCCTGGCGGTGCTTTATTATTAATGGGGGTTACCGAAGAGAGAGTTCCAATGAATACGAGGGATATATTGGAGAAGGGCTTATTGGTCATCGGAAGCAGTCGAAGCTCCTATTCCGATTACCATCCTTTGATTTCTGCTATGAAAGATATCGGCTTTCAAACCACCTTGCGCAGATTGCTTCCTGACCAGAATGTCACCATTCGAACCTCAGAGGACTTTGCCGCTGTAATGAAAGAAGCTGCGGAACATCGAGGATGGAAAAAAACAGTACTGAATTTCCAATGGTAACAACCAAAAGAAACTACAGTACCGAAAGAAAAAAAAACTATACAACTTATATTATATAATAAAAAAAAGATACGATACAAGATAAATAAAAGCTAATCCCTATCCTTCGTGCAGTCCCTATTTTCGCTCATGGCATTTTATGAACGAACAGGACTGCACTCCATTGCAACACTTGTGTAAGCGATTTCTAAAAATTCCAAGGAGGCTTCCTATGAAATCTATACATTACCTGAAAAAAGCTCTACCCGCCGTTTTAGCCGGTACCCTGCTTCTTACTAGCGCCTGCTCTAATGACAAGCCGGAAGGTTCAACCGCGGCTGAAAATACGAACAACGGAACCCCAAAATCCTTGAAAATTATTATGATTGCCGACCCCTGGGTTGACGTAATGAAAAACTTCGGGGCGGAATATGAGAAAGCCACTGGAATCAAAGTCCAAATCGATTCCTATTCCTACGATCAAACACACCAAAAAGAAGTCCTGTTAGGAACCCAAAAGTCGGACGCTGCAGACGTCATAGTCCTGGATTCCCCTTGGATTGGCGAATTTGCCGAAGGACAAATTACAGAGGACTTGAAAGCAAGAATTGAAGCAACGCCTGATCTCGAGTGGGATGATTATATCCCTTCATTCCGCCAAGTTGCCGAGTGGAAGGGACAAATTGTCGGAGTTCCTTTCGCGCCTTATTACGTGATGCTTCACTATCGCAAAGATCTCTTTGAAAAGGAAGGTCTTCAGCCTCCAAAAACCTATGATGAAATGGTGGCCATCGCCAAACGTTTTACAAACAATCCGAACTATCCCGGAATGTCCGGGATTGCCATGAATAATGCCAAAGGAGCGCCTGCAGGCCAGGCTTGGTTTGAGTACATTTTTAACGTGGATAAGCCTTTTGAAAGCAACTATCCAGGCAGCAAAGATGCCTATGCCGACATGACGCCGAGAATAGATTCGCCTGAAAGTATTAAAATAGTCAACATGTTCAAGGAGCTCCTGCAATACCAGCCTGATGGCGCGCTCAACTTCGCTTGGGATGATCGTACTCAAGCCTTTGCACAGGGCAAAGTAGCTATGATGGCCGCATGGTCGGTTGTGACCCCCGGTCTTTTGGATCCAAGCCGTTCTCAAGTTTCAGATAAATTTGCTACAGCCCTTGTACCTGGTGTTTCCGGCAAAGATCCGGTGGCTCCTCTTGGCGGATGGGTGATGAGCATTAACAAATACAGTAAAAATAAGGAGGCCGCTTGGGATTTCATTAAATGGGCCAACAACAAAGAGAACCATAAGAAATTTGTTCTTCAAGGCGGACCTCCTTCCCGTTTATCCGAATTGAACGACAACGAGATCAAACAAAAGTTCCACTGGATTGATACGTTGGCCCAATCCGCCGAGAAAGCTTACGCCGATTGCCGCCCTCGGATTCCGGAAAGCTTCCAAATTATCGATACCATCGGGAACGCAATCTCTCAAGCGGTTAGCGGCCAGATGCCCGTTGAACAGGCCATGAAGAAAGCAAATGATGATGTGAAAAAATTGCTGATTCAAAGCGGATATACGATTAAATAGTGAATCAAGAATGGAATGTAAGGCTGTACGTTAATACCAAAGCCACGAAGGCCGCTCTGATAGCGGCTCTCGTGGCTTTCATTTATACGACTATCCGATCAAGAGCTATTATCGCCAGCTCCGGAAAGTAACCAAAGGCAAGAGCATTTTCCCAACTGATGAAGCATTGCTCAAGATGCTCTATTTGGCTACGATGGATGTGACACGGAAAGGGACGGATCGTGTCCGGAACTGGAGACAAATCCTTCTCTACGGCTTGATGAATATTTAACAATTCAATTACACTTCTCTCGCCTTATCTGATTTTTCGGTTTGTCTGGGATTTACCAACTCTGGATATTCAACCTCCAATTTGCGGATGAGTTCCTCGATTTCTTCCGGAGTGAGGATTTCCTTTTCTTTCTCCATTTTAGAGCCTCCTTGCAATCATGGATACCAAATTATTGAGATCATCTGCCAATTGAAACAAGCAACTTGTGAAGATGCCGCAATCTCCTCTTTGTCTGAAAACGTTTGGATTTTGTATTCAACAATGAAAAGCATGAAAGGGGCAAGAGGATCCCCTTCGCCAGCAAATGTTCGGTTGGGTATCCAAAAAAACGATCGCCCGCATCTAAATAAATGATAGGATCTCTTGATATATATTGGGTAAAGATACTTGCCGATCAGCATATCCCGCCTCATAAACCGCTTTTGGCATACCATATACGATACATGATTCTTCAGATTCAACGATCACATGACCCCGCTGCCGCTTCACTTCACCGCAACCGATTAACCCATCTGTCCCCATTCCAGTAAGAATAACGACCAATAAACGATCGCGATAAATCGAAGATCCGGACTGAAGCGAAACATCAATGGATGGCTTGTACAATTTGCTCTCGTCTACCACGATTTTGAACGTCGTCTTCCCGTCATTTGTTTTTTGAAACAAGGTCTGATATCCTGCAGGAGCAACATAAATGACTCCTGGCATTACGACATCGCCATCTTCCGCTTCTTTCACTTTCAAATTGCATAGGTTATCGAAACGGTCTGCCAATGGTTTGGTAAATCCGGGCGGCATATGCTGTAGAACAACAATTCCTGCAGGAAAGTCGGGTGTAAATCGAGGAAGTATGGATTGTATGGCCGACGGTCCGCCTGTGGAACACCCGATAATGAGCAGATCAACGGAAGCGGAACCTCTTTTCTTATTTTCTTCCACTGCTTCTTTCACAGATGCAACATTGTTTTGTAAGGGTAATTTTGCATTAGCGGCGGCCTTTACCCTCATCAAAAAATCGTCTATTATTTTAGGTTCCGCAGGATCCTTCATCAAGGAGCTTTTTGGAAAGAAATCTACCGCACCTAATTGTAATGCCGTTAGAGTGGCTTCCGCTCCTTCGCCTGTTAATGTGCTCAGCATTACGACGGCAACCGGATGATATTTCATGATTTGTTCCAAGGCGGTTATTCCGTCCATTTCCGGCATTTCTACATCCATCGTAACGACATCCGGTTTGAACCGCTTTATCTTTTCAATTGCCTCCAGGCCATTGCGGGCGATACCCACGATAAAAAAATCCGGATCCTTCTCAATTAAGAGGCTGATGGCCCTCCTCATGAATGCAGAATCGTCGACGATCAGCACACCGTACCGACTCAATTGGCTTTGCCTCCTTATGAGAATAGTTTCTGAAGCTGGCGTCTCTTCAATATTGCGAACGCTCAACGTCCCCTTTTCGGAAATAAAATGTCGCACGAGCATTTATGGTTTCGAAATTGGTGTTCAAGCCCGTTATCGTTTCGGCATGTCCCAGAAATAAAAATCCGCCTGGATTTAAACGATGATAAAATTTCGCAATGACCCGGCTTGTAGTTACGGAATCGAAATAAATAAGCACATTTCTGCAAAAAATGATATCGACTTTTTCGACCGCCGCCATATCCTCATCATGTAAAAGATTCGAATGCCGGAATTCAATCCTGTCTTTTATGAAGCTCTTGATTTGAAATCCTTCATCTTGCGGAAAAAAGTACTTATCCAACATCTCCTTAGGAGTCCGGCGGAAGCATAGCGAATTTTTATGGTACCACCCACGATTCGCGATTTGCAGAACTTTTTTATTAATGTCGGTTGCAATGATATGTACAGATTCCAGCGGTACAATCCCTGATTCTGCGATTGTCATCGCCAAGCTGTAAGGTTCTTCTCCCGTTGAGCAAGCGGCACTCCAAATCCGAATCCATTTCTTATTCCGCAATTGGGGAAGAATCGCATTGCTTAATTCATTTAGCTGACTCTCTTCACGAAAAAAATAGGTTTCGTTGTTAGTAATGAGTTCAACAAGGTGATTCCATTCTTGCTGGTTCCTTGTTAAGAATTCGGTGTACTCCCCGAACGTCATATTCAGAAGGGATAGTCTCTTCGAGACCTTCGAGGCGAGCAACGAAAGATTGTCCAAGTAATTCAGTCCGCAAAAGTCATAAATCATTTGCCCCAAATCTTTTAAGCACATATCATTATCCTGAATTTCGTTTATGAACTCCATATTCATTAATGTTACATCTCCCATATGAGCAGCGCATTAACAAGGTCCTCAAAGCTCTCTCAAAGGTTCGCATTAGAGAATAATAAAGAACTGATGCTTTCCGTCGGACGGATGCTAGGCTTGCAATATTCGAAGTGAATTTTTGATTGTTGCGGATCGGTCTGACAATTCTCGCGCAACCACAACCATCCCTTCCACGTCTTGAATATTCTGTTGGACAACACGTTCCGTATCGGATATCGCCTTTTCGAGTTTGTCCCTTTCTTTCACTTGAAATTTTATCGCTTCCGTTACTTCGGCAGCCTGTTTGGTTACATTTTCGACGACTTTTACAATATCCTTTCCGTGTTTTGCTTGTTCCACTGTGGCCGCAGTAATCTGACGCACCTGTTCCCGGGCATTCGCTACACCCTTAACGACTTCTTCGACACCGGCGGCCTGTTCCTTCGTCGCCTGAGCCACCATAGCGGCCTGTTTGGTTACATTTTCTACCGCCCTTACGATATTTTCGCCTTGCTTTGCCTGTTCACCAGTTGCTACGGTAATTTGACGCACCTGTTCACTGGCATTCACTACACCCTTAACGACTTCTTCGACGGCGGCGGCCTGTTCCTTCGTCGCCTGAGTCACCATAGCGGCCTGTTTGGTTACATTTTCTACTGCCCTTACGATATTTTCGCCTTGCTTTGCCTGTTCACCAGTTGCTACGGTAATTTGACGCACCTGTTCACGAGCATTCGATACGCCCTTAACGACTTCTTCGACGGCGGCGGCCTGCTCCTTCGTCGCCTGAGTCACCATCGCGGCCTGTTTGGTTACATTTTCTACCGCCCTTACGATATTTTCGCCTTGCTTTGCCTGTTCACCAGTTGCTATGGTGATTTGACGCACTTGTTCGCGGGCATTCACTACACCCTTGATGACTTCTTCGACGCCGGCGGCTTGTTCCTTCGTCGCCTGAGTCATCATTTCTGCCTGAGTGGTTAATGCGCCTACGGCCATCACGATTTGTTCGCTTCCCTTAGCCTGTTCAACCGTAGCTGAAGTGATCTGTCTGATTTCATTCGTAATTTTTTCGACTCCGGTTACTATTTTTTCGATGGCTATACCTGTTTCATCCGCCAATTTGTTTCCTTGTTCGACTTTTACCATACCGATCTCGATGGCTTTGATGGCATCAGTTGTTTCGCTTTGGATCCCTTTAATTAATTGGGCAATTTCTTTGGTGGCTTTTGCGCTTCTTTCGGCGAGCTTCCTCACTTCATCGGCAACAACGGCGAACCCTTTTCCGTGTTCACCAGCCCTTGCAGCTTCAATTGCGGCGTTAAGTGCCAAAAGGTTGGTTTGCTCGGCAATGTCGTCGATGACTTCAATAATGCTTCCGATTTCTTCCGAGCTTTTCCCCAGATTAGTTATGACGCCAGAGGCCTGTTTTACGACATCCGCAATTTCTTTCATTCCCGTGAGGGACTGACTAACCGCCTTTTGTCCATCTTTGGCATCCGTTTGAACCTGGTCCGCAAGTGAATTCACATTTTGCGCATTTTTAGCCACCTGTTCAATCGAAGCCGCTATTTGCTGAATCGAAGCAGAGGTATCGCCGGCGATTTTCTGCAATTGGTCTGCATTGGCAGCAATGCCGCGAATCGATTTTCCCATCTGCTCAATGGATGCGGAGATTTGTTCAACCGAACTGGCTGTGCTTTCAGCATTTCCGGCAACCTGTTGAATGGAAGCCACCATCTCCTGGATGGCATTCGAAGTTTCTTCCGCCGAGGCGGTCAAGCTCGCCGCATTATCGGCTACGCCTTGGATCGATTGCCCCATTTCTTCAATGGAAGCGGAAATCTGCTCCACGGAACTCGCTGTACTTTGGCTATTTCCGGCAACCTGTTGAATGGAAGCCACCATCTCTGAACTTGCTGTACTTTGGCTATTTCCGGCAACCTGTTGAATGGAAGCCACCATCTCCTGGATGGCATTCGAAGCTTCTTCCGCCGAGGCGGTCAGGCTCGCCGCATTATCGGCTACGCCTTGGATCGATTGCCCCATTTCTTCAATGGAAGCGGAAATCTGCTCCACTGAACTTGCCGTACTTTGGCTATTGCCAGCAACCTGTTGAACGGAAGCGACCATTTCTTGGATGACTTCCGATATTTCACTGGCGGAAGCAGCCAGACGATCTGAATTTTTGCTTACCCCTTCAATGGATTTCGATATCTCTTCAACAATGTCGGATGTGGATTCAATGGCTGAAGACTGCTGGCTGGTCCCATGAGAAATCTGTTCCGTCATGACGGCAAGATCCTTCAGATTTTGCTCTAATCTTTTTGAATCGGTTATAGCCGCTTCAATGGTTTCGGAAACTCCTGCAGCTTTCATAAATTTGTGAGCAAGTTTTTTCGTCAAAGTGCTCATGGAATGTTTTCCTCCCTTTTTTCAACTTCGTTGATGATGAAATTTATTTCCAGCTTGTTTAACAAGTGATCGAGATGAAGCAATATAATGAGACGATTGTCCATTTTACAGATTGCTCCCATATAAGCCGTTTGTGTAGTAACGATCGTATCAGGAACCGGTTCCAAGCTGTTTTCATCGATTCGCAGCACTTCTTTCACTTCGTCGACCAATAATCCGATAACTCTTCCTTGGGAGCGGGTTATAATAATGCGCTGTTTTTTGGACTTAATCGGTTCTTTCAAAAATTGAATTCTAAGATCGATTACCGGTATGATTTCCCCGCGAAGATTGATAACTCCGACTATGGATTCGGGTGCTTTTGCGATCGATGTGACTTGAGGAACAAATATAATTTCATATACATCTGTAATGGGAAGCCCGAATTCCTCCGTTTCTATCCGAAAGGTAACCAACTGCTTGATGGCTTGGGCAGATGTCAACGATGAGTCCCTCCTTACTGTGAAAAATGGATATGGTTAGACCACATCATCCATTACTTCGGATTCGATAGACTTAAGGTTATTTGCCAATTTGAATACTCCGGTTACATCCAAGATCAGCGCTACGCTTCCATCGCCCAGAATCGTGGCCCCCGAAACGCCTTCGACCTGTCCGATATAGGAACCGATGGATTTTACTACAATTTCTTGGCTGCCGATCAATTCATCGACAACCAAACCGAGCCGTTTTTCTGCCAGTCCGACAACCACGATAAATACATGCTTTGTTTTTCTTTTGCCGCAGGACATTCTAAAAAGATCGTGAAGACCGATGAGTGGAAGAATTTTTTCTCTGATTTTTACAACAGCTTGTCCCTTAACGGAGTGGATTTCTTTTTTCGATATACGGACGATTTCGATCACACTGTTCATGGGCAAGGCATAAGTTGTTTCCTGCAACTTGATCAGAAGTCCTCGAAGAATAGCTAAAGTTAAAGGCAATTTAATCGTGAACTTCGTCCCTTCGCCCAAACGGGTTTCTACATCGATCAATCCGTTTAATTTCTCGATATGATTTCGGACAATGTCCATCCCGACTCCGCGTCCCGATATATCACTTACGGATTGGGCTGTCGAAAAACCGGGAAGAAAAATAAGTTGAATCCATTCCTGTTCCGACATCATTTCGGCATCTTGCGCAGTAATCAATTGTTTGCGTATGGCGGATTCTTTTACTTTCTCCGCGTTAATTCCCGCCCCGTCATCCTCTACCGTCAGCACCACTTGATTTTCTTGATGGGACGCCCTAATCTTTATCGTACCTTTAAGGGATTTTCCCCGTTTTTTTCTAACTTCTACTTCTTCTATACCGTGGTCTATGGCATTCCGGATCAGATGAATCAACGGATCGCTAATTTCCTCTATGACTGTCCGATCCAGTTCAGTTTCTTTCCCTTCAAGCAGCAGATTGACTTCCTTGTTTAACGTCCGGGCTAAATCTCGTACCATTCTTGGAAATCGGTTGAATAATCGCTCGACGGGAAGCATTCGCGTCTTCATCACGGATTCTTGAAGTTCCCCAATGATTCGGCTGAAATGATTGGAAATTCGCTCCAAATCATCGATCGTTTCATCCGTAGAGTAACGATCGCGCAACAAATTTCCGACTTGGGCGATTCTTGTCTGGTCGATGACCAATTCACCAACCAAATTCATAATGCTGTCCAAGTGTTCCACATCGACGCGAATCGTTTGTCCTATTTTCTTTTCTTCTTTTCTGCCCTGGTTTGGGATCGGGTTGTCCGGCTCCGAGTCCTTATTGGCATCTGTCAATGGCACGAAAGCATCAACCAAATTGTCGTTTGAAAAAGGCACCACTTCGGCATCTTCAACATCAATAAGCTGGCTCAGCAAATGTTGAAGGGCATCGGAATCCGCGTTCGTCTTGACGATATAGGAAATTTCATTGAGGTTTGTTTCTTCGATGACGCTGTCCAATTCCGGTTCCGACGACATAACGGATCCCCACTTCTTAAGATGATTTAACACAATATGGGCCCGAGGAAGCTTCATCTCACAATGTTCGGATAAACGAACTTTACATCTCCACTTTTTTAATTTCTGTTTTTTGTCTTCAAACAACTTACTATTCGATTCGAAGTTCTCTTCCGTCCTCTTTTCCAATTGCCGCAATTGATGCACGATGGAATCGATATTTGTTTTTGTAACACCTTCTTGTTCAATTTCTCTTTTCAACCAGTTTAAATGATCCAAACATTGAAATAGGATATCTACAACCTGCTGCGTCACCGGTAGAAGTTGATTTCGAATCTTGTCAAAAATATTTTCCATTTCGTGGGTCAATTGTTTTATTTCCTCGAAACCCATCGCAGCGGATGAACCTTTTAATGTATGAGCAATCCGAAAAATATTATGTATGATTTGCGGGGAATCGCCTTGCTGTTCCAAATTCAGGATCTCTATTTCCAGTAATTGAAGCAATTCTTCCGCTTCAGACAAGAAAACTCCCATCAATTCCGAACGATTCATATGGGTTTCCCCCTTACCCTACAAGAACATGTTCTAGATTTAAAATGCCGATAAGTCCTTCTTCCGACTGGCCAATCCCTTGAAAATAACTGCCATCAACTCCAGAAACAATTTCGGTAGAGGGCTGTATATCGGAAAATTTGATCACTTGATTAACTCCATCTACAACGATGCCGATCATTTCTTCGTTATGATTCACCACTACGATTCTCGCTTTATGAATTACGGACGTCTCTCCCAATTGAAATCTTTTACGCAAACTGATGATCGGCACAATTTTACCCCGAATGTTCGTAACACCTTCCAAAAAAGCCCTACTGTTAGGTATTGCTGTTATTTTTTGCATTTTGATAATTTCATAAACTTCAGAAATCTTTAGAGCGTATTCTTCTGTGCCCAGTTCAATCACGATATACTGGTCTTGCTGTAAAACTTCCACTATTTCACCCCCTAGATATTCACTCAACCAAGGAATGCGGATTCGGATAAAAGATACGGCGGATCGTTCTGGGAAAGATACTGTCTGTCATATTCTGAATTCATGGTATGGTGCAGTTCAATAAAGTACGATTCACTCATCTGTAAAAATACGGTCAAAACATACGGATCAAATTGTTTGTTTCTATTTTCCCATAGCTCGATTTTGGCATCCGCGAACGTGATGCTTTTACGGTAGGGCCGGCCCGAAACCATGCAGTCGAACGCATCCAATATGGCACAAATTCTGGCGCAGAATGGAATGTCACCGGCAGCCAAACCGAATGGATAGCCCGTTCCATCCGGACGTTCATGATGATAGAGAACCGCGCCGGTAACATCCTGATCGGTAATGCCCTCATTCCGTAAAAAATCGTTTCCCCAGATCGGATGTTGCTTCATCAAGACCCATTCATTGTGGGTCAGTACGGAGGATTTTCCTAAAATCGATTTTGGAACGAAAATTTTACCGATGTCGTGTAAAATGCATCCCAGCACAAGTTTTTGGGTTTGCTCTTGATTTAAATTTAATTCTGCGGCTATTCGTCTTGCCATATTACTAACGCGAATACTGTGATGATAGGTAGACGAATCGTGTAACCGCAATTTGGACAGCCAACTTGCGATTCGTTGATTCAATGTGGTGTCCCTCCGTTTAGAACATATTGCAAATAATGCGAAACACGATGTACAATGTCGCACAATGTTGATTATTCGACATCATGGAGGAGAAACAACCAAGATGAATCAAGTTATGGTATTACCGGAACAACAAATAAAGCAGAAAAATCGAACGTACACTGATGACCAAATCGTGTCTATGTTCCTAAAAATGACTTGCATGGAATCTGAATTCACCTTGAGAAATTACAGCAGAGCGATCCAATTATTTCGTCAATTTCTATCCTTCAAGCCGCTTCGTGAAGTAACATGGAAAGAGGTCGAGGTATTCAAGATCAGTTTATCTGAGGGGCTTTGCAGTCCTAGTAAAAAGCCCTTATCCCCTGCTTCAGTAGCAAATTTCCTTGCTCCTATTCGTTCGCTATACAAATGGGGGAGTGATCCGAATATTGGTCTATTTACGGTAAATCCAACAACTTGCATCCGCTCCCCCAAAGTACCGGTAACCAGCAAAAATCATTATCTGACGAAAAAGGAAGCAATACATCTCCTAATCGAGCTAAAAAAATCAGGTGAACGCAACTATTTGATTGGCCTATCTTTAATATTAATGGGATTACGAGTATCGGAACTGGTTGCAATCGAATGGGGGCATTTCCACTCGGATCCCGCTGGCATTTCCATGTGGTTAACCGTCGTTGACGGCAAAGGGGGTAAACAAAGAGAAGTGAAGGTTCCCAAAAAACTCTGGATGATCTATGCAGAACGTTTTTCCCACTATCGACCGGAACAACGTCTGTTTCCCCTAACGGTCAGGCAGGTCGAAAGAATTATGCAGAAAGTTCGTAAACAAAGCGATCTGAGAAAGGAACCAACCCCACATTGGCTTCGACACACGAATGCAACGCTTGCTCTTCTTAACGGTGCCTCTTTGCAGCAAGTTCAGGAAAATCTGGGTCACGCTCACATTAATACGACTCAAAGGTATTTACATACGATTGAACAATTGAACAAAGCTGCTCCTGATTACGTAGAGGAATGTTTCGCGGACATTTTATAGGCCTATTGGCATAAGGAATTTTATTGGAAATGGTTGCAAATGGAGTTCCTTAGGACTATAATTGTACAATAAATAAATTGTCGAATAATCAACATTGTACGACCAGTATGGAAGGTTGCACATTTTTTTTCAATAAAATTTATACACAAGGCAAACCTATCGAAAAATAGGGACGCAAATCCATGGGTCTAAATACCCAGTGATATGATCGCCAGGTTGCTGAGAAATAAGACCTACCTTACTGCAATGGGTAGTTTTTTTGTTTTGCCTGTCTATCTATGCACTATGATAGTCGCAAGCTTGGGGTAGTCCCCCAGGGGCTGGGGATAGATCTCATAGATTAGACAATATAGACGTTTCATTGTTGAGAGCCCCTACATTTGTGCCGGCGTGACAAATGGAACAGCATCCATTATGATGTTATATGGTCACGTATCAAGAAGAATGATTCGATGAACCAAATGGAACGCTTACCTTGGCTTTTCGCCGCTGGCGACGGGCAAGCGGGTCAAATTAATTTAGGAAGTGATTTTTTGAATAGTAAATTGCAGTCTGACTGTGAAAATTGCTTTGGGTTATGTTGTGTGGCCTTACCCTATACAAAATCAGCAGATTTTGCTTTTAATAAAGAAGGCGGAGTCCCTTGTCGTAACTTGTGTCCAGATCATCGTTGCAGCATACATGAACATCTAAGAGATCAAGGTTTTCATGGGTGTGTTTCCTATGAATGTTTTGGTGCTGGACAACATGTTTCACAAGAAATTTTTAAAGGTAAAGATTGGAGAAAGAATCCAGAGTTATCAAAGGAAATGTTTGCAGTATTTCCTATTGTTCAACAGTTGCATGAGATGCTTTGCTACTTAAGTCAAGCTTTAGATTTAGAAGAAACTCAACCCATCCGGAATGAATTGCAAAGCGTTTTCGATAAAACTTTATCTCTAACTAATCTTAATCCGAAAGATATTCTTAATTTAGATGTACCGGCTCATAGAGAAATCGTGAATCATTTATTACTCAAAACAAGTGAATTCATTCGAAAAGAATTCATTCAAAGTAATAAGGAAAGCAAGATACGCAAGGATTTTATAGGTGCGAATTTAAAAGGTGCTAACCTACGAGGTATGAATTTAAGAGGGGCATTGTTGATTGCATCTAATTTGAGGGGCGCTGACTTAAGAAAAGTGGATTTTATTGGTTCAGACTTAAGAGATGCTGATTTATCAGGTGCAAATCTTACCGGAAGTATTTTTCTTACTCAAGCTCAGGTTAACTCGGCTAAAGGTAATAAAGAGACCAGATTACCTCGTTACTTAAAAGTTCCTGCTCATTGGTTAAAACATTAGTAATTAAATAATGGAAATGGTTTTAAACAAACGAAGGAAAATTATGCTTAAGTTAAGGGTTACAACGACAAAAAAGTCAATCATTCGGCACTGAGGGGGTATGTAGAAGAAGAGCGTCTTCCTTAGCCGCCCCTATCATAATAAGTTCAAAAAAAGAAGCGGGCATTCTCCCGCTCCGTTACGATATCCGCCAATACATCTCAACTCTTAGTCTTTCCTGACTAACAGTGAGCAGCACTCCACAACATTATCCGTTCATGGTGCAGCAACTGGGACGAGCTCGCTACCTTCTTTAAGTATCCACCTGATCTGTGCAAGCTGATCTACACGACCAATATGATCGAGAGCTACCACCAGCAGCTGCGGAAGGCAACCAAGGGAAAAAGCAATTAATTTGTTGTTTTTCGGAATATACTTCCTTTCGGTAAATGGATCATACTCTTTATTGTCCCTATAAGTAAAAAACCGATGATACTACCGGTGACATTTAAAATGATATCATCGATATCAAACTGTCCAATTTTAAGAACAAGTTGTAAGAATTCGATTGAAAAGCTGATTAGAATTGACGCAGCAAATACTTTCGTGAAGGTTTGGTATTTTTTAAATAACAGAGGAAGAAAAATTCCTAATGGTAGAAAAATTAAAATATTCCCTAATGTGTTATTGATGATTATATCTAAGTTAGGGCTTGCTGAACAAGATTAGTTCCATCTACACCCAACGCAAGTCTCTAAACC
>NZ_JALJRM010000049.1:0-18648 GCF_024519685.1 Paenibacillus sp. Pae15 | reverse complement strand
AAAGAGAGATTATGCCATCCTTCTTCTTGTTGCGAAGCTGGGCATGCGGGTTAGCAACATCAAAGCTTTAAAACTATTTAAATCATGTTCAATTGTAATAGCAATTGTTGATATTAGAAAATCAATAAAGGGGTACACTGTCGCAATCAAAAAAGCTACCTAGACAGAGGATTGCTGTTTTAAGGTAGCCTTTTTAGCATTCTTACAAAAAATACAAACATCATTTCAATCCACAGATAGATATCTGACAATTTAAGAATAATACAGATGCGTTACTTTATCAATTTAAGTAAATTTTTACATTATATAGGGTTCGATGTATGTATATTTCTAAATTTGACAAAGTAGTTAAAATGAAATTATAATATTAGTCAGAAAATTATGAATTTAATAACAAAGGAGAGGTGTTATGACCAATTATTTTTACGGAAATAAAGAATTTGATATCCATCAATTTGAGTGGTTTTTGCCTAGCCCCCCTAGACCAGTTTTTTCTATAAAGGTATCAAACGAGAACGGTATCTATTTGAATAAAAAACTACGTGAATCTGTCCCTAAACATATTAAAATTGGGATAAACTTAGATGGGACAAGTCTTGGATTGGCAGAGGTTCCTGAGAAGGGATATCGTGTTCCTAAGAATGGAATGATTAAAGATCCTCATTTGGTTCAATTGATTGAAAAACGGGGGATTCGTCTGCCGGCAAGTTATTTAGTTGAAAAAATGGATGAGCTGTGGTTAGCTACGTTAGTCCCTTCTACTCCAGCACCAACCACTCTGAGAAAGACTCCCAAAAATCCAAGAAAAAATGGACTTAGAGCCATGCTTCCAAAAAACAAATAAAGTAATGGCGAAAATTACTGAAGATGATGTCGTTAAACATTATATTTCACTTGTCATTCAGGAATGTAAAGGCTCCTATAAAGGATTGGAGCCAGAGGACCGGATTGCCGAAGGTACACTTGCACTAATTCATGCTATCCGCACATATAGAATACAGTATGGATGTTTTGAAGAGTACATGTTATTACAACTTAGATTAATCATGAAGCAGAAAAACAAAGAAGCATGGGCAGCAAAAAAACTGGAATCTATTTTCTCCCTAGACGCCCCGCTGGTTACCCATAATGCATCGTCCACATTATCCGACTTCTTAAGATCAGTCCCGCATGATGATACTATTTTTGATGTGCATTGTTTTATAAAAAATTTGTCGCCAATAGAAAAGCAAGTTGTTCTTCTTTTATTGGAAGACCGTGATGTATTTAAGGTATCTAATGAGCTCAGGATCTCCCTCCCACAAGTGCAATCTATAGTAAAACGTATTCAGAGTAAATTTATGATCTATGTGGGATTGGTTAATCAAGTTTTATGAAGACCGGTTACTTTATCTTGATTCGACAAAACTTCCACTATAGTTGCACACAAAAATCGTGGATTGATCATTTGAAAACGATCCACTATAAATAATCCAACGTTATACTATTTTCATATTGGTATCCCCAGTAATTCAGCCAGTTGACTGAACGGTGTATGCTTCTCGTAACCGGTGCCTTTTTTAAGATTTCGTTTTCCTCTTCCAGATCACGAATCCGCTTCTGAAGATCACGCATGGCCTTGTCTTCCGGCTTCAGTTGCCCACTACCGGTAAATGCTTGACTGCCGTCTTGTTTAAACTCGGCGATCCATCTGTAAAGCATATTCTCATGCAAGCCCATTTCGCGGGCTACCTGCGCCGCCGACTTCCCTTCTTCTTGAATCAGTCGTACGGTTTGTAGTTTGAATTCTTTGTCGTACTTGTTCGTCATGTCGGACACTTCGATTATGAATGCTTTTATTTTCGCACTCTCGGTTCTCCGTGTCCAATATTGAGTCTGGCACCATCTTCTTACGATTCGGTTATGGTGACGCAATGTGCCTGAATAATAGAAGCCAAATCTTGAAATTCATACTTATGGTTTTCCATATCTACCGTGAGATCTTCGGCTTTTTTGGGATCCATCTTAAAGTACAGCCCGTTGTAGCGTAAAAAAATGACGAGTGTAGTAAAAGCAGTGCGTTTATTTGCATTGTGAAATGGATGGTTTTGTCCGAGCGATTCAAACAAAGCGGCCGCCTTTTCAAAAATGCTAGGGTAAGCATCGTTTCCAAAAGCAGAAGATTGTGGCCGAAGAACTGCGGATTCGAGTAACCCAGGTTCTTTTACTCCTACTTGCTCACCTGGACTATAGCGTTGAATCATAGCGAGATTAATAGCTATAACTTCTTGGACGGATAAGAAACGAGAATGCGTCATCTATCTTTTAGACCTCGTAAAGTTTGATCGTATTCCTCTATAACATCTGCCAGGGATCTCATAAAATCTTCACTGATTCCCTCGGGTAACGATACTTTGGTTGACTTCTTAATTATGATTTCTCCAGTGGCCTGGTTTACATCGATACTGACCGTATCTCCTTGATCCAGTCCAATTTGTTTTAGAGCATCAGTCATGGTTATGCCTAAGCTGTTGCCGAACTTTGTCACTTTTCGTTCCATCCCAATCATCCTATTCAATGAAATCCCTCCTTATCATCATATTCAACTGTTATAACAATTATATATTTGTTGTTTCGAAATTCAACGTTAAGTAATGATTGGACTTAAAAAGCACCCGGTTCTACTTCCCCATTTTTGACTTGGCCCCCATCCTTACTTAAAACACAAATGACCCACAAAGGGTCACTTTTTGCAAAGTTCCTTCTTGTGGGTCACAGTTTATAGTAGGTGGCAGGCCTTTTTTAGCTGCCATTGAAAGTCAATTCTTCCAAATCAATTACTTAAGATACGCTATATTTGCGGTCAAGCTCGGCTTCGATGTGGGACGATTTGGAAGACTCGTCCATACGCCAGTAGACGAAGAAACTCACTGCAATGCAGGCAGCCACATAAAAGTAGAAGAGCGGCTCCATGCCAATGCTCTTGAACCACAAAGCGATGAATTCCGCGGTCCCGCCGAATATCGCGACGGTAAGTCCGTACGGGAAGCCTACACCAAGAGCGCGAACTTCTGTCGGGAAAAGCTCGGCTTTTACGATGGCATTGATCGAAGTGTACCCGGTAACAATGATGAGACCCGCCAACATGAGCAAGAAAGCACCGATAGGATTCTTCATGTTCTCCATGATAAAGAACAGTGGCGCTGTCAGCAAAGTACCGAGGATACCGAAACAAAGCAACAGCGGACGCCGTCCGATCCGGTCGGACAGCATGCCGGCGAGCGGCTGAAGTACGACGAATACCAGCAGGGCAATAAAGTTGATCCAGCTGACAACCTCCTTGGGGAGGCCTACCGAATTCACCATGAACTTTTGTAAATACGTTGTATAAGTATAGAAGGCGACGGTTCCGCCGAGTGTTAATCCGACCACGGTCAGTACCGCTTTAGGATGCTTCATCAAGGCTCGTATAGTCCCGGCTTTTGCTTTGCTTTCGGAACCCATTTTGGAAAACTGCTCTGATTCGTCCATCGAACGGCGCAGCCACAAGACAGCCAGCGCTCCCAGCGCTCCAATGATGAAAGGAATACGCCAGCCCCAGGCATGCATTTCGGCTTCGTTGAGTAGTTGCTGGAGGACGATTTGGACGCCCAGCGCCACCAACTGGCCTCCAATCAGTGTGACGTATTGGAAGCTGGAGTAGAAGCCGCGCCGGCCTCTGCTGGCCATCTCGGACAAGTACGTTGCCGAGGTTCCATACTCTCCGCCTAACGACAACCCTTGAAGTAAACGGGCGAGAACCAAAATAATGGGAGCCATGATGCCAATGGAGCTGTAGCTAGGGGTACAGGCAATAATCAGGGAACCGGCGGCCATGACAGAGATGGAAAGCGTCAGCGCAGCACGGCGGCCATGACGGTCGGCGTATCGGCCCAGCAACAGGCTTCCGATCGGGCGCATTAAGAAGCCTACGGCAAAGATCGCCGCTGTATTGAGGAGCTGGCTTGTCGGGTCTCCCTTAGGAAAGAACTGTGATGAAAAATAAACTGAGAATGCAGCATAAACGTACCAGTCGTACCATTCGATCAGGTTTCCAACCGAACCTTTAAAAATGTTGCCTGCAATACTTCCCTTCCTTGCCGCCCCAGCGGGTTGAGACATGATTCATTCCTCCTTCAAAAAGTAACCGGTTTCTTCGACAGGTGCAAATGTTGATTATTATTTGAGCCTTCGCTTGCATCAATAATCGATATGTGTAACGCTTACACCTACCAGTTGAAGTTATTAGAAGTGTTCTTTATACTACAAAATAGTATCTTTCGTTAATAATTTAATCCATTAATTGTTTCCAAGTATTCAAAAATAGCAGCTGATTTGCCGTCTATTTATTCTGAAATGCAAGAAGGGGGAGGACCAATGGAATTAAACATCCTGCTAAGGCTCTTTGAGAATGTAGTCATAGTGGCTCTCATCTCTCTATTCATTGGTCAATTGAATTATTTTAGACTCTTGATTTATGCGAGAGATGATTGGAAGCGAACGGTCATCCTTTCAGCCATATTCGGTTTTTTATCCATTCTTGGAACAGAACATGGAGTTCTGATCGATGATGCATTGGCCAACACGAGGATTGTCGGTGCTGTCGTAGGAGGGCTTGTAGGAGGGCCTGTGGTTGGGGTCATTTCCGGCATCATAGGAGGCATCCATAGATATACGATCGGTGGATTTACCGCCGAGGCCTGTGCCATTTCTACCGTATTTTGCGGTTTATTGGGAGGGGTAACAGGCATCAAATACGATATGTTAAAAATGAAATGGCAGCACATCGTTATGTTAGGGCTTACAGCAGAAATGATTCAAAAGATCCTAGTGTTGCTCATAGCCAAACCATTTACAGCAGCGCTGGCATTGGAATTGAAAATAGCTGTACCTACGACCATTATAACGATCTTGGGAGTGATGATTTTCACCCGGATTTTTAGGAGCATTAAACTTTTACAGGATCAATCCGGGGCTATGGCGGCCAATCTTGCGCTTAGTATCGCCAGTCGTACCCTCCCCCATCTTAGAACAGGTCTCAATGAAACGTCCGCGAAGCAAACAGCGGAGATCATTCATGAAATTGCCAATGTGGATGCTGTCGTCATCACGGATTGTGATAAAACATTAAGCATAGCAGGGGTTGGAAACGACAGTGGTCTTGATGGAAAGGCAATTTATTCACAGGTCACAGAAGCTGTCCTCAAACAAAATGATATAAGGCTCCTTTCTCTGGATAAAGAACTGGCACATTTCCATCGTAGCTTCCCCTTCAAATCAGCCGTAGGCGCAAAATTGGTTCGTAACAGCAAACCGGTTGGAACCTTGCAGATTTACTATAAAAATTCATTTAAAGGAACCCAAACCTACCTCAATCTTGTTGACGGACTAGCGAAGCTGCTTTCGGTACAAATTGAACTTGCGGAGATAGAAGAACAAACGAAAATGCGGCAGCAAGCGGAATTAAATGCGCTGCAGGCACAAATTAAACCGCATTTTCTTTTCAACACGTTAAGCACCATCATGTCTTACTGCAGAACCAATCCCGAGCTTGCAAGAAACCTGCTGGGCAATTTGAGCGACATTTTCAGGAGAAATCTGAATAATAAGAACAATTTTAACAGTTTGAAAGAAGAGTTGGATGGTATAAAATCGTATTTAGAGATTGAAAAGGTCAGATTCGCAAACCGGTTACAGGTGATTATGGAAATCGACGAATCCTTATTGAATATCCAATTGCCGGTTCTTACATTGCAGCCTATTATTGAAAACTCGATTCATCATGGTTTATTTCCAAAAATGAATAACTGCTTGTTATCGATTAACGTTTGTAAAAAAGGAAATCATGTACAAATCCGTGTCGAAGATAATGGAATCGGAATTCACGAGAACAGGTTGGCGGAAATTTTAAATCACCAAACAAAGGGAATAGGTTTTTCTAATATTCACCGCAGATTACAGTCGATATACGGGAAAGAGTATGGTCTTTATATTAAAAGTGAACCGGGAGCCGGTACGATCGTAACATTTGAAATTCCAATGACCGGACTAAAAGAGGATGTGATCTAACTTGTTTATCAAAACCATCATTGTGGATGATGAACCCGCTATTTGTTCCGAGTTGGCATTCCTGCTTCAAAAATATATCGATATTCAAATTGTCTCGATCCATCACAATCCCGTTGAAGCCCTTTCCAAAGTGATTAGCGACGAGCCTGATCTGCTTTTTCTGGATATCCAAATGCCGGAGTTGAATGGCTTGGATTTCGCCAAGAGGTTAAATCAAATGACTCATCCACCGTTCATTATTTTTTCAACCGCTTTTTATGAACATGCGTTAGAAGCTTTTAATACGCCCGCTATCGCTTATCTGACAAAACCTATATCGGAATCCAGATTGGACGATGCCATCAAAAAAGTGAAATCTCTTCAAGCCAAGACAAAAATTAAATTGGAAAAAGCGCCGCCAGTGCTCGAAGGTCATATTTGTATACGGAAAAACAACATCATAAAACCGATTCAAGTAAGTGAAATCACTTTTGCGTTTGTCAAAGACAAAGAATTATACATTTCCACTAAAGATTCCATAGAAAAGTGCGAAATGTCTCTCAATGAATTGGAATTGGTTTTATATGAAACGGGTTATTTTTTTCGATCTCACCGAAATTATATGATCAACCTAAAATTCATAACGGAAATCATTCCCTGGTTTAACAGTACGTATTTAGTAAAGATGAATGACGCCAACAGCACAAAGGTTCCAGTAAGCAGAGGAAAAATAAAAGAATTTAAAAGTATTATGAAGCTCTAACTTGTTTGCGGCTGCGGCGAAGACAACCCGCTCCCAAGCTGACCACGGATAGCGAATTGACAAATAACCATATCTCATGTTAGGATAATAGCGATTTTTATAAGGGAGGTTAGCTTATCCATGCATTCCGTTCGCTTAAGATAAGACGGCAATAAAAAAGCAGATTTTTCCATATTTTATGGGCTTTTTTGTCGTGCTTATTTTAATGAATGGGATCAAACATGGATAGGTGAAGGATTGGCTTTAATCAGCTTATGCCTTTTATTTCTCTATGCCTTTTCATTGGTATGCAGACCGAAGCCCGTACATGTGGACTTAAGGCCTGCATTTTTATTGCCTAAAAATCAATAAACAACCAATAAAAATGCGAGGAGAAATAAAATATGAATCATCAAAAAGCAAACTGGAAACGTCGTTTTTTCACCATATGGACGGGGCAAGCTGTATCACTGATTACCAGTGCTATTCTTCAAATGGCGATGATTTGGTATCTGACCGAAAAAACGGGCTCGGCCATGGTGCTCTCCATGGCAACGCTGGTTGGATTTTTACCTCAAGCGCTTGGGGGGCCCATGATTGGTGTTTTGGTCGACCGTTGGAGCCGCAAAAAAGTAATGATTGTGGCTGATATGATCATTGCGGCGGCAGCTGCGGCTTTGGCCGTCGTTGCTTTCTATATGGAACTGCCTGTCTGGGTGATCATGATGGTACTGTTTATTCGCAGTATAGGTACGGCTTTTCATTCCACTGCACTCAATGCGACAACGCCTTTGATCGTACCGGAGGAACAATTGGCCAAATGCGCTGGATACAGTCAGTCCTTGCAATCGGCCAGCTATATTATAAGTCCGGCGGCAGCAGCGTTTTTATACTCGATGTGGGATCTGAATGCTGTTATTTTGCTCGATGTTTTAGGTGCGATGATCGCTTGCATTGCGGTCGCGATGATTACAATTCCGAAGCCGGAAGCCAAGGAGTCCGCTGCACAAAGCGGATTTGCGGAAGAACTGAAAGCAGGATATGATGCGTTGAAGCATCATAAAGGCTTGGTGGCTCTTCTTTGGGTTGGCGGGATATACATTTTTGCTTTTATGCCTATCAATGCGTTATTTCCTCTAATGACAATGGATTATTTCGGGGGAACGATCAAACATGCATCCGCCGCGGAAATTGTTTTTGCTGTAGGCATGCTGGTAGGCGGTTTGCTGCTTGGCGCATGGGGAGGCTTCAAAAAGCGGGTTCTTACGATCATCACCTCCATATTTGTTATGGGGGCTGCCTTATCCATTGCAGGATTATTGCCCACCAGCGGGTTCATCGCTTTTATGGCATGCTGCGCCATGATGGGTTTTTCCGGGCCATTTTATAATGGTGTGCAGATCGCATTATTCCAGGAAAAGATTAAGCCGGAGTATTTGGGGAGAGTGTTTGGATTGTTTGGGAGCGTGATGGCTCTGGCCATGCCCCTTGGCTTGGTCATTTCGGGTGTTTTTGCGGATCAGATCGGTGTGAATCGGTGGTTTATGCTAACAGGTATCATGATGATCGGGCTTGCGGTGCTTTGTCTGTTCATTCCGGCAATGAAACAACTGGATCACCCGCAAGAGTCAGAGCAGTGACCCAAAGTAAATGGATCAGATGTTTTGCGGTAAAACCATTAGAATGACTAGACATAATCCTCCTGCAAAAAAACGTGCAAGAAGAAGACAACAAAGGAACATAGCCAATCTTAAGCCGTCATTGGACGGCTTATTTTAATGTTCATTTAAAAGCAAAGGGTAACTTGAGACCCTATGAATAGAATTAATATTCTGACGGTTTTGCATGTGCTAAACAAAAAAGATGTCTCATATATGTAAACTATAATAATTAGGAGGGGATATTTCTTGGAATTTCATCAGCACTATGATCCGATAGGTAATGCCTTTTTATCTACTCTGCTAGCAGCCGTACCCATTTTAACTTTATTGTATCTGTTGGCCCTGCATCCCCATAAAGATAAATTAGGCAAAAAGCATTATGGAATTTCAGCACCCAAGGCAGCTTTGATAGCAGCAATTGTAACCGTTTTCATGGCGATTTGGCTGGTAGATATGCCGGTGTCATCCGCTATAGCCGCTTTTGGCTATGGATCGTTCTTTGGATTGATGCCAATTGGCTGGATTGTTGTCGCGGCAATGTTTTTGTATACGATTACATTAGTGGGCGGCCAATTCGACATTGTCAAATCTTCTGTAGTTCAACTTTCTTCGGACAGACGTATTCAAACACTCCTCATTGCATTCTCCTTCGGGGCATTTATTGAAGGAGCGGCAGGGTTCGGCACTCCCGTAGCCATTGCAGGGGCCCTGATGGCCGGGCTTGGATTTCGCCCTTTGGTGGCAGCTGTCCTGTGTCTAATCGCTAACACGGCACCCGTCGCTTATGGAGCTTTGGGTACCCCCATCATTACTCTGGCCAATGTCACCGGGCTGCCTGAAATGGCCTTATCTGCGATGGCTGGGCGACAGCTTCCATTTTTCTCGATTCTTGTCCCGTTTTGGCTGATTGCTACCATGGTTTTCATGCATAAGGGGAAGTGGAAACAGGTTTGGGAGATTTGGCCGGCCATTGTGGTAACGGGTGCCAGCTTCGCCATCACCCAATTTGCCGTTTCAAACTATGTCGGTCCCATGCTGGTCGATATCATTGCTGGGATTATCTCATTGATCGCCTTAGTGCTGCTTCTTAAAGTATGGCAGCCGAAAAACAAATTTTATCTTCCTGGAGAAGAGGAAGAAATCCAATCGTTAGAAAAGCAAACATCTTTGTATACATCCGGACAAGTAGCAAAGGCTTGGGCTCCTTGGGCGATTCTTACGCTTTTCGTGTTCTTGTGGGGACTTCCGCAATGGAAAAATTTATTAAACTCAATCCATCTTTTTGGAATTAAATCCTTATATGCCATCCCGGTGCCCTTTTTGGATAAACTGGTATTCCGCGGCCCGCCGCTTGTAACGGAAACCGTTCCTGAAGCCGCCATTTATAACTTTAACTGGCTTTCTGCAGCAGGAACAGGGGTGTTCTTTGCGGCAGTACTCAGCGGCCTCTTCCTCCGCTTGAGCAAAGACCAATGGAAACAATCGGTCGTAAGGACGGCGCAACGGATGAAAACGCCTTTAATTACAATCGCATTGGTATTAGGTTTAGGTTATACGACGCGATATTCAGGTTTAGATGCGATTCTTGGGTTAGCCTTTACCAAAACAGGTGTTTTTTACCCATTCTTTGCAGCCATGATCGGATGGCTCGGAGTATTTCTGACGGGGAGCGATACTTCTTCCAATGCATTATTCGGAAGTATGCAGACCATAACCGCGAAACAACTAGGGCTTGATCCTGTTCTTATTGCTGCATCTAACTCAACGGGCGGAGTTATGGGGAAAATGATTGATGCCCAAAGCATTGTCGTGGCAACTGCAGCTTGCTATGAAAATCGAACGGAAGGGGCAAATGCTGTAGGACCTATTTTCCGGGCGGTCTTTTTCCATAGTATCGCTTTGGCCGCATTAATGGGGATTTTGGTCATGCTGCAAGCCTACGTGTTCCCATGGATGATTCCTTCCTATTAGGACAGTTAAGAAAAAAACTTATTATAATCGTTACGGATCCGTATCATAATTGATACGGATTTTTTTATATTAACCCTCCTTCGGTCCTGCGTCATCTGGAGTCATTAAAACAACGGAGAAACCGACTGAGGAAGCCAGGGTACTCCCATTTTACCTTCGTTAGCTTGCACAAGAAGAATTGGGTCTAAGATAATTACAGATAATACCCGAGCACGAGGGTTTCTTTTAGCCCATCGGCTAGATAAATATATCGTTTATTGACAGCATTTTGAAGAGAAAACCCTGCATAACCGTGCATGAATTATCGGATAGGTTCATCCGGCTTCTGTTATGCTGTTCATAAAGGGAGGTCATATGAATGGATTTGCTTGCAAACTTGAATAGAGCCTTAAACTACATCGAAGAAAACCTTACTGGCGAAATAGACCTAAAGGAAGCGGCAGGGCTGGCTTATTGCTCGGAATACCACTTTTCAAGAATGTTTTCATTTCTTGCGGGCATAACGCTGTCGGAATACATCCGCCGAAGACGCCTTACGCTTGCAGCATTCGAGCTTCAAACCAGTGACATCAAAGTGATTGATGCGGCGGTAAAATACGGGTACAACTCGGCAGATGCTTTTACCCGGGCCTTTCAGGGCTTGCATGGTATTCCGCCTTCCGCGGCCAAACATCAGGGCTCATTATTAAAAGCCTATCCGCGCATGACCTTTCAATTATCCATTCAAGGAGGAAGTGCCATGAACTATCGTATCGTAGAGAAAGAACCATTTCGTATAGTAGGCATCATGAAAAGGGTTCCCATCATATTTAACGGAGTGAATCCGGAGATTACATCGATGTTTAAAAGTTTAAATGAGGAAGCCATCGATCAGCTTAAGAAGCTTTCGAATGTTGAGCCTTTGGGGCTGTTACAAGCATCCACGAATTTTTCCGAGGGCCGGATGGAGGAAAAAGGGGAGCTTGACCATTATATTGGCGTGGCTACAACCAAGGAGTGTCCGGATCACCTGGCTCAGCTGGAGGTTCCCGCCTCAACTTGGGCTGTATTCGAAGCTGTCGGACCGTTTCCCGATACATTACAGAATGTCTGGGGACGCATCTATTCCGAATGGTTTCCTTCTGCAAGCTATGAGCTGGCAAAGGGACCGGAAATTTTGTGGAATGAGAGTAAGGATATCACTTCACCTACTTTTAAAAGCGAAATATGGATACCGGTATTGAAAAAATAATTAAGGGCAAGACCCTATATATAGCTATTTCATGAGCAGAGCCCTCATTTCGGCGATGGTGACGAATCTTAATCGTCATTGTTCGCCGATTTTTTATTGGGCCAATTAACGGCGAAATTTAGCCCCAAAATGGCTTTCGGTCTAATCTTCGTGCGGATACAGGATCTTGAGCTCACTTTTTGCACATGAGTTACCTATAAATGGGCAACAGCATAGGATAAAAAGAGTAATGGATTATGAGAGGAGAATGAGCGTGTATCACAATTCATACGGTCAATGGTATAATCCAGTGTATTACTGGAGTTATAACGGATATCCTTACTACAATTCGAGTAATAATCATTGGAATAATCACAGGAATCCGTACTATAGAAACGTTAAATTAAAAGATTATGGAACTAAGCCGTTTGTCGTTAATATTGAAGAGGCTGCTAAGCAAAACACCACCTTCCGTACGGCTTTATGGACAGGAAAGCATTTGCAAGTTACCTTGATGAGTCTCAATGTCGGGGAAGATATCGGTTTAGAAATTCATCCGACAGTCGATCAATTTCTGCGAATTGAAGAAGGCCAGGGTCTTGTCCAGATGGGCAAAAGCAAAGAAGAATTGAACTTTCAAGAAAGAGTCTACGATGGCTATGCGATCATGATTCCCGCTGGAACATGGCACAATGTAACGAACATAGGTAACAGGCCGCTTAAGCTTTACTCGATCTACGCGCCGCCTCACCATCCTTTTGGAACAGTTCATGAAACCAAAGCAGTGGCCATGGCTGCTGAAGAAAGCCATTACTAATTCTGATTTGGTGAAGAAAAAGCTCCAGTGCCTTTTGGCCCGGAGCTTATTATCTACTATACTAAAGTGCTTGTTTAATGACCTTTTTGTAATAGAGGACGGACAGTACTCCAAAAATTGAATATAATGCGGTATATAGTACCATAACCATAATCATCGGTGTCCAAACCTCTGTGCCAAATAAAAACCATCCCGATTGGACTGCAAAATAGCTATGAAGCAGCCCCATGACTAAAGGAATTCCGAAATTAAAGATTTGCTTTACTTGAATTCCTTTGATCAAGTCCCCCTGTGTGAAGCCAAGCTTTCTTAGTATGGTATAATTGGATTTTTCGTTTTCGCTCTCATCCATTTGTTTAAAATAAAGGATACAACCGGATGTAATGAGGAAAGTTAAGCCTAAAAAGCCAACGGTAAACATGATAATCCCCATTGTTTGTTTCTGATGATTGCTCATGGCAAGCTGTGAATCATGATTACCATTAAAAGTCATTTTTTGATAAATTTCATTCGCTTCTTCAATCTTTGTTTCATCTTGAATATTAATGCCAATATAAATGGATGATTTTTTTTGAATCGCCGGGTCGAGATCCTTCAATAATCGCTGAAATATGGATTCGTCCACAATGGCAACAGGCAGGCCGCCACTTGTGAAATAATATGAAATGAGGTATTCCTTCTTTAAACCTAAATATTTCTGCGGTATGACTTCATGCTGTCCTTTGAATTCGATTTGACCGGAACTTTTCAGTGGCATAAATTTTTGCAGCAAATCATAATAACCGGTAAAAAGAGTTTCATCTGGAGACAGATCGATGGTTTCAACGTCTTGATCACTGATTACCGGAAGTGTCATTACATTTGGATCAACGTTTAATCCATCTACATTTACATCCAATATTTGCCCTACATTGGCATTTATTTGGATGACATCTATCACTTTTTCGCTGTATTGAATGTGATTTGCATCTAATTCTTCTTTAAATTGCTCTGCATCTTCGGTATTCGTCAACGAAAAATCGGCAGCGACATTATGTTCAGCAGATTTTTCAGCCGAATAGTATGAAATATAACTTAAAGATAACAAACCAATGGCCAGGGCAGATATGGTTGTAATGATGGTTAATAACAAGGCATTGGACTTCATACGAAACATAATGGATGACAAAGATAATACCTCATGAATATTTAAATAACCATCCTTCTTTTTTCTAATGAGATAAAAAATAAAACTAACCGTCCCTTTATAAAATAAGTATGTGCCGATAATGACAGACCCTAGGATAAAGATCATGGCAAGGAAAAGCTCTTTCGTAGATGTAAAGTCGCCATCAAATAATTTAGACGAAAGATAATAGCCTGAAATGATGAATAGAATACCGAAAATCCCGATCATCATTTCAAGCAGGGATATTTTTTTCACTTCTGTTGTTGAAGTAACTCTAAATAAAGATAAAAT
Source organism: Paenibacillus sp. Pae15 (assembly GCF_024519685.1). Classification (NCBI taxonomy): domain Bacteria; kingdom Bacillati; phylum Bacillota; class Bacilli; order Caryophanales; family Paenibacillaceae; genus Paenibacillus; species Paenibacillus sp. Pae15. Next base: position 4,722 of record NZ_JALJRM010000049.1, on the reverse strand, counting down.
GTTCTGCTTTTTAATAAATACATAATTCATGAGCATGATACAGATATAGATCACAATAAAAACAATCACTGTTTGTATAAAGGCTTGTGATGAAAAGGTAAGTGCTGCAATGGCATCCACAGCTGTAATTTTAAACAAAACCATGATCAATAATTTGGAGCTGGCAAATCCGATAAAGATTCCAATGAATAAGGAACAGAAATAAAGGATAAAGTTTTCGGCAGTAAGAATGGAGAATATTTTGCCTTTTGTCATGCCGAATAATTGAAATAAGCCAATTTCTTTGCTGCGCCGTTTAATGAAGATGTTATTGGCATATAAGAGAAAGATGGTCACAATGGCAACAAGTAATACGGATGCTGTTCGAATGGCAGCGGCACCTTTAATCGAGCCTTTTGTTGCCTCCATTGACGGGTCATATTGCAATGTGACAAAGGCAAAATAAAGGGCAACGGTAAAAATTAAGGCAAAGACATAAAGATAGTAATTTTTTAGATTTTTTTTCAGATTACGAAATATAAATTGTTTAATGCTCATGCTGCACCCCGCCCAATACACCTTGGGTTTTCATAATATCTTGAAAGAACGTTTGTCTTGATTCTTCACCTTTATTTAATAGTGTATACATCTGCCCGTCTTTAATAAAAATGACTCTGCTTGAGAAGCTTGCTGCGACCGGATCGTGGGTGACCATAAGAATGGTAGCTTTTCGTTTTTGATTTAATTCTTGCAGTTTGTTTAACAGATCAGATGCGGATTTGGAATCAAGTGCACCTGTTGGTTCGTCGGCGAAAATAATGCTCGGCTCATGAATAAATGCTCGGGCTGCTGAAGTCCGCTGTTTTTGGCCGCCGGAAATTTCATTCGGATATTTGTCTTTGATCTCATAAATGCCCAGTTCGGTTGCCAGCACTTTAAATTTGTGCTCGGCATCTTTTTTTGCTGTTTTTGTAATCGATAAAGGCAGCAGGATGTTTTCTTTCACTGTCAGTGTATCGAGTAAATGGTATTCTTGAAAAATAAAACCTAAATGCTTTTTCCGGAATTCAGCCAGTTGTTTTCCTTTCATGCCTACAATGTCTTTTCCTTCAATTTTTATTGTTCCTTGACTAACTTGATCAATGGAGGAAAGAACATTGAGCAATGTCGTTTTTCCTGAGCCGGATGCTCCCATAATGCTGACGAATTCTCCTTTTTGCACACGAATGTCCAATCCCTTTAACACTTCTTGTTTATTGAATTTATTGCCATAGCTTTTGTGAATTTTAGTTGCTTCTAAAATATACATATCGCGTTCCTCCTTGATATTTTTATCATAAGGGTCTTTTCTGTATTTTTCCTTCGATTCATCGAACAAATAGGAAAAGCATGTGACAATTTTGTCACATGCTTGTGATACGGACAAATTCATTATTCTTTGGAAAGGTTAAGGTAAACGTCGTACCTTCTCCGAGTTTCGACTCTACCGAAATATCGATTAGCAATGATTCAGCCACTTTTTTCGCTAAGTATAATCCCATGCCTGTTGCAGCATTGTCCTGATGCACTGTCGTTGATGTGAAGCCTTTTTCAAAAATACGCGGCAAATCCTTCGGGTCAATGCCGCGGCCAAAATCTTTTACTTCCATGATGGATTGATCATTTTGCAAATAACTTTTTATGATGATATCGGATGAATCGCTGTATTTTACTGCATTTGTTAATAGCTGTCTGATGATAAAGGCGAGCCATTTCGCATCACTTAGCACTTCGGAAGCTTCTAACTGAACCTCGAACCCGATCCCTTTTTTCATACACCATGATTGTAAAGCTTTGATCTCCTTGAAAATTAATGGTTCTAAAGCAATATGTTCAATATATAAATCATTTTCCATGAATGGTATTCGCTTCTGATGAAGCTGCTGGTCAAGTAACAGATGGATGCGTAACCATTCATATGTCAATTGTGCTTTCATTCTTTCATCGTTTAACCGGTCAATCATTAAATGCATCGCTGTTAGCGGTGTTTTGACTTCATGAATCCAAGATAATATTTCATCTTTTTCCTGCTCTAAAGCTAGCCGATCTTGCGAAGCCACTTGTTTCAGCTGGTTGGTTTGGTTGATGATCTTTTGTTCAATCATTTTTTCAAAAGGACTTTCAGCATCCATGATCCTTGTTAAATCGAGGTCGTTTTCCCATCCTTCCAAACTTTTATAAAATTTCGTTTCTTTATTGTAACGGATGATGACAAAAATGATAAAAATAATCATCAATAGAAAGACAATATAGAGGATTGGCTTTAATGAAATGGCAGAATCAAGATAAGCGACAAAAATGATAAATATTTGCATGAATAAAAATAGAAGGATCCAGCTTTTTCTTTCGATTAAATATTTTTTAATCATATTTGATTGCCTCTTCCTTAGCCATGTAACCCTGCCCAATTTTCGTTTCAATAAAGCCGCCTAAACCAAGTGCATCCAATTTTTTCCGCAAACGATTGACATTGACCGTTAATGTATTATCACTCACAAAACGCTCATCATCCCATAAGCTTTTAATTAATTCTGTTCGGCTGACGATTTTGTTTTTCTTCTCAAGCAAATGTTTTAATATAAAGATTTCATTCTTGGTTAGTTCAATCGTTGCTTTATCATTTGTAACCGTATTATTCTCATAATCTACGGTTGCCCCGCACCATGTTTTCAGCTCCATTCGATCGGTACTATAGTTATAAACGCGACGGAGAATCGCTTGTATTTTCGCAATGAGTACATCGAAATGAAATGGCTTTTGAATAAAGTCATCTGCACCAAGCTGCATCGACATCACCATATCCGTTGGGTGATCGCGCGATGATAAAAAGATAATCGGAACGTTCGAATGGGAGCGGATCATCCGACACCAATGGAAGCCATCAAATTTCGGCAATTGGATATCAATAATGACTAAATCAGGTTTAACCGCTGTAAATTCATGAATGACATTGCCAAAATCCTTGATTCCATATACATCATAAGACCATTGGGATAACCTTTCTCTGATTTCATCAAATAAGGTAGCATCGTCTTCAATTAACATGATTTTAAACAATGGATTCACCACACTTTTTCTCATTATTCCATATCAATTTTAAAGTAATCCCTTTTTGTTTGCTATATATATGCCCGGGGTGTGCTGAAGAAGACAATCAGGCTGATTTCATCTGTTATCCAGAATCATGGTAAAATGTAAAGGAAATGAAGGTGGTGCCGTCCAGCATAAAAGGAGGGATTTGATGGAGTATGTCCGGGATTACACGATGTATGCTGCCATTTTCGGCATGTTCAGTTTTGTCTGGTTCGGCTGGGCACAAGAAAAACCGAGAGCAAGCTGGCGAGTATATATTGGTTTGGCGTCCGCCGCGGCGCTTCTTGTTTGCCTGACTGGCATCTATCTGAGCGTGAAGCATTGGGATGCGCCTTCCGTTTTGTCGGACGGCACGGCTTTCCGCAATTATTTGCTTACGGTCTATATCGAAATTTTTTTGGCTGGCGCCGGCGCTTTTGTGCTGCATAAATTGAACCGTCAAAATGTTGTTGCCCCTTGGATTGCCTTTATCGTCGGAATCCATTTTATCGGCCTGAAAAGCGTTTTTGACGATCCCGGCTTATATCTTCTGGCGGCGCTTCTCGTTGCGGTCTCGATTCTTTCATTAATTATTGCTCCAAAGCTGCAGGTAGCGAACAGCGCGATTGCGGGCATCGGAGCGGGCACGGTCTTATTTTGCTTTGCTGTACTCGGTTTGATTCGGTATTTATCGGTATAAATGGGAAGGGGCCTCAAGTTTGAGGCTGTCTTTTCATCCTGCGCTTGAAGGTAAAATTAGAATTGAAGAAAACTTTCGAACCTGTACCCTCCATAAAATGCGAAAATCACTGTCCAGACGGCCAGTGATTTTTTTTCGTGTGCTGAGACGCTAGGAGAAAGGCGACGGCACAGCAGGGTCATGTACAGTTAAAAACGCTATGCCAAGCTCACAAATAAAGCTCAACCTTGACTGCTATCCGGGATGATAGATTCCTATTGGGTATGCTAACGTAACTTATCGAGAAGGTTGTAATAGTAGTATGTTTTAGACCGTTGTTTACCATCTGAAAAAATGATTCTCTGTTCTTCCAGAATCGATAAGTACCTTCTGCATGTTGCCTCTGATAGCTCGGCGGTTGAAGAAATGGAGCTTACGGTGAATATTGGTTTTTGGAACATTGCATCAATCAACTTTTTTACACTGCTACTGTTTATTAACGATTGGGCTATATTCAGATCATGCTCATACAGTTGGTTTACATCATTAATTAAATGAATATTCTTGTTAGCTTGAAGTATGACCGCCTCTAGAAAAAATTTGATCCACTGATTCCAATCTCCCTTGTATCTTGTATCATTCAGAAATCGATAATATTTATGCTTATCCTTTTCCAATGCTTCACTTAAAAAAAAGTTAGGATAATCAATCGTTTTCTTATTAAATAAATATAAAGGGATGAGGAGCCTTCCAATTCTCCCATTACCATCGAGGAATGGATGGATAGTTTCGAATTTATCATCCTAACCTATTTGTGATGATAAATACAAATAAATACATAAATAATAAACAAAAATATTAAAAAGTGATTGTAAATTTGGTCAGATCAAAACAGCTTGATGATGTACAATAGTTTGTGTAACCAGAATTTGTGACCTGCAGGCGCAAAAAAA
>NZ_JALJRM010000048.1:0-20209 GCF_024519685.1 Paenibacillus sp. Pae15 | reverse complement strand
ATCTTGGATTTCCCGCGTGCTCACGCCTTTGGCGTATAAGGCGATAATCTGATCTTCGATGCCGGTGACGTTGGATTGGTGCTTCTTTACCACGAGCGGCTCGAACTCGCCCAGACGATCCCTGGGCACGGCAATCTCCTGATCGACGTATTCGCTGGTGATCTTCTTCTTGCTCTTTCCGTTGCGGCTGTTGGTCGTCTGTTTGTTCTTCACGTCATGCTTCTCATAGCCCAGATGCGTTTCCATCTCGGCCTCCAGCATCTCTTGCAGCGTCTCGGCAAATAAGTCTTTCAAAGCATTCTGCGCGTCCTGTGCGGTCACCAGCTTGTTCTCCTTAATGAAGGCCCTAAGCTGCTCTTTACTCCATAATCCCATGTGTGCTCCCCAACCTTTCTATTACTTTCATTTTATCAGGTTTGAGAGTTTACACATTTTATTTTACAGACTCGCTTTTGGAAAAATGGGCAGACCTGCAGAATTTTAGTCTATGCCGAAAAATTTAAGCTGCGGCATTGCTTGAATGCTTAACCATGGCTAGTGCAGAAGCCAGCAATACAATGGCGTTAAGGTACTGGTGCGTTGTGACTTTCCGAATTCCCCACATGTGCATCGCATCGGCAGTTAGATAGGTTTTCAAGCGGGAATTGCATCGTTCCACGCTAGTTCTTTCGTTGTACAGTTCTTTTCCAACGCTTGTTATCCCGATGCGGTGTGGAGTAGCGGCGCAGATCACTGGTTGTATCCACCTTAACGACCATCCCATAATTGGAAGACGAACAAGCGGCCATTCCGAGCGGGCAGTCTACCTTGCCTGTAGCATGTGGACAGCGGAATTTCAGAACATCACCATCCGCTCCCCAATAGGTCATCGGAAAACCCATGGAGCAGCAAGGTGTTCCGTTCGATGTCATGCCGGCAGGCGGCTCTTTCTCATTGCGAAGATTCATCGGGATGATCGCCTGTGCTTTCAAATTCCGGGCTGCCTCGTAGTTTTTTTAGTTGGTCATACCCAGCATCGAGGACAAAGAAGCTGACTTTGGTTTTTGCCGCGACTTGTTCCATCAGATCCGGCGCCATATCGCCGTCATGGACATGAGCCGGTGTCACGGTGAGGGCCATCGGCAGTTCGCTTTTGGTGTCCATGGCGAGATGAAGCTTGTAGCCAAACCACTTCATCTTATTGCCGAAGGAGTCGAACTTAGCACCCCAGTTCGCATTGCCCGTGAGTTCGCATTTACGTTTCGGCTGTTTCTTCTCATAGGCATGGATCGCGGCGCTATCGATGGCCACATGACTTCCGTCGATGATACCTTCTTGCTTGCAGCGTGTGATAAGATCTTCAAAAAGCCGCTTGGCCAGATCTTGCTCGTAAGCTTGGCAAAAACGTGGCTCAGCGTTGCCACGGAAGGAGCCTCCCGATCAAGCCGAAGTCCGCATTGATAGCGAAAACGAAGATCCATATCCAGCCGGCGATGCAGGCCAGTGAACGTACTGATATTCTCCAGCGGAGCTGCAAGCAAAGCCCGAAGAATTCCTTGTCTGCAGTAACCGTCAGCGCCTCGGGGGGAACGACTTCTTAGTTCTTTGGCGTAAGAACGTAGGTCAAGAGCGCTGAAAAAGATAGGCATTCGTTCTTTGAATTCAAGTTTTTGCAGTTCCTCGAAGGAAAACAGACTTTCTTGGAGAATATACAAGATGACTTCCTCCTTTTGGGCGTTTTTGGTTTGGTCACCGAAAAACTTCTCCAAATTGGGGTGAAGTCCCTTTTTTATCCCTAGAAATTCTTGTGTCTCAAGGGCTCAGAGTTCTGCAAAATGTTCAATTATAATACTCTTAGAAAAGAAGCTAAGATTAATCAATGTCTACATCCTGATAATGACTCTTGCTCTAAAAAAATAAATTTCCACTACACTACCCAAACAAAGTGATTCTAAGTTGCTTTGTTTGGGTTTTTTCGTATTTTCACAGGACTAACTGCCTATATTGTCGAATTAGCAGTTAAGGGATTATATTCCATGGGAACGTATATTCTATGAAACCAGCTGTCTAATTGTTATGTTCTAATATTATCAGCGTACATTAGTGGTGGAGGGATTGGGTATGGCATTTCTGAAATGTTCTGAATGTACGAATATGCTGAAGGCTATTCAAATTTCTCATAAGATCAGCCAAGCCGGAGAGCAACGACTGCTTGAATATTCGCCAACCGGGATCAAATGCTCAGATTGGACTCCTGTGAATGAAAACTTTCTGGGATTCGCTGAGGAGATTTACTGTCCGTCATGCTTTGCCATCGTTCTAGTGGAGATTGTGAAGATAGCCGAATTCCCGGAGTAGTTAGCCATGAATTTTCATCGGGAGATGTACTGGATAAGCTGAAGAAGTTGGCCGAGGAAGAATCTGCCGAAATCTATATTCATTCACTTCCTGCGAAAGAAGCTACTTTTGCTGATATTTCTGCATCTACGCCTGAACCAATCAAAGATGCTTTACTTCGAATGGGTATTAAGCAGTTATATTCTCATCAAGCACAAACTTCAGATGCAGTTAATTGCGGATCGAATATTGTCCTAGTCACTTCTACTTCATCCGGTAAGACTTTGTCATATAATCTGCCGATTCTTAGCCGTTTATATAAACATCCTGAAGAACGAGCATTATACATATTTCCAACCAAAGCATTAGCTAATGATCAATTGGATCAAATCAGGCGTTTTGGCATGGATCGAACGAAGGATCAATATTCCTTGGATGAGTGGTTTGAGACGCAATTGTATTTGGGGAATCGCTCGATTCATATTGGTCGACTAGATGGCGATACCGAGAATAGGCCGCGGCAGCGAATAATGGAACGAGCGCAAGTGTGGATGACGAAGCCGGATATGATTCATTACTCCATTCTCGGGCAAGTACAGAAGGTGAAGTATGCGACCGCACATCACATTCGGAATTATCTATCACGGAACAACAACGGGTCTATAGGAATATTGAAATTGATCTTTTCTAGGTTTATAATTATATCAATCCTTCTTCGCTTCTGTTCCCAATGGAAGCCTAATGAGTGGCCATCCTCTGGTCCAAATCATGTCCTCGCGGGACAGTTGATCGATACCATTCCTCGAGCCAGGTGCTTTCGGTATCCAATTCCCTTAATGGTGTTTAATGACAACACGTGAGTAGCCGTGTTAACGATAATTGTTCATAATAATGAACCCGAATGAAGGCATATTTTCCTTGCTTTCATCGGGTTCTTTTTGTTATTGGATAAGATTGGAGCATGCATCATTGAGTAGGTTTGCAGCATCAACCGGGGGGACATATCGCAAAGTTGTCGATAATTGCTTATGTCTAAGTTGGCGCTTGATGGCAATGATGTCAATTCCACTGCGCTGCATCAAGTATGCTGCTGTATGCCTGAAACTATGGGCAGTGACTTTTTTTTGAATCCCTGCTTCCCTGCAAAGTGTTTTGATGAGTTTGTTTAATGATTCTGATGTCAGCGGACGGTTGTTCTCGAAGAAAACCTCGGAATGCCCGGTTTTCCGCCACTCTTCAATAGAAGCATGATGCAGGTATCGTTCCAACTCATAAACCAGGGAGTCAGGCATGTAAACGACATCGGAAGTGGTTTTCTGCCCTTTGTTCACCAGAATAACCTTCCGGTCAAAATCGATTTGGTCATATGTTAACCGAATGATCTCTCTGTTACGAAGAGCGGTCGTAGTCATTAAAAAAAAGAGGGTATAGTACTTTTCTGACAAATGGATCGGCTTTAAGGGCTGCTTGAAATAAACGCCGACATTCGTCGACGGGGAGAGAACGATCAATAATTCGTCTTTCATAATACGGATTTGGATAGTTTTTCATGGGGTTTTGTTTAATCATGCCAAGACCATGGAGTAACGTGAAGAAGTGTTTCAAATAAACAATGTTATTAAAGAGTGTATTTTTGCTTGCCTGAAATTTCTGCTTGAGGAACTGGATATATCCGTCAATGCACTCAGAGTCGATGGGACGATAAGTTTCGGATTCAGTGTCGTAGTAAAATTTGTCGAAATCCAGTTCACCCTCATAGTCTAGGCTCAGGTATTGCTCAAACTTCATGAACTGGCGGCTGTACACGTATTTTGCAGAATCTTTGAGGTGGCTGTGTTTCTTCCAACTAGTATAGTATGGGGAATCCATCAATAAACGTTTCATTTGTCCTCCAGCCTTTCTTTGATTTGTTTCATCACTTCGCGGGCGAATGGATGCTTGTTAATTGCATGCTTTAACTGATCGTCGAACATCCGCAAGTACTTCATCGTACTATCGATTGACTCATGACCGAGAAGCTTGGACAGGGTGTAGATGTCGATTCCTGCTTCAAGGCCATGAATTGCAAAAGAATGCCGAAAAGAGTGGGGGCCTAATCGGTCTTTGTCTTCATCTTTTATGGATCGAGCCTCTCTGATGATACTTTTCATAAATTGCTGGATGGCTCTGGGAGTGATAGGTTTATTCCCTCCGGTGCTCGAGAAGATGTAGAGCTGCTGATAATCGGTATCTGGCAGCACCTCACGAGCTTGGCTATACTTCTTATCGATAAAATCTGTGACCATCTTCAGTGCGAGTTGATTGATTTTTCGGGCTTTCTTGGTATTCTCAGCACCTTTGGGGACCACTCTAATTGTCTGAGTCGCCGGCTCAATGTCTCCTATCTTAAGATGACAAAGCTCGTTGATACGAATTCCACTCCCAAGGAAAGTCCAGATAATAGCCGTATAGAGACTATCATGATTACGAGATTGTGCGATCCGCAAAATTTCCGCAATTTGTACTCTGGTAAAGGCCTTTGGAGCTTCATCGTCTTGCCATCGAACTCGTAGAATCGTTTTCAAATCTCCGAGATCTTGATGCCCATAGAATTTTTTGTAAGTGGTCTTTATAAAGGTTCGAAGAAAGGAAGACTTCTTGGCTTTCGTATTTTGATCCGAGTTGAGAAGGATGTAATCGGACAAGAATTCGCCGTTTGTCACCTTTTCGAACTGGAGATCGTCGCCAAGGTGCTCCTTCACATGTTGCTGGAAAAGCTTCATCTCGGAGCGATACGTTGTTTGCGTGGTCCGGCTTAGTCCTGAAAATTTGCTGCTTTGAAAGAAAGCGTCAACGGCTTCCGGAAATGAAACGTCCCGCACTACTGGGGTGAAATTCTGTGATGGCTGTGTCTGGACAGGCAATGTTTCCATAACTTGCCGCATTTTTTCAGGGCCATAATGACTTAACAACTGGTTCAATTGTTCTTTAAGTTCGGTATACTTCGTGTCGTTGATTACTTTAGGCATGTGGACAACTCCTATCAGTAGTTGATTTTGTTTACGGCATTTATTAATTGATGGGGACTCCGATGAACATATCGTGCTGTGTTTTCTGGCCGGTCATGTCGTGCGAGGTACATTAACAATTGCGGCGGGCAATCTTCACATTCCGACAACCTGCTGATAAAAACATGCCGAAGTAAATGGGGACCGCCCGGATAGTTCCAACCAGCAACAAAGGAATAGAGCTTGTAGCGTGCCCGTAATTCACGAATAATTGCTTGGATATTGTCTCCGAACACATATCCATTGCGAGAACGGCTTGCCATCAGAGATTGAAAATACTTTTGTAATGGTGCAGGTAATGGGAGCAAGGCCGATTTCTCGTTTTTGCCGAAGACAGAGATGGTTTTATTCTCTATATTGATGTCCTCATAACGGATGCTTGCCACCTCATGTATCCGTAACCCAAGTAAGAGCATCAACCCAAATGCTGCGAGCTCAAGTATTGGTTGTTGGGAATATCGTAGGATTGTTTGAAAAAAGGTTTGAAGCTCAGCATCGTTCGGTAGATCGCGATAAAGGTACTTGTCAAACGGGATTCCAGGGACATCCAACGTGATATCTTTAGGGAGCCAGCCTAACTTGTAAAGGTTAGACAATAAGTATCGGATATCGTAGAAACGGTCACTAACCGTGTGTTTGCTATAGACACCTTTCGATGCCAAGCGTAATAAGTACTGCTTGAATTCGATGAGTAGCTCTTCCGTAACCATCGATAAAGGAAGGTCGTTGATCGAGTTACTCTGGAATTGGATGTAATTGGTATGAAGCCAATTCATAAACATGGTGTAACTGAACTTGTATTTGTCAACAGATTTAACTTTCACCCCTGATCGAGTTAAATCGATGATGTGTGCGTTTATCGCAGGGTGATGGATAACTTGAGTAGCTTCTTCTGGAGACTGACTCTGAGAAGGTTTCTTTAGATCGAAATCACACGAGAATAATTTTCTAGATATCGCAAGAATCATGTCTCGTTGAATAAAGTCCGGGTAAGATTGCTCCGTGAAATTAATAAGGTCATCTTCATTGGCTAGTTCCTCGTCTTGAATGAATCGAGCATCAAGCCCATAGCGGGTTTTATAAAAATCAATGAGCTCTAGTGCGTATTGAATCAAAGAAAAATAGCTGGTTGATTTGAGCGACTTTTTCTTTTCCAGGTAATCGAGTACTACAGGTGTAAAAATTCGACCTTGGATTTGAGTTTTAAAAAGCCAATCATTCAAGCCATGCGAGCCTAGAGAAATTATTGACGTATCCTCTTCAGGCCAACTGAATGCATACATGGTATCCAAGAACGAAAGCACCTTCTTCCAACTTAAGTCCTTGATATCATGATTGCCAGCTAGGCCCCTCTGTAAACATTCTCGCGAAGTAGAATTCTCATAAGAAGCATTCGCGGAGATAGTTTTCTCATGTTGCTTCCAATGATCTGAACTAAAAATATCCATATTTCTAATATTCTGTTCTTTATCCATCTACATCTCTCCTCGGATTCTGTTTCTTCGACCGTCTAGACCACAGTTTTTGCTAAGAAGGAGGTGGGGCCCGTTGGTCCACATCATTGTTGTAAAGGGTAACATTTGCTTTCTGTTCTGTCCCGGTTGCTCCACAAATGGAGCAAAAACTAATTGGATTTTCGGGTTATGTGAGGATTTCGGTCGAATGAAACAAGAATTTGTTCCATTTGTGGAGAGTTGATGATGGGTGTTCTTGATCAGGACTATAATGATGGAGTGTAAAGCGTAAGTTGTCGAAGAAGAAGGGAGATCTTCTTCAACTAGCTTTGAAGTTCATCAATGATGAAATAGATGAAATAACTTATGTCAGTAAGCACGATCGGGACTGGTATGAGGTTAAAGAATTGGCTTCTACCGATCCAGTAACTTTCGGTATTCTGCTACGGAAACTTTCTTTGCCTAATCGTAGAAAAGCAATGATACAGGCTTTTGGTTTAAGGACAGCGGAGTTAAGAACACTCTTGCTAGGAGAATTTTCGGAATCTTCTTCTACGATTTCCGACCTAACTAATCCTTCGAAATCCAGAAGATTCAGCAATGAATTGCTGGCCAAATTTGGCATTATCCACCGCGTGCCTTTTGATTGGGTATATAAGGATGGGCTTGTAATGGAACGATGGGACTTTAAAAATTTTGATTTTAGCGGGACAGTTTTAACTTGTATGGAAGACATAGTTCCGTTATTGAGACTGGCTAAGGATCGTAGCAGAGATGTAAATGGATATGTTCTTCAGCCAAATACGGATCAAGAACGTTTTATCCGATTAGAATCACGAGCGGATGTGATCGTCGTAGATCTTTATCATGGTGACTTATTAAGTTTGGATCATCTAATGACTACTCTAAAAACCACTTCCTTCAAATGGTCAGGATTTATCAATCAATCCGTTGTACTTGGGCACCAGTACTGGACATTCGTTGGTGCGAATCATGAATCAGATATTGCCCAGATAATGCAAACAGAATTCAAGTATATCCAAAACGTGATGAGGTTGTGATAGGACAATCAGCATATGGAATAAGGTGTATTGAGGTGAAGAAGTATGAAACGAAGTCAGGACATCAAAATTGTATATATGCCTCATACTTTAGATAGCAGTGCTGCTCTCCCAGCCTCAAGCACCTTTTCCGCTACCGAAGCCAAAAATGCCGTTATAGATTACATTCTAAAGCGTTTAATCTTAAAACCGACTGAATAAGCCGGTTTTTTTGTTTCTTCGTTTGTCCATACTGGAATGTAATTGTGGTAAGAAAGGAGAATGGTGATACTCGATGTATACGGCCATATATCCACGGGTTTCTACAGGAATGCAAGCATCAGAGGGCACAAGCCTTGATGCACAAATTGAGATTTGTATGCGGAAAGCGAAAGATTTGGGGATCCCCGAATCCATGATCAAAGTTTATCGCGAGGAAGGATTCACGGGTGAAGATATTGATCGGCCCGCCATGAATGAATTCAGACAAGATGCGGCGCAGGGGTTGATCCGTCGTTTGATTGTTACCCATCCCGACCGGTTGACAAGGGACTTGACGGATAAATTAATCCTTTGCCGAGAGCTGGAGCGGAGCAATATCGAGTTGATCTTCGTGGACACGGAATACCGAAACACGCCGGAAGGACAGCTTTTTTTCAACCTGATGAGTTCCATAGCTCAATATGAGTTGTCTTTAATCAAGAAGCGGACGGTACGTGGAAGGCTCAAAGCGGTGGAAAAAGATAAGAAGATCATGCCCATGCGTGTGGCTCCCTATGGATATGACCTTCATGAAAACACCTTGATTATAAATGAGCAGGAAGCCGAATTTGTTCGAAAAATGTATCAGTGGTATGTTCACGAGAACTATACCCTTCGGGAAATTGGGGAACGCCTTTATTCTCTGGGGGCGGTACCTAAACGGGGGGAGAGCAGAAACTGGAGTGCCAGTTCCATTCGAAGGGTTCTTACTTCCGAGGTGTACATCGGCAAGTTCTATTACAATCGAAGAGAAACTCGGAAGATTCGCGGGGAAAAAACCAAAAACGGCACACCGAAAAAAACGTATGCGTTTCGCGAGGAGAAGGACTGGATTGAGGTTACCGTGCCAAGTATCATCGACCCGCATCTGTTCGAATTAGCTCAGGTGCAGAAAGAGAAAAACATGAAACGGTCAGGAAATGTAAAATATGAGTATTTGTTAAAATCCATGATCCGCTGTGGACATTGCGGGAGAATGTGGCAGGCAACCACTTATACAGGCCGGATGAATAAAGAAACGGGAGAAAAGAACCGTTACACCTGCTACAGGTGTCCGAACCTGTTCCCGAAGAAATACGGCGAAGGAGTTGAGAAGTGCCCAACTCAAACGTTACACGCCGATATGCTGGATCACTACGTCTGGCAGCTCATCTTGGAGACATTGTCTAATCCCGATGATTATATGGAGCGGCTGCAAAGCAAATCGAATGAAATCAACCTGGAACTTCAATCCGCCGCGGATCACATCAAACGTCAGCTGGAGCAAAAGGAAAAGGAGAAGGAAAAAATCAAAATTATGTTCAAGCGAGAGGTTATTGATGAGCAGGAGATGCTCACCGAAATGCAAAAGATTAATGCCGGTCTGAAGTCGCTGGAGCAAGAGCTTGCCGGGTATGAAAAGCAGCTATCCGAACAAGTGGAGAAGGAATTATCGGCCAATCGGATTGCAGAGGTATCCAAGGCCGTCCGAACCTTCGTAGAAAGCGCCGGTGGTGAGCTTACCCTTGAGGAAAAGCGCCATATTGTAGAGATGTTGGTTGATGAAATCATTATCCGGTACGACGGGAATGAAGTAAAGATTACAGCAGTCGGGGCACTTGACGAGTTGAAACGCCAGCAGCTTCTTCAGCATGAAGTCGACATCGTTTCATGTTCACAACCTCAAAAAATTTGATAACACGGGAGAAGATCTGGAGGATTTAATCTCGATCGGGACGATAGGATTGATTAAAGCGATCGAATCTTTCAGTCCTGACAAAGGGACCAAGCTGGCTACGTTTGCAGCGAGGTGTATTGAGAATGAAATCCTGATGCATCTGCGTTCGCTGAAAAAGACCCGCAAAGACGTATCGCTTCATGACCCGATCGGTACGGATAAGGAAGGGAATGAAATTACATTGATTGACATTCTTGGCACAGAAACCGATGATGTCGTGGATAAAGTACAGTTGAAGATTGAAAAATCGAAAATTTACCGAAACCTCGATATATTGGATGAACGGGAGCGGGAAGTGGTTGTCGGCCGCTTCGGACTCGAGGCGGGAGGAGAGGAACGTACGCAGCGCGAAATTGCCAAGGAGTTGGGCATATCGCGTTCTTATGTATCGCGGATCGAGAAGCGGGCATTGATGAAGCTGTATCATGAGTTTTATAAACAGAAACGGTGAAGGAAGGGGTTGCCCTTCCTTTTAATGTTGCACTTATATATTGTCGCGAATTGAGAAGCAAGCGTTAATGAAGTTGATTACAAAGCGCGGATTCTCACCACAAAGCTGGAGAAAGCGCCATCGATAAAACGAGTCACCTTTCTCCGCTTACCAAGCGCTTATCGAGTTAAACTACGGTTGCGCGTCCATTTCTCAGGTTGATTCCGCTGTGTTCGATGCCTTATCCCAAGATTCCTATTTATTGCTGAGAAAGCTCATGTCCTGATACATGGGCTTTTTTCCCCTTTGGCCCAAATAACTGGTAACAGCCGAATACCGAATTGACTAAAGATAAAAAATGAAATACAATGAATTAGTAATTTAGTTAATTACTAATTTAGTAACAGAAAGAAGGAAACAAAATGAAAATTCCTACTACGTTAAAACATAAGCCTGTTGTCGTTTCTGAAAACTATGAGCAGGTTGACGGTCGACTTGCCGGAAATACAGATGCGAAAGGTCTTTCCTTGGGATTAGCTCAGTGGAACGATAGGGGAAAGGTCGATATTTCTGCGAAAGTATGGAGATATACAGGGGAAAAATGGTCGCGGCAATCCGAGGAGCTGCCTCTCCATCGCGTTCTTGATCTGTCTATTCTGATTTGCCGCTCCTTGGCGCATTTTCGCGAAGCCTACAGATACGAGCATCTATATGATCCGCATAATCCTGTCATCGACAGGGTTGGTCTGCAGGGGGATGCTATGACTGTGGCTGTTTGTACGGACAATGAAAAAATCAATGAAGATATCAAACTGTTCAGTCAAGCCCTGAGTGATGATGATGAGCTGATCGGTGAAAGGCTGCGCACGTTATCAAGAATGTTGAAGGAAATGGGGTATTAAAGCTGTTTTCCAATCCTTATGTTCGAACCATTATTCTTTCACGGGTATTGTTACAGTCGGAATTTGGATTCGAAACTATGCTGTTCTTCTTTATGTCACCCAGCTAACAAATAATAACCCGGTGTACGTATCGCTTATTTCAGTCGCCGAACACCATCACGCGCAACGAAGGCAGGATGGTCGTCGACATTAATGCCGACATCACCACAAAAGATGTAGCGAAGGCATCCTCCGATCTTGAGGCAAAAATCGAAGACTTGGAGAAACCGGCGGACGTTGAAGTCAAATACGGCGGCGTTACGGAACAGATCAACGAAACCTTTACCCAACTGGGTCTCGCGATGGCAGCCGCCGTTGCGATTGTTTACCTCATTCTTGTCATTACATTCGGCGGGGGGCTCGCGCCGTTTGCGATTATGTTCTCGCTCCCGTTTACGGTTATCGGTGGTCTTGTCGGACTTTTCGTCACGGGGGAGACGCTCAGTGTATCGGCCATGATGGGGGCGCTTATGCTGATCGGTATCGTAGTCACGAATGCTATCGTGCTGCTTTTGATCGTGCCTGTCGTTTATGAATTCCTGATGAAACTCAGCGGCAAGAGTAAACGGAGATACCGTCTATCCTTGGATGGCTCGGGTTAATTGTAAGGGAACAGGATGGATAAAGGGGAAAGTCTGTACTTTCTTGAAGTTCAATTTTTCGTGATTTACAGCCACTTCCAGTGGCTTTTTTTGTTTGGCTACAAGTTCGGAGACTACGTCTTATCCATTGAAATCGACATGTATCGTCTAATCGTTCCAGAAGCTTGTTCAGGGTGCGCTCGAGCGCCTACGGTTTGTTATATTTTGCACCGGCATGAGTTTATAAATTGTTAATAGTTTCTTTAGAAGGATTCAATAAGCCCTGATTATAATGAAAGGTAAGGAAACGTTTCCCCAAGATGAAATAAAAGATAAATAAAGGAGATCCGAAATGAAACTTAGTAAAAATGCGATGACTGTCCTCTCATTTACGATCGGAGCGTGTGTCTTTATCTCCACAGCCTTTGCCGATATGGCGCTTGGCTCAGGCTATGACCGGTTTAAAGGTTCAATAAAAAATACCGCGGCGCAGATGGAGAAGGGATTGAACAACTACACCATCGAGGCGCTGTACACGCTGAAGGATAACGATCAAACCTTGCTTCAGGCTTCCCACTTCAATAAAATCGATAATGAAAAGCAAGTTTTTGAAAGCTCGGGCAAGATTCAAAAATCAAATGGCGAAACATCAACGGAATATTCGTATTCCGACCAGAAGCTTTCGATTTGGAAAAGCGGAACGGAAGACAAATATTATGTGACGGAATACCCCGACGATCTCAACAGGAAAATAGGGAACAGGTTTACCAATCCGTTTAACGAGAAGGGGGCGCCGGAGGTCGAAAAGATCGTTGACGCCATCGTCGGCAATTTGAAGGACTATGTGCAGGCTGAAGAAAGACCAGAGGGCGGACGAGTATACTCGGGAAGCTTGTCTGAGGCGCAGGTGCCTGCCGTAGTCAATGCCGTCTCTTCCTTCGGTATAAAGCAGTTTATCAGCTCCCAAAGCCGCGCGGATAAAAATTTGAAGCTGCCGGTTATTGATAGCGATGTTTTTGTTAAAAAGATTTCGGGCACGGCCGTTGAAAACAAAGCGGGATTATTGGAAAATGTAACGGGCGATGTGTTTCTTTCCGGGAAAGACAAAAACGGAGTCCAGCATAATTTATCGCTGAGCGTGGTTCTCAAGCTATCCGACATTGGAAATACGAAAATTACAAAGCCTGATCTGACAGGCGCAAACGTCGAGAAAGTGAGCCATTCCAGCGGATTTAGCAGCAAGTATGTGGGGAAATATAAAAATAACATCGTCCTCGAGAAAGACGGTAAATTCGTGAAAATCGGCGAGAGAATCCTTGAAATCACGAGCGTGGAAAATAATAAAGTGACGGGCAAATACTACGAAACTGTGAAGCCCGGATTCGAGTCCGACTATCCTGACAAATATAACTTTAATTTTGAATATAATCCGGACCAATTAAAGGCGATGTCTTTCTTTACTTATACCAATTCCAAAGGCGAGCAGGAAAACGGGCAGCTTCATCCGAGCAGCTCCGGTAAAATTTATCTCGACCTGAACATAGAAATCCTGGACGAAAACTCGTATAGATCCAACGCAAGTTACCCGTATTTCGACGGGGAATTTGACCGCGTATTTGAAGAGTAATCGAAAGGCTGTCCCTGAAGTGAACTTGAACTTCACTTCAGGGACAGCTATGTCATTTGTATTGGGGGATGTTATCTTTGACAAAAGCGATTGAAATCACAGACCTTACCAAAGTATATAAAAACGGCCGGGGAATCAGCGATTTGAATTTGGAAGTCGATCAAGGCGATATCTTCGGTTTTTTGGGACCAAACGGCGCGGGGAAGACGACCGCTATGAAAATGATGGCGGGACTCATGAAGCCGGACCGCGGCGACGTGAAGATTTTCGGCGCCAGCATTGTAGAGGACTATGTCAATGCGATGAAGCATGTGGGGTGTATTATCGAGACGGCGGAGTCGTATCCTTATTTAACGGCAAACGAAAACCTGAAGCTGTTTGCCAGGTTTTATCCGCAGGTGGACCAGCAAAGAATCGACGAATGTCTTGAAATCACCGGCATGTTAAAATATAAAAATGAAAAATCGAGAAAGTTCTCGCTTGGGATGAAACAAAGGCTTGGGGTAGCGGCAGCGATTCTTTCGAGGCCAAAGTTGTTAATATTGGACGAGCCCTTAAACGGACTTGATGTCGAGGGTATGCTGGATATGCGGAGGATGATCAAGCGGCTTGCCGAGGAAGAAGGAACCACGTTCTTTATTTCCAGCCACCTGATCCATGATGTCGAGCTGACCTGCACCCGGATCGGAGTGGTTTACGGCGGAAAGCTGGTCAATGTGGAATATACCCATAATATCCTTTCCAATTATTCGTCACTTGAAAATTATTTTGTTAGCGAGGTGGACCGGAATGGCAGGGTTTAAGGCTGCATTTATCAATGAAACCGTCAAGCTGTTGAAAAAGAAAAAAATGATTGCGGCCGCCATTTTATCCATTCTTGCCGTGGTGATCGGACAAGTTGCCGTTACGGCAATTAAGCATGGTCTTGGATTAAGAGTTGTAGGCAGCACCGAATTTCCTTTGGTGGTTCTATCGATGTTTTCTTATACGATACTGCCTCTTTTTGCAACCTTTGTGGCCATCGATATGTTTAACGGCGAATTTTCGTCAAATACAATGAAAATCACGCTCACCAGGCCTGTTTCCAGATTCGGCGTATTCAGCGCGAAGGTTTTGAATTTAGCCGTGTTCATTGCTGTAAACCTGCTGTTTGTGATGATTCTTTCTTTGCTTGCCGGGTTTATATTTAATCCTTCGTCCGCCAGCCTGACGGGAATCGTAAGGGTCGTTTTGTCTTATGTCACAACGTTTTTTCCTGTTTTTGTATTTGGTCTTCTCGTGGTATTGCTGTCCAATATCCTTCGGGGCGGACTGGCGGTTTTTTTTCTCTCGATCATTATTTTTATCGGGTTTAACTTTTTAGGCATCGTTTTTTCCAATTTTTCGAGTTTCTTTATTACCTCCATGTTTGACTGGTATACGCTTTGGATTTCGGAAACGGTCAACGGTTTTAAAATTTTCCGCCAGATCCTGATCATGTCGGGCTGTGGTATAATGTTATTTACAGCGGGTTATTATTTGTTTGACCGCAAGGATATATAGAAAGGTATCTCCAAATGCAATTAACCAAACGCTTTTTTATGATGAATGCGCTGACCGTGCTGGTTTCCATTGCATTAACCGTTCTGGCTGTCATCATATTCGTTGCAGCTTATACGAAAGTGCTTGGTCCGGAAGCGGATATCGACGATTTCAAAAGGATCTTTGAAGTCCGATCAGGGATCGGCGAGATCAAGAGGGCGGCGCAGACCCTAGAGTTCGAACAACTGCTTGATAAATCCTATCAGCAAGAGCTGTCCGATCGGGTTAAGGCTTTGGGGGCGAATGCCGTTATTTTGAAAAACAGAGAGGTTGTATATACCACAAAAAAGTTTAATGCCATCGACATTGAAAAAAGCTTGATGTTATCCGATAATATGCCCAATCTTGATACTTTGGAGCTGGAGGGCAAAACCTATATGTTTGCCAGAGCGGACTACAGCCTTCAATCGGGAGATAAGGGCGTTTTGCTGCTGCTTGCGCCGATCAAGCTGAAAACGGGCTTTTACCTGTTTCTCGGCATCTTTACGGTCAGCTTTTTTATTCTTTCTTTTTTGATCATGAACTTTTGGGTTTCCTACCGGTTCTCCCGCGGCATCATTACACCGATCGCCAGGCTGAGAGATGCCGCCGTTAAAATTAGTGAAGGCGATTTAAGCTTCGGGATTGCGGAGGAAGGCGAAGGAGAGGTCAGGGAACTGTGCAGGACGCTGGAGTTCATGAGGATTAAGCTGAAGGAGTCTGTTTATCTGCAGCAGAAATACGATGAAAACAGGAAATTTTTGATATCCAGCATCTCTCACGACTTAAAGACCCCTGTGACTTCCATTAAAGGATATATCGAAGGCATTATCGACGGGGTAGCCAACACACCGGACAAAATGGAGGAATACCTGGAAACGGCACGATCAAAGGCGATGCTGGTGAACGCCATGATTGACGATCTTCTTTTGTACTCCAAGCTGGATTTGAACCAAATCCCTTATCATTTTGAAAAAACGAATCTGGAGCAGTACTTCGAGGATTGCGTGTTTGACCATCGCTACGAATATGAAAAGGCGAATATCAAACTGGCGCTGATCAGTGAATTGAAGGAGCCCGTCTATGTGTTAATCGATAGGGAAAGGTTGAAACGGGTCATTCAAAACATTCTCGATAATTCTAGGAAGTATATGGAAAAGGTTAACGGACAGGTGGATATTATTTTAAGGGAAACCCGGACATCCGCTATCATAGAAATTAGAGACAATGGAAAAGGAATACCCGAGGTTGACCTTCCCCATATTTTTGAACGATTTTACCGTGCGGATCCGTCTAGAAAGAGTGTGGACGGCAGCGGCCTTGGGCTGGCTATTGCCAAACAAATTGTGGAAGGCCATGAAGGAAAGATCTGGGTCAGAAGCACTGTAGGAGAAGGAACCCGCATGATGATATCTCTGAAAAAGTATTAGCATTTTTGGAGGTTACGATGAAAAAAAAGATATTGATTGTTGAGGACGATCAAAGCATAGCCAATCTGCAAAAGGATTATCTGGTGCTGAGCGGCTTTTCCGTGAAGATCGTCAATAGCGGAACGGACGGTTTGAAAGCTCTGGAGGAGGAAACGTTTGACCTCATCATTCTGGATATTATGCTGCCGGGGATGGATGGATTCGAGGTTTTGAAAACGATCCGCGAGAAGGAGGATATTCCCGTGCTGCTGGTATCGGCCAGGGCGGAGGAAATTTATAAAATTAACGGTTTTGGCCTTGGCGCGGACGATTATATTACAAAGCCCTTCAGCTCCGGCGAGCTGGTGGCCCGGGTTAACGCTCATCTAAACAAGTTTGAACGGATGAAAGAACGGTTCGGCCATGTTGACGAAGGCGGCAAGATCCGGGTCAGGGGGCTGGAGATCCAGAAGGAGGCCAGAAGGGTTTTTGTGAACGGGAAAGAAGTAACGTTGGCTCATAAGGAATTCGACCTGCTTCTGTTTCTTCTGCAAAATGCCAACCGGGTATTTGGCAAGGAAGAGCTGTTTGAACGGATTTGGGGGATGGATGCGCTTGGCGATGCGTCCACGGTTACGGTACACATCGCCCGGATCAGGGAGAAAATCGAGGAGAACCCGTCCAAGCCTCAATATATAGGTACGGTCTGGGGATCCGGGTACCGGTTTATAGTTTGACAACGACGGTCCCCGCTTTAACAGGCGGCCTCCTCCCACCCCCGCTGATTTTTGCCGGGCCGGTTTAATGGCTTGGCCGCAAATTCCCATATGCTAATACCGTCTTTTCAAACTTATTATCGTCATAGCATAAGACACGACAACGAATGCAAATAAACAAGTGAAGGCAAACGTATATTGTTCTCCATTTAGCGGCACGATCGTATTGATCATAAAAATAACCAAATAGCCTAACAAAAATGAAAAATAAACGGCTATTCCTGCCATACCCAATATTTTATCCCCTCTTTCGTCTCCCCCTTCTTTTTTAATGAAATACGCTGAAAAGATGACCGCGGCAAGTCCGATAAAAGATAAAATGATACCGATAAGAGTAAACATCATGATTTCTCCTCGACTAATTCGTATTGAAAAACTTCCTGCAGCTCTTTATCAAAAACAAATGAAATCTCAAAGGCTAAAATCAGGGATGGATTATAGCGATTGGCTTCAATAGAAGCGATGGTTTGTCTCGAAACTCCGACTTTTTTGGCTAAATCTTGCTGCGTCCACTTTTTTTCAGCTCGTAGCACGTTTAGTTTATTATATAGTCTGCCGTTTTTCTGCATATTCGATTTATCGCCTCCTTTGGTGTATATGGTAATTTATTTTTGACATTTTGTAAACTATTTTTAACTTTTTACCTAAAGGCCTCCAATATCAAGAAGTGCGGGGGACGGTTTATATCCGACTGCCATCGGGTGGAATCATTCATTGGTATGGGGTTTCCACGATGTGAGAGCTTGTCCAGATATCGTTTTATTTAATATAATATAATTGAAGAGAGAATCCGTATGGCTTGTTTTGCTGCAAGCTGGAATAAAGTACAAAAAAGAAAGCAGGTAAAACATGGGGCGTAAGTGGAATAATATTAAAGAGAAAAAAGCGTCGAAGGATGCCAACACGAGTCGGGTCTATGCCAAATTCGGAATAGAGATTTATGTAGCGGCGAAAAAAGGGGAACCCGACCCGGAATCCAATCAAGCGTTAAAATTCGTGCTTGAGCGGGCCAAAACATACAATGTGCCGAAAGCCATAATCGACCGGGCCATCGAAAAGGCCAAAGGAAGCTCGGAGGACAATTATTCGGAGCTCCGTTATGAGGGATTCGGACCGAGCGGCGCCATGATTATCGTTGATACGCTTACGAATAACGTCAACCGCACTGCAGCGGACGTACGCTCGGCTTTTAATAAGAACGGCGGCAACATGGGAGTTAGTGGTTCTGTATCTTATATGTTTAGCCCGACGGCGGTTATCGGCGTTGAAGGGAAAACATCCGACGAAGTATTGGAGTTATTAATGGATGCCGATGTGGACGTTCGAGATATCACAGAAGAAGATGATTCCATTATCATCTATGCCGAGCCGGACCAGTTTCATGCCGTCCAAACCGCGCTTAAGCAGGCGGGCATTACGGAATTTACCGTGGCGGAACTGACCATGCTTGCGCAAAATTACGTGAATCTTGCACCAGACGAATTAGCGCAGTTCGAGAAACTGATCGATGCACTTGAAGATCTGGAGGATGTCCAGCGCGTTTATCACAATGTGGATGAAAAATAAGGCTTTCAAGCTTTGTTATACACGCTGAATGTATTTTTGCCAGTACGTTTTGCATGATAGAGCGCCTGATCTGCACAGTTATATAATTCGTCCGAGTCTTGAGCATGATCAGGAGCAAGAGCAATGCCGATAGATGCGGTAATGTTATACTCTTTTACGACATCCGCCCCTTTAATTTCGATGGGGCGCTTTAACTCTTGAATAATCTGAAGCGCAACGTTCGAGGCTGCATTTTCATCCATTACATGGTTAAGGATGATCACGAATTCGTCTCCTCCAAGACGTGCCGTGATATCGTTCGGATCATTAACAACGGAGCGGATTCTCCTGCCCACTTCTTTGAGAAAATAATCGCCCGCTTCGTGTCCAAGCGTATCGTTGATCTTTTTGAAATTATCAAGGTCTATGTGCAATAACCCTGTTTTTCTTCCTTTTTTCTTGTTTTTTTCAACGCTTGACATAAGCGAATTTTCGAAAACTGCGCGATTTGAAAGGCCCGTTAGCAAATCATGGTATGCCAGGTACATTGGTCTTGCAACCAGCCTTGTAATAATGTAGGAAATCATTAAGGCACAGGCGATGGTAGCAAATAGCTGAAGCAAGAAGATTTGATTATTTTGCTTTAGTTTGTTTTTTAAATCTTTTTCGTTGTAAACAATTTCAATAATGCGTTGATCCGTATGCTTAGCCACATCGGTTTCAAATTGAACGATATATGGGACATAGCGATAAGTGACAGGATCGCCATGTATCGTTCTTTTTACTTTTTGCACTATTTTATCATGGACCGCTTTGTTGAAGATTGGCCTGTTTTCGTCGGCGACCAGGAGCGACTTTCCATCTTCGCTTGATTTGCCGATGGCTTTTCCCGAGGTTGTATACACAGTGATGTCATTGATATAGCTGTATTTTTCTTTCAGTTTACTGCTGATTTCAAGGAAGTTAAAGCTCTTGAAAATCGGATTATTTTCTTGGTACAAGCCAAGTTCGATCAAATATTTATGGTCATGCGTGGGAACGTAGCTGTATTTTTTTAATTTGCCCGTATTGGTTTCCTGATCCAGGCCGTCCGCTACGAATTGGTTTCCTTTCAGCCTTTCTCTTAAGAGCTGTGCGAATGGACCCAAGGTGCCGTCTTTTTCTCTGAAATTCAATCCTACATCCTTGGTAAAACTGCTGTATAGGATCGTTTGCGTGTCATCTATGATATAGATGTCCATCCCATCCAATTCATTTTTCAGTGCTTGGTAGTCCCATGATTCTACATTCGGGTTTTCCCGGTATTTTTTTAACAGCCGGTCTGAATAGTCGCTCATCTTTTTCTCGATATCGCTGTCCAGCATTTGAAATGCTTTGTCGGCGTCCGAGACAGCGTTGACGATGATGTCTTCAACCAAAGAGACCTCTCTCATGTAGCTTGTTATTAAATTAGGGCTTGCTGAATAATCAAAAAATCCTTATGTCACAAGGGTTTAGAGGCACTT
>NZ_JALJRM010000047.1:0-20615 GCF_024519685.1 Paenibacillus sp. Pae15 | reverse complement strand
GTTGCCTACGTGTTACTCACCCGTCCGCCGCTCCAGGGGAGCTCCCCTAAGGGAGCACCCCTAGCGCTCGACTTGCATGTATTAGGCACGCCGCCAGCGTTCGTCCTGAGCCAGGATCAAACTCTCCATGAAAGAAAAGCTGATTAGCTCATACATCTACTACTGGCGAGAATCTCTCGATTCTCTATCTTTACACTCACTCGTTGTTCAGTTTTCAAAGGGCAATTTTACTGCTAAAACCTTGCTGTACAAGGATTTTTCAACTTTGTCGCTTGTTGTCACCTCGTTTAGCGGCGACTTTTATAATATACCATATTCGCCTATCTCAATGCAAGCATTTTTTTTAAAAACATTTATTTCTATTCTTCATCGAGAGGCTTCATCACGGTAAGCCGTTTGAAGCGGCGAAAATTAATTTAACATATCCCCAATTTGAAAGTCAAGCGTCCGGAACAAAAAAATAAAGGAGCTCTGCTGTACCTTAGGGCCAAAGAGCTCCTGCTTTCCATTATTCAATCATACCTTCAACCGGACTGCTCGCGGAGGCATACCGTTTCTTAGGGATCCGGCCGGCAATAAAGCCCTTGCGTCCCGCCTCGACAGCCAGTTTAAACGCTTCAGCCATCAGAACCGGATCACCCGCTCCGGCCACTGCCGTATTCAGTAGAACGCCGTCTGCTCCAAGCTCCATCGCCAAAGCGGCATCGGCAGGTCCGCCAATTCCAGCATCAACGATAATCGGCACCTTCGCTTCTTCCAAAATAAATCGCAAATTATTCGGGTTTACGATACCTTGACCGGAGCCGATCGGCGAAGCGCCCGGCATCACCGCCGCAGCTCCCGCTTCCTGCAGCTTGCGCGCAAGTATCGGATCGTCTGAAGTATAAGGAAGTACAATAAAGCCTTCATCCACCAATATTTTGGTCGCTTCAAGGGTGCCGACCGGATCCGGCAGCAGGGTTCTTGGATCACCGATCACTTCAACTTTGATCATATCGCACAATCCGGAGGCTTTCGCGAGACGGGCAATCCGCACCGCTTCTTCTACCGTATAGGCACCGGCTGTATTAGGCAGTAGGGTAAACTTTTTCAAATCCAAGGTTTCAAGAAAGTTAGGTGCATCCGGGTTATCGATCGGCAATCTGCGAATGGCAAACGTCAGTACCTCCGCCTCCGAGACACGAACAGCTTGTTCCTGAATTTTCAGATCCGTAAATTTCCCCGTACCCAAAAGCAACCGGGATTTAAATTCATAAGGACCAATTTTCAACGTTTCACTCATGTTCATTATCTCCTTCATTGTACAAAAATATGTTAACCTCCGCCGACAAAATGGACGATCTCCACCCGGTCGCCATCATTCAGACGCGTCTCGTTATATGTGCCGCGTTCAATTATTTCCTTGTTCAATTCCACTACCAATATTTTGTTCTCCAGTTTGAACGCCGCCAGCATTTCCGCTACCGTAGAAACGTTGTCCATTTCTCTTGGCTCCCCGTTCACGATGAGTCTCATCCGTTCACCTCCTCTAAATCCGTACATAAAAAAAGCCAACCCAGAGCAGGTCGACTTGATGAGCAAATGCCTTACAACAAATCCGTAAACATTCGTCCACTTCCCTACGCTGGTATGATCCAGTTGCCGTCCGCGTTCTGCGGACTGCCGTAATCAGGTTCCAAGGGTCAAAGAATTCGCTTCTTTATCTCAGCCCCGCTTGCATGAAGGCTCCCCTAGTGGCTATTCAATTGTTGACATTATATCACAAACTTTGGTTCTTGACACCTTTATAACGAAGCTCAAGCACGGAGAATTCAGAGTCGATCGTAAAGATCACCTCTTTGGCCAGCGATTTTTTGACCAGCTTGCTCACCAGCAGCGGAAGCTCCGCTTTCACATCTGCCAGCTTCGGAACCTGCTGCAGTTCCTGCAGGCTCCAGGCTTCCTCTCTGCTCGCAAGCAAATCGATAAGCAGCTTGCAGCAGTTCTCCATCTTCGACATCACGGAAAATTCACAAGCCAGCAAAACCAGCTGCACTCGCTGTTTTAACGTTTCCCTGCTTAAGGTGAGCTCCTCGTACAATTTATAAATCCCGGGATTAATCGTTTTCACTTGACGCCATACGGTAACCTCGGGATGGCTTCCCGATTCAATAATGACAATCCGCGCCCAGTGGCGCAGCGCTTCAAGAATATTGTTGTAAGCGTCCAGAAAATGCTCGTTTAATATATATTCTTTACTCTGCAGGTAGCACCGCAAAAACTTGGAGAATTCAATAAGAAGCTTGCGCTCCCGCAGCTCAACCGGGAATTCAAGTATCTTATGACGCAAGCTCTCCATATACGTATTCCGATCCAAAAGTATCTCCCCTTTTAAGATCCAATAAATCAAGTTGCTGTGTTCTGCATGCAGGATCCGCTGCTCCAACGCATCAGGACTGATCCACCTTTCTTGTATACGTAGGTTGTCTTTTATATAATGAATTTGTTGATAAGTTCGTTTATTGTCATGACTGACGACAAGAAGCAGAATATCGAATCCGTCCGTCACGGAAGAGAACATCGAAGGGCTATCGACTGCCGACACACTGATGACAGCTTCATCCTGCCGGAGTTTTTCAACCCAATATTGTTTTACTGATTCCATCAAGGAAGCCTCCTGACTTTGAGCGCAAGAATCAAATAATGCAATATTTATGATTATTTCTACATTCAAATTCAGTTTCCTGCCAAGGTTTTGTGTCAAAATTCACATAATTATTCCTATGAAAGAAGTGACGTTAATGAGGTTCAAGTCAAGTAAAGTAAATGAATTCCGGTTATGGGGGCTCCTTCTGACGATGGGCGGGATGCTGCTCATGATTACCGGACTTGCGGGTATCGTCTTTGAATGGGGAAAAATAGGGCGCATCCTAGCGGCGACGTGCATGGTGCTTGGCGGAATTTCCATGCTGGTCAGTATGGGCGTTTATTTTACAGCAGGCATGATGTCAACAAGCGCCACGGTACTGGTATGTCCTGAATGCGGAAAGCATACCAAAATGCTGGGCAAAACCGACCGCTGTATGTACTGCAAAACCATTTTAACATTCGACCCCAAATACGCTCCGAGCGAAAATCCGGAGGAAACTACAGGTACTTCGGTCAGCCGAAGCGAAACGACATCCTCTACTTGATCGGGAGTTTGCCGGCCTCATCCCGGTAGCCGACACAAAAAAACTGGCTTCGCCGCGTTACGGCAAAGCCAGTTTTTATTGCTTTGATTCGAGCGTCGAATGAATCCAGTTCCACGCCTGCGGGTTCTCAAAGCCTCTGCGCCAGGAAGCGACTCCGGCAAGATGATATTTATTCACCAGTGCAATTCTCGCTTTAACCGAGGTCTCATCCTCGATCCAGATTTTTTTGCGCTTGCCGTCTTCCTCGTATTCGATATAGTTTTGACCGGTTTCTGCAGAAAAAACAGGAGTCAGGTTCTTCTCCTTGATGATCCGCTGCGGCCTATCCATGAACACGGCCCTTGAGCTCACGTTGGTTTTGCCGTCCTTCACTTCCTCCGTCCATTCCCTGGTATAAAAAGGAATTCCCAAAATCAGCTTTGACGGGGGGATATCCTCCTCAAGGAGCGCAACAATGGACTGTTCCACCCAAGGCAGCGATGCCACTGACCCTGCCTTCGGACTGCTTGCCCAATGCTCGTCATAAGCCATCAGCATCATGTAATCGACCGACTCCACAAGCGCTTTACGGTCGTAAAAGAGTGACCACGTCTCGCTGCTGGATATCGGCGTTACATCTATCGAGACAATAAGCCCCTGTTCATGCATAAGCGGCGTCATTTCACGGACGAATTGAACCAGGTTTTGTTTATCTTTGAGATACACGTTTTCAAAATCAATATTAATGCCATCAAGCGAGTACATCTGCGTGAAAGCGAGCAGCTGCTTGATCATGGTCATCCGTTTATCGTAAGTGGATAAGGCATCGGTCGTCCTTTTCGGGTCAAACCCATTGCTGAAGAGTGCCCAAACCCGGTATCCCCTCTCGTGGGCCCATTTGACATAGGCCGGATCGGCCAGGTTATTCAAATTGCCTTCCCCGTCTTCCAAATGAAACCAGGTGGGACTGACCACATTGACTCCCGGCATCGGAGGAATGTTGGAGGTATCCGGATTTTTGGTGACCACATGCTCCCAGGTTAAATTCACTTTTCCGCTGACCGGCTGCTTGGGAACGAATTCGGCGACAGGCTTCTTTTGGGGAATGGTCTCCTCCTGATCGGCAACCAGCTGCTCCTTGCGAATATACCCCATATAACCGCTGGTTAGCTGAACACGCAGCCACTGTTCATGCTCATCCCATACCATCACCTTCTCTCCCTGCTTCACGTCAGCTAAAATGATCGCTTTAATCGAGGGATCCCGACGCATGGGAATCGTTCGGTCCGGCTTGCCGGGATATGAAACTGCCTGATACCAACGCACGGTATCGCCTGCTTTGAACATCAGCACCGCACCGGTCTCTTCGGACTCGCGCAGTTCGATCTCATACAGGTCTTTTAGCGGATCAATGGGAAGGTACACCTTGTCGTCCTTTTTTTCCAACGGAAAACGGAGTTTGAACGGTTTCTCATTCATCATTCCCGTCAGTTCGCTTGTCCGCAGTCGAACTACCTTATCTTGAGTGGTTATAATAGTCGATTCGGATGATTCCTCATAAATCAGAGACGGATCGATGTGTTCTTTCACAATGTCCAAAGGGAGTTTTAAACTTTCTTTAGACCCGATGGCCGGATCATTAAGCATGGTCCCTTGATAAAACACCGGTTTCGGATTCCCTTCAAAGCCCGGTTCTTCATGCTTGGAGCTCGGCACATAGACCGACCAATAATAAAGTCCGAAAACCATGCCGCACATAACGGCAATCGTCATAAGCAGCAGGGGCTTTCTACGTTTTTTCCCACGACGCATGGCTTCACTCCCGTATCCACAATGTTGAGATAAAAAGAAAAGACGTATTCGAGCGCCAACAGGCGGAACGAACACGTCCATTATACCTTAAATCTATCAATCTATCATGTGGATTGCATCGCGCAATCGGAACATATGCCGTACACTTCAACACGGTGACTCTTCACGTGAAAACCCGTCAATTCTCCCGCCGCCTGTTCCAAATCGTTCAAAGGCTTATAAGCAAAATCAACCAGTTTGCCGCACCGCTCGCAGAGCGCATGGTAATGATCGGACAAATTCGCATCAAACCGGCTGGAATGATCGCCGTACGTCAACTCCCGAACCAATCCGGCCTCAATAAACACTTTAAGGTTATTGTATACGGTGGCAACGCTCATGCTGGGAAAACGCGGCGACAGCGCCTTATAAATTTCATCCGCCGTTGGGTGAATTATCGTATCAAGCAAATAGGATAAAATGGCATGCCGCTGCGGAGTCATTCGAACGCCCATCGTCTTGAGTTTGTTTAACGCTTGTTCTAAACCAAGGTTCATGGTGTGCACCGCCCGCTCAAAGAAAATACATCACTTTATTCTACTCGCATGCCGAGTAAATTGTCAATTCATCATTTGGATAGACAGAGAGTCATTCGTCTCCAGCCGGATCCGATGCTGCCCTCCGCCGATGGTTCCGGTAACCGTATCTCTTTGTACTATCAGCGGAAGATTGGTCTGAATACCATCTTCGCTGCCTTTTCCTTCAACCCGATAGTCCCCGGCAGACGGAAGCTTTACGTCAATCTTCCCATTCGATGTCTTGACATCCCAATCTCCATCCACCGTTCGGCTTGAAATGTCGACGGATCCGTTGCTTGTATGTGCCTTAACTTCTTTTAGCACACCATCAATCACAATGGCTCCATTGGAGGTCTCCGTTTGAATCGTCCCCGATGCATTCATCGCACGAATTTCTCCGTTGGTAGACTCTATCACTGCATCACCTTGATGGTTGTTGACTTCAACCCGTCCGTTTGAGGTTTTCAGATTCAAGCTGCCTTGTGTGTGCGCTGCCAGAATCCGGCCGTTAGACGTGGTGAAGCGCAAATCGCCATTCAATTCAGATACCTGAATTTCTCCGTTTGTAGTTTTCCCGGTAAACCGTTCTTTTATTGGAAGTCTTGCAGCATTGATTTTACCATTCTCCAGCTTCATATCCAGATTGACCTTCTGTTTCTCCGGCAGGGTGACCACCAGATCCATCCGCGGCTTCCGGCTGCCGAAAAAGGATCCCGGATACTCCTTGGCAACTGCCTGAATATCAAGCGTGCCGTCGCTTTCATCAAATTCCAGCCTGGACTCATCTGCAATCGGCTTGGCTTCGTTTTCATTGTCTGCCTTCACGATGACAGTAAGCTCCACCTGCACTTGATCAACCTGACCCGATTGTACGACAACGTTACCCGACAGGTTACCGATTCGTATGGTTTCCGTATCAGAAGAAAGCGGAATCAACGTCACGTCTTTATCAAACCGGTACCCTTCGGAAGTTATGGATTCAATGGCTTGCGAAAAATGGAATCCGTCGAACTTTTTTAAAAAATCCGTTGTCTGTGTGCTCACAATCACCACCGCTGAGATCATGACGGCAAAGATGATGCCCCCCAAATCCAGCTTCAGTTGGCGTTCGCTGTTCCCGTATTTCATATTGAACAAAATATATTCCACGCCCAAAAAGATGAACAGCAGCGGCCACCAATCTATAAGCACCGTCGTGAAGTTCGTATTCATCCTCCTGTCCGCAATCACGGCTCCGCCGACCAGCACGAGCAGAACCGCCGCAGTAAAGCGACCTGCTTTATGCATATGTGTCTCTCCTTATTTTTTCGTCGATTCCTTAATGAACATATAGAGCCCTACGGCAATCAGGATCACTGCTCCGGTTGACGATCCCAAAAAATCAAACACATGATCAAGCCAAGCCGGTTTACCGTTCACAAGTATAAGGAGCGCCCCTGCAGCAATCAATACATAGCCGAATCCGTTCCCCCGAAGCTTTGGCTTTCTCGGCTCCTCCCCCGGGAAGAACATCCCCTCTTCGTCCCGTGCACTATGGCCAACGCCATAAGAAGAACCGGCATAGTTGACTTTGTCCGTCTGCTGCAGCGCATCAAAGATATTATAGAAATAAATGACAGGCACAAGCAGAGAGAATAAAACAATGAGCGGGATGCTTGTCGCTTTGCTTGTGGCAAAGAATACAATGGCAAAAATATCGATAATCATCAGCAGCATGATGCCCATGCCCCGCCGCATGAGACCCAAGTAGAGCTGACCCGTACCGGGGATCAAAAAGGAAAGAATTCCGGCGATCCATTTGTTTTTACGGGGCAACCGCTGATCAAAGACCGGATCATAAGGCTGCCGCCTGCGGGCCTGCCCGTAGCGTTCCATTCTCTCCCGTAAAAAAGCTTCTTCTTGGTCGTCTTTATGGATATTCGGATCTTTCGATTGATCCTGACCTTGCATTGGTGACTCCTCCTTAGAACAGCAAATGGCGCGAAACCTCTCCGACGGCCTGAAGGAACTGGATTGCACCGGAGCGTAGACCGGCCTCAAGCTCGCCCGCATCGAGGTTGATCAGTTTCCCTACAATGTCGGTACTAATAAATAAATAAGTTGCCGCGGTGGCGACCAGCCCGTTGATAAGTTCGGAACGCCAATACGCGCGCCGCTTCCCGCTTACAGCAGTTCGACCCGAGTCCCGTCCGGAATGAACCAATGAAGCTTCGACTTCGATCGAAGACATCACCCGGTCTGCCAGATCACTTGGAGCCTGCAGAACAGGAAGCTCCTCTAAAGCCATCTCCATGTCCAGTAAAACGGAGATTCTCCTGCGGCAGCCGGAGCACGCTTTGATATGATAACCGATTCGTCGGTCTTCCTTCGCGGAGCACCTTCTATTCAGATATCGTTGCAGCTCTTGATCGTTCGGATGCATGACAGCCATGATCCCGCACCTCCAGCCATTTTTCCTTCAACAGTGCTTTACCCCGATATAATCTCGTCTCAATGGTCTTGAGCGGCAGCCCGGTAGTCTCCGATATTTCCTGATAGGTTAACTGCTTGTAATGGTACAAATACATGAATGAGCCTGTATTTCTCAGGCAGTTCTGCGAGCAGCGTCAGTACGGTTTGCTGTTCTTCCTTTTGCAGCGCGCGGGTTTCCGGTTCTTGCTTTCGGTCGCCGAACCAGCTTTTGACTTTGTCCAACACCGCCTCGTGCGGCCTTCTGCACCGGGAGCGCAGATAATCCGTCACCATATTGACAGTAAGGCGGTAAATCCAGGTCTTCAGTTGTGACTCCCCGCGAAAGCGATCCAATGAACGGTAAAGCTTGATAAATACTTCCTGCGTCAAATCCTCGGCGGTTTCGCGATGCTCAATCATGCGGTAGATCAGCGTATAAATATAGTCCTTATGGCGATCAATCAGCTCCCGATAAGCTTCATGATCACCCTGACGGACCTGGTCGGCCAGCTGTTCATCCGTCATGATTTCCATCATTTCACCGCCTTGCTGTTTCTTATTTCACTCTCTTAGACGCGGCGCATTCCAAAATCCCTTCACTTTGCGCCAAAAATTAATCGCATGAAACCGAGTTCACTCCATCCAAGCTCATCAGTTCCTCCACCGTTTGGGCAACCTTTACATTCTTGGCTAAGCGAAGCATTAAAGTAATCTGAAGCCGATTCCCATTCTCCATGGGAATTTCTTCCACCGAAAGCTTTTGAATGACGTTGCCTTGCTTGCTCAGCATAGTAACAACTCGGCCGAGAAGACTTGGACTATCGGTAGCCTCCAGCTTAAAAAAAAGCGTTTTTTTCGTGTGAAAATATTTTTGCTCGACGAGGTTTAGTAAAAAAAGACTGACCAAAGCCAGCGCACAAGTCAGAACCGAGGCATAATAAAATCCTGCGCCGACGGCAAGGCCAATGGCCGCGACAACCCACAAGGAAGCCGCCGTTGTAAGCCCCGTGATAGACTTACCGGTGAAAAGAATCGTTCCCGCTCCTAAAAATCCGATGCCGCTGATCACCTGTGCCGCGAGCCGGGCAGGATCCAACCGGACATTATCCAGCTTGGCGAATTCAGCAAACCCATACATCGACAACAGCATGATCAGCGTAGACCCAAGGCATACGAGAATATGAGTGCGCAGCCCGGCTGCACGATTATTTTGCTCCCGTTCGAATCCGATGACTCCACCTAACAATAAGGCCAGCAGTAAACGAAGCGTAATATGCAGCGTGTCAATTGTCCACGGATCATTCATAAACCGTCGCCTCCCGATCAATGATAAAGATTAATGAAGATTATTGTAACACGGAAAGGTTCGTTACTGGAGACTTTGCAAAAAAAAATGCCGGGTGCCTCTATATGCTATATTTCCCTATAAAAAGCAAAAAAAAGGCCGAAACAGGCCTTATCTGTTGGTTCCCCTATCGGGCGGCACGAACGGATCGTGAAAAACCGTAAACTGCCGCGATTATAACACTTTCTGGAATTTCGTTAATGTAATCCCCGGCGCCACCAACTGCATCTGAAGCGGCTGGTATCCATGTTTATCATACAATTGAACGGCAGGAATATTGTTCGTCCCCGTATATACGATAATCCTCATCCCCGGCAGCGCAAATTGCTCAAGGTGCTTCAGCAGTTTGCTTGCAATTCCGCGGCGAAAACAATCCGGATACACCATCATGCGGCTGATCGTCAATTCTCTGGCGCTCTGTTTGCATGCCGCGGCACCTCTGAGCTTTCCTTCTTCATAATAACCGAAGAACGATTCCCCGGATTCTTTTAAGCTGAGCGGGGAATCAAACAACGGAGGAATTTCCTCAAAACCGATCAGCTCCGCCTCCACCCGATAAGCGGTTAGCTGCAGGGTGAGGAACTCCAGCACTTCCTGCGTATCGTTCAGATCGATTGCACGAATCATGGATTTCGCCCCCTTTGTGCATAAAGAAAGCGGTAATGACCTCCAAAGTCCGGCACACCCAATTGCCACGCCGGACCGAGGCGCATACCACTTTGGATTTACATTATGCGTTAAGACGTTCGATAATCAGCTTGTTTACCAGACCCGGATTGGCTTTGCCCTTGGTTTCCTTCATGACTTGTCCGACCAGGAAGCCGACCGCTTTTTCTTTGCCCGCCTTATAATCGGCAACCGATTGCGGATTGTTATTCACAATCTGATCGACAACGGCTTTAATCGCCCCTTCATCACTGATCTGCACCAGACCTTGCTCTTCAACAATGGTCTGAGGGTCTTTGCCCGTTTCCAGCATAGACTTGAATACGGTTTTGGCGATTTTGCTGCTGATCGTTCCTTTTTCGATAAGCCCGATCATTTCTCCCAGACCTTTACCCGTAATTTTCACGTCGGCAAGCTCCAGGCTGTTGGCGTTCAAATATCCGAGCAGGTCGCCCATAATCCAGTTGGAAACCGCCTTGGCGTCTTTCGTGAAGTTCAAGCTCTCCTCGAAGAAATCAGCAAGCTTGATGGAAGAGGTAATGACCTCCGCGTCGTAGCTCGGCAAACCATATTCGCTGATGTAGCGTTTCTTGCGCGCATCCGGCAGTTCAGGAATCGATGCGCGGACGCGAGCCTTCCATTCCTCATCAATATACAGAGAGACCAGGTCCGGATCGGGGAAATAGCGATAGTCGTGAGCCTCCTCCTTGCTGCGCATCGTCAGCGTCTTGCCTTGGGCCTCATCCCAGCGGCGCGTCTCCTGCACGATATGGCCCCCGCTATCCAGCACGTCTGCTTGCCGCCATTCCTCGTATTCCAGACCGCGTTGAACGCCGCGGAACGAGTTCATGTTTTTGAGCTCGGTTTTCGTACCGAATTCCTTTTGCCCGAAAGGACGCAAGCTGATGTTTGCGTCGCAGCGCAGGGAACCTTCCTCCATCTTCACGTCGGAAACGTCGCAATACTGCATGATGGCCTTGATCTTCTCCAGATATGCGCGCGCTTCCTCTGGAGAACGGAGATCCGGTTCGGATACGATCTCAATCAACGGAGTGCCGACGCGGTTGTAGTCGGCAAGCGTAGCATATCCTCCGTCCACGTGCGTAAGCTTGCCCGCATCCTCCTCCAGATGGACGCGCGTAATGCCGATGCGCTTCGTCTCGCCGTTCACTTCGATCTCAATCCAGCCATGCTCGCCTATCGGCTTGTCATACTGCGAAATTTGGTAAGCTTTAGGGGAGTCAGGGTAAAAATAGTTTTTCCGGTCGAATTTACTTTCCGTTGCGATCCGGCAATTGAGCGCCATTGCTGCCTTCATGGCATATTCCACCGCCTGCTTGTTCAGTACGGGAAGCACGCCGGGATGTCCTAAACAAACCGGACAGGTATGCGTGTTCGGCGGAGCTCCAAATGAGGTGGAGCAGCCGCAGAAAATCTTGGATTTCGTGTGCAATTCCACGTGCACCTCGAGTCCGATGACGGTTTCGTATTTCTTATCGGTTGCTGCTGTCACTTAAGGTTGCTCCTTTCTATTACAGCTGCGGACGCTGCTTATGGAAGTCGGTGTGCTGCTCGTAAGCATGGGCTACGCGGAGAATCGTCGATTCATCGAGCGCTTTGCCGATAATTTGCAGACCTACCGGCAGTCCGTCCGAGAATCCGCAAGGAACGCTGATCGCTGGTATGCCGGCCAGATTGACAGGGATCGTCAGAATATCGTTCAAATACATGGTGAGCGGGTCCTCTGTCTGCGAACCGATGCGGAAAGCCGTTGTCGGCGCAGTCGGCCCGATGACCACGTCATATTTTTCAAACACTTGTTCGAAGTCGCGTTTAATCAAAGTGCGCACTTTTTGCGCCTTCAAATAGTAAGCATCGTAATAGCCGGAGCTTAATGCGTAAGTGCCGAGCATAATCCGGCGCTTTACTTCATTACCGAAGCCTTCGCTGCGGGATTTCAGATATACGTCCAGCAAATTCTTTGGATTGTCGGCGCGTACGCCATACCGCACTCCGTCGAAACGAGCCAGATTGGAGGACGCCTCCGAGGACGCCAAAAGATAATAGGCGGCAACGGCATACTCCGAATGCGGAAGGGATACTTCTTCCACGACGGCTCCCAACCCTTCTAGCACTTTCAATGCCGTCAGCACAGCATCCTTCACATTCGGATCGATTCCCTGACCAAGGTATTCCTTCGGTACAGCAATACGCAATCCCCGGACGTCACCTGTCAATGCGCTGATATAGTCGGGAATTTCCGTATTCAAGGATGTCGAATCCTTCGGATCGTGGCCTGCAATCGCTTGAAGCAGGTAAGCACTGTCCTCCACGTTTTTGGTCAGCGGCCCGATTTGGTCGAGTGAGGAAGCAAAAGCCACCAAACCATAACGGGACACCAGGCCGTATGTCGGCTTCATACCTACAATGCCGCAGTAAGCCGCCGGCTGCCGAATCGACCCGCCGGTATCCGAGCCAAGCGAGAAATACACTTCGCCGGCCGCTACCGCCGCGGCGGAACCACTGCTGGAGCCGCCCGGAACATATTCAAGATTCCAGGGGTTGTGT
This sequence comes from Paenibacillus sp. Pae15, assembly GCF_024519685.1. NCBI lineage: Bacteria > Bacillati > Bacillota > Bacilli > Caryophanales > Paenibacillaceae > Paenibacillus > Paenibacillus sp. Pae15. The sequence continues at coordinate 8,064 of NZ_JALJRM010000047.1, read as the reverse complement.
GTTGGATAAAAACTGGAATTCTCGCCCGAGCCTCCCATGGCAAACTCATCCATGTTCAGCTTGCCCACGGAGATTGCCTCAGCTTCCTTCAGCTTGCTCACGACGGTGGCATCATAGATCGGATTGTAATTGCTGAGAAATTGACTCGCGCAGGTCGTCGTCACGCCTTCGGTGACGATGTTATCTTTCACGCCGATAGGCAGACCGAAAAGCAGTCCGCGGGGATGCCCCTCTCCGGAATGCTCGTCCAAAGCTTTGGCCGCCTTTCGCGCGTTTTCTTCATCCAGCTTGAGAAAAGCTCTCACCTTATGATCTACTGCAGCAATTCGTTTATACGATTCGTCCACCAGATCGGTGACCGTGATTTCTTTGGCATGAAGCTTGTTATGTAATTCTTGCAGACGCAAATTAAGCAAAGACAAGCGAAAATCCTCCCTTCGTAGTCTTACGTTATTCCAATACCGCCGGCACCTTGATCTGTCCGTCTTCTTCATCCGGCGCATTCAGCAGAACCTTCTCGATCGGCAAAGAGGGCTTAACGACATCTTCGCGCATGACATTCACGAGCGGCATCGCATGGCTTGTCGGCTCAACGCCGTCCGTATCCAGCTGATTCAACTGCTCGGCATATTTCAATATGGCATTCAATTGCTCGGTGAACCGCTCCTTTTCCTGATCCCCAAGTTCAAGTCTGGCCAATGCGGCTACGTGCTCCACATCCTTGATCGTAATACTCATTTCCTGCACCTCACTCTTTAAGCAATCATTCTTTTCATTATAGCCTAGATGGATTTTGAACTCAATTGTCAGCGTATAGGACAGGCGTGTAATAGACAATATAATAGGAGATGAACGAATACGTCGTTCCGGATTCACCGGTCACTATAAGAATGAACACAAAAACGGCCAAAAAATCACCTTCCAGCCGGTGTTTTCTTGACCGTATGTTAGTGCAGTATTTGACGTTAAATCCACGCTTTCAAGTGGATTTGTTTAATAAAATCTTCGCGTGTCTGAACATCCTTGTTCGTATCGGCGACCGGCTCCTCTGAATCGCCGTTCATGATGCGGCGAAACAGTTCTTCATTCTTCGTGGCAAGCGCATAATCGATCAGCGCCTCCCGCTCCACCCGGTCAACCTCCTGCTGCAGCAGCACTTCCTCAAGCTCAACATCGGCCCCGGGTACAAAATAATGCTTATTCACCTTCGGTACGCGTACCACATAATCAAATACATTATCCGCATTACGGTCATACGCAATGATATATCCATATTCGCCGATCGGCAAATTTTGTTCAAAACTGTCGCCGACAATATAAACTTTTTGCCCTAAACGCAGCATGGACGCTCCCCCTCTTGGTCCTACCGGCCCTTGCCTCTTGATTCATGTCAAAAATCATATATGATCAATTGTTTTGATAGATTAGTAACTGCAAGATAATTCATGAATCGTTGTTTGCACTGGTGCCAGAAGCATTAATATGAATTCTATTAATTTTATCATTATTTCGTTGGCCAAGCAATGCTTGAGATTGCCTGCCTTTGATTTAATCATATCATCATCTTTTTTTGAAGAGAAGAGGTTATCTTTGCATAATTCCTTAAGCGTTAAAAAAAAGCGGAGAATTCGTTGCGAATCCTCCGCTTATTCGACCGGTTAGTGCCGGATTTGGTTCACGATGACATCATACATGCTTCCTATGATACGAACGGGTACATCCGTCGTTTGCTCCAAGCCGTTCGTCCAACGGACTTTGAACCGGAATGTGTACTCCTCTCCGTTTTGCAGCATACGAACGTGATCCGTATTCAGCAGCTGCCCTGTGAAGCGAATATCATTGCTGCCGGTAAGAGGGACGGTCTCTCCTGTTTCGATTAGCGTCGCATCCACATCGTCGGGCTTCGTTGCGCTTACACCCGTATCCGTCACCTGAGCGGCCAGCTCGAACGCTTCTCCGGCCCAAAAATCCCTCTCGCCCCTTTGCCGCTGCGGGTATTTCGCATTCCAGGCCTGACGGTAACTTTCCCACTCCGGTGTGTGGTTTACCCATCCCGTAATATCCAACGGAAGGACTACAAAGGAATACGTTTGTTGAAACATTCCTCCCCAACCATCATGAATCGTAAGTCGGAACACATAGTTACCTTCGGGTATAGGGCCATAAGTAAACACGCTTTGTTGTCCCGAAGGAACGTTATGCCACTGCCGGATGGTTGAGAATTCGCCTCCGTTAAAGCTGCTTTCAACGGTTATGGACAAAGCGTCTCCGTCAGGATCGGATGAAATAACCGTAAACGCAGGCGTATCGTGTTCATAAATTGGGCTTGCAAAAGTAAGCGTGCCGCTTGGCGCGCGGTTAATATAAAGCCATGCTTGCGGAGACCAGTCGGATGCAGCTCCGTATTGGTCCCACACCATCACGCGTACCCTGAGTTTTTGCCCTGCCGGCAGATCGCTCGTTACAGTCCAGGATGCGCTTGTGCTTGCGGTGTTTTGAACAATTTTTCCGCTATCCAGCACCATGACCGTATTTGCCTCATTAGTAATTTGAATCTGGAAATGAGTGAATAGGGTTCCCGGGTCCGGGTCTGTCTGCGACCAAGCAAGCGTAGGCCGCAGCGTATTGGCTATCGTCGGATTCGCCTGTGTTCCATAAGGATAACTCATATAAGCCTCAGGAGGACGGTTTGTCGTCATCCATCCGATATTACTCCACCCCGACCAGGCTTCCCCATCGCTGACCTGAACCTGCGCCGAATACTTCTGACCCATAAGCAAACGATTTTCCATGGTCCAGGCCCAGGAGGCTGCCGTTGTGTCCATAACCTGGTGATTCAAGCATTCGACGCAAAAACCGGCTTCATCCTTTATCATGAGGTTGAATACGGTAAAAATCGTTCCTGGATTAGCATCCGCCTGATTCCATCGTATGGTCGGCTGCAAGCTGACAGGTGTCGGATTGGCTTGGGTACCTGTAGGGAACGTAAGCGTCACTGTCGGGGGTACATTTGGCGGCGGTATGACGGTAACCGTAATGGTTTGCTCATACCAATCGCTCCATGCCCCGTATTCATCCTGAACCGCCATATATACGGTGTAAACTCCCGACTCCGTAGGTCTAACCAGTTTGGAAGCGACCGTGTTGCCGCTAGGTGTCACGTAATAAAACTTTTTGGCGTAAATCCCACTGTTGTCGGCATAAGGCGCTTGGCAGTTGCCTTTTGCATAACACCGGTCCGGATCGAAGCTGTGATCGGTCCAAGCAATGGTATTATCAGCTGCTAGGCTTAGCGTGAATTTAGATATTGGAGCCCGATGAACAATAAGCTGCTGAGTGTACCAATCTGAGTATTTTGAGTAATCCTGGAATGCTTGAGATCCGTCCGCCAGCCTGTGATTAGGGTGCGGATCATCCGGCGCCCTGTACTCGATCTTATACACTCCAACCTTATCAAAATTCAGGATAGGCGTTGTTACGGTTTGTCCGTGACGGCTGGACAATCCGCTCTTCCCGTCCCCGGTGTCCAAGAATATGGTGGTGTCCACATGGGCGTATTTCCATTGGGTCCCGTTATCATATCTTGGATCGTTTTCTGGGTCAGAAAAAGTATGCTCGTATTTAACCTCCTTGTCCACTAGAGCGTATCCATTAAGATACTTGGATGTTTGCGGTGGATAAATGGCATAGCGTATGCCCTTGAACTCAGAGTATTCCTGTAGGGAATAAGGTCCAAATGTTCCGGAAGAAAAAGTGGAATCTGTTTTATCTATAACAAGAGTCCCATTTTCGTATATCCTAAATCTGTTACCGTTCATTTTTATTTGATAATTATACCAAGCATTATTAAATGAACTTCTAGCAATTTCGGAGATCGTTGTTTTTCTTCCGTTAACAATTTTTACTAATCTCAATCTGTCTTTCATAGACTCTAGACGATACATATTTTTCGAGTCTTGAATTCTGAAAGACATTCCGTAAGGAATGTAATCCAAGTACGTGGCATTAGCTTTTTGTTCCCACTGAATAGTCGCATCAAATAAAGGAGACATGGATGGCTTCATTATTTGACCGAAACTAACATGTTCGTTAGTGTTCTGAGTTTGTGAACTACTAGGAGTGAAACTATAGACTTGCCCACACATTATATAAAGACTCTCAGATATAACAGTAAGTTGATTGTATGCATAAGTGTTACAAGATGTGTCAAAAAGAAAATTACCGGTCCTGGTTTCTTTTACTCTGCTGTATTCCAGTGATCTGCCGTTTATGTCGCCGTCGAACCCCAAATCAGTGTCTAAGTCAAAGTTTGTATTGAATCCAGCAGGTATGGTTGCCCAGTGAGATTGACCAGTTGCGACATCAAGGTATCTGTACTGTTGGCCTCCAGAAACACTACTATCGTAGGTTAGGTTATACCTAACTAAAGTTTCATCCTCATTAACACCACTTATGGTTGCACGTTCAGACCAACTCCCTGCTTGACCAATTCTGGTAATCTTTCCTGTATCACCGTCAAACTTATACATATAGTATTGTGCAGTGAAATAGATGTTTCCGCTAGGGGCCCTGAAGCTAACGCTTCCCATCGTACCGGGATGTACTTTTGGCCCACCAAAGTCCCCCGTTTCTGATGGAACGTCCGTGTAGGTCTCTACCTTGTATGGAGTTGTTAGGTTGTCAAAGGTGTAGGACTTTATTATACGATTAGTCAAGTCTATAGATTTATAGTCATAGTTGAATTTCATCAAAACTTGTAAATCAAATGGACTTGATCCATCACTGTATGTCGGGAATACCCCTGATTTATTCGTTGGTCCAAACCAACCACTAGAATTTTGCATTCTATAAGATCCAGAAGCATCTATAGATATATTTCCACCCCGCAAGGAGGCTATTTTATACCTTTTCCACTGAGTTGTAATATCGTAAGGACTTCCTTGGACCGCGAACTGATTTGAATGAAGTACTATTACCTCTCCCACATCTTCTTTTACGTGAACAGTATAGCTGGAGTCGAAAGGGAATTCTATTAACTGTATCGGTTGAGGAAGGTGGAACCCTGTTATATAAAGTCTCTGCCTTTCATACCATGACTGGTAACCACCAACCAAAAACATATTATTTCCCAAATAATAGTCGGGGGTAGAAAAGAAAGTAATACCCGGCAGACTACCATACCCTCCTGCTAGTGTTCCCGGAGAATCTGGTAATGCAAGTGATGGCATTTTATATTGTCCCGGAGATATGCTGCTTATGTTGTCGGTCCTAACTCCAGTAGATAAAGTTCCCGCAGGTGAAATCCTCCATGCGAATTTAGGAATAACATTCTTATCCAAAGTGGTGTTTATCCAGCTGTCAGTTAGGAAATCTCCGTTAGGAATCCCATTCCAGATCGCCGGTTCCGGTTCAGTAGTTTCACCACTTACCGTGAAGGATACTTCTGGACTGTCATTAATAGATTCGACAACATAATCTTTGTAAGCATCTTTTCCATAATCCTCTTTGGCATAAACACGGAAGCAATACTTCCCTACCTTATCTGGCTTAAAATCAAAAACTTCATTATTAGAAGATATAAGAGTGCTGGTCGGAGTGCAATTTCCATTGTTGTTAGCATCATAGCCATAAGTAACCCTGTACTGAACTATCGTATCCCCATCTGGGCTGTAAGAGGCATTTCGAAATTTTGCTGTTCCTACTCTCGACACTGTGGCGCTGTACTGAAAATCAATCACGGGCGGTTGGTCCGGAATGACCGTTAAATCCCATGTATCAGGCTCCAACGATTTTAGGCCGGTATTGTCATAGACATGCAATTGAATTTTTTCAGTACCGACTACAGAATAACTCTGCTTGGCGTTTATCCATTCATCCTTTGTATGGTCAATCATGCGACCTTTTACCGGTGAATAGCTTTCGCTTGAATCCCAAGGAATGGTTAATGGACGACCTACTTTAATTACCTGCTGTCCCTTTATTTTAGGTATTGGGTTTGGGGGGACTACATCCAGGTTAGCACAAGCATTAGTAGAACTAACACCATCGGCAGCGTATGCGCAAACCACTTGCATACCCAATACATCCGCGGTCATGCCTGAATAACTTTGTCTAGTGTAAGGCTTACTCCAGCTGTGTTTCCCTGGCAGCCCGCGCACCCACTCGGTGGTGTTCATAGGGTCCTCAAAATCCCAATAGAACGTAATCGGGTCGCCGTCAGGATCTTTCAGCTCCGTTACCTTTAACCCTACCGTATCTCCGACAATCGCCGTGCTGATCGGTTCACCCGCTGTATCTACGAATGTAACTCTAAGCTGCGGAGGGTTATTAGGCGGCGGCGGTCCGATTTCAAACGTCTTCGGCCCAATGGTTCTTTCGACTCCGCAGCTGTCTAATGCAATGAAGGTTACCGTAACCGTACCGCTTTTCATATTGGCCGGATACTGCTTAGTAGCATGATCAAAAGCGAACACACAGGAGTTCGTGTTACCACTTGTGTTCGGATACCAGCCATGATCTGCTGCTCCAGGAGGCGGCATGGTCAACTCCCCGCCGTTACCGGACATGTGCCATTTAAACTTACTCAGCTCACACCCTTGCGGTCTGGTTTCAACCGTAAAAAAGTTATTTTCCTTCCAAGGCAGAAAACCTTTTTGGATCGTTAATTCCCCCGTTAAAGTTCCTGGTTCTTGTGTAGGAGGAGGCGTTGTTTCACAAGTCGCTTGGGGGGTAAACGTTTTATTAGTGGTGTTATTCGATCGATTCGTATCTCCAACGGTATTACCGGAGTCTACGACCAATGAGAAGATTTTAGGCGCAGCTGTACTGAATGTATAAGAATAAGTTCCTCCCAGCAGCACACCATTGTTGGCCCCGCCTGACGCATTCTCTGTCTTCACCACTACACCATCTACTTTTAGCTGCACCGTGAACGCCGTGGAGGTGCTTACGCCAATGTTCTTGTACGAATACCTGATGGTTTGTGTGCTACCTACCGGAATACAAGCATTATCGACTTTGATTTCCTGAGCGGCGAGGTCGGGGGTGGCTGGTATTTCATAAGTAATCTCAACCTTCCCCATGCTGTAAATGTAGGTCTTTGCTTGCCAATCTGTATTGACTTCCATTACATAGTTATTGAGTTGGCCGTATCCTGTATTTTTGCTTTCAATTATACAATCTTTTGGATCGCCTACAGGTACAGGGTCATTCTCATTATAAAGACAAACCGTATCTAATATCCGTCGAACGGCAATTTGATTTGATCCGTTAATGTATCCCCAAGAAAATGGTTCAGTACCTATATACTTTTCAGAGGCACCTGTTAACCGAATGCTGCTTGGATCAACAAGTGGAACCGGATCATTGGGTCTTGAGTTACCTTCAGTTGGTTGAGTTTTATAAAATACAGATGGTGGAGGGACATTGTAAGCCCTTGTCACGGCAGCTCCATTCATATTCCAGTTTGGTGCAATATCCCCCATATCTTTGGGCGGATTACCAAACAGATACCTTAGATCGTTACCTTCCTTATTCGTTCCATTATATGCCGTTGGCGTTGGACTGGCCGTTGAGGAGTTTGGTTGCCTTATATAACCCTCACTAGGAATAATCCCCGGCTTTTGTGTAATGCCTCCAGAAGCTGCATCGTTCGGAACAAATTGATAAATACTTGTGTTTGCTCCCTTATGTTCCCACCGTTTTCCATCAGGTAAACGATAAATTTGATGGCCCGGATTTGTTTCTGCCATGCCATAAACCGTTAGCTCATTTCCATTTACATTAATAGTAACGGTATTGCCGCTACTGGATCGATTTGCAGTTTGACCAGGTCCTACGGTGATTTTCACATCTTTTACTGTTCCGTCAATATAAGGTGTAAGATCAATGTTTTTTGACCATGTATTGTTGGCAGAATAATGTTCACCGCTGACCGGCTGATCCCTTAACGTGCCCGATTGGAAATCGATATACATCGTTTTCGATTCGGCTGCGAATGCAACGCGGTAATCAATGAAGGGTAGTATTAATTGTGCCAAAAAGACAACTACCATTAGCCATGAA
>NZ_JALJRM010000046.1:0-20646 GCF_024519685.1 Paenibacillus sp. Pae15 | reverse complement strand
AAAATTTAGAAAACCAATGGCTCAAATAACATGTATGTTATTCATGCCGCCGTAGAAAAAAAACACTCCGCGGAGTGCTATAAAATTATTGTTGATCTTCCGTTCATATAAGCGATCGGGAATTAGGTTATAACCGTTGTAGTGGAGGTAGATGAAGGGGCGAAATTGACCACTTCCAATACTACGGGAGTAGTCGCCTCAATAGGTTCGGATCCTACCGGTACTTCAATCTCAAGCTGTCCTGCCGCGCCATCCGTATACGTCACCAGGTTGTTCATTACTAAAATACCATTGACAAACACATTGACGTAACTATTGTTCGTAGCGAGTGCCGGCAGCGAGGTAGCAGCTACACCAGCATCGGTCTCAAAATCTCCTACAGCAATCGTCAATGTATTTCCGGCTGTTACCTGTGCCGCGACTTCATAAAAAAACCGCTCCACCGTAGGTACTGTTTCCGTCGTTGTTGTCGTAGTCGCCGAAGCAAAAATTTTCAAAATTCTCAGTGCCATTTCCTCACCTCCCATTCTATGATTATTATATTTCTACTTATCATAAATTTCTTAGATTAATGACCCATTTATTAAAAATCGGGCGCAGGCATGTGGATCATCGTTTAAATCACCCTTTAGTGAATCCGTTTGATCGAGAAGCCTACCGCTTCTAAAATGATTAAAGTACTTGCGTAAATCACTTCTTCATTGGAATATATCGTTAAAGCATTGGGGTTTACGTTATATATCTTTCCTTCTTGTAATACGGCATTCACATATAAATTATAATAACCCTCATCGCCCAGCTCTACGAATTCGTTTACTGGTTCCCCATCATCGTTAATAAATCGATTGGCGGGAATCATTTGGGTATTGGAAAGATCGATGTCTGTATCCGCTACGAAAAAGTATCTCCTTACATCAGGTATGATACGAATGGAAGCGTCCCCCGGAGGACCTTGCTGTCCAGGTGGCCCCTGCTGTCCGGGCGGACCCTGTTTATACACGATTCTTGTTACGATGATCTTTTTCTTGCACTTCCTTTTTCTTTTCCGGCAAGGAACCTTTTGGTTTCGCCTTATCCTTTTTTTCCTTTCCGGCACACAAACAACCGCACTTCTACGTTTACCATGTTTTTTAAATTGTCGTTTGTCGGTATAGTCCAATAAACGCTCCTCCCTCCTCCCTTAAAGCAGTTCGAAAGTATTTTGCTTTATTTTATGTGAAAATGTTACGGAAAGGATGGGTTCTTGACCACGATGGCCTTATAAGTAAAAAATGGACCAATGGTACAGGCAACGGCATAGCTTATAGTTGTATAAAAATAAAATGGATTGTATAATTCATATAATGGATTCAATATTTGTTATAACGATGGGGAGGACTATCTTATCATGCGTGATGTCAACGTAAATTCCGTTCGGGCCATCGATCGGGCTATTGATTTATTAAATGTGTTTTCTGTAGAGCACCCCGTTCTAACAATCGATGAGATCGTAGCCAAGACCAAATTGCCGAAAACAACCGCTTATCGAATATTGTATACGCTGGAGCTTCGGGGGCTTATTCAATACGATCAAAAGAACCAAAATTACCGGTTGGGATTAAAATTGTTAGAATATGCCGGTACGCTTACCACTCTCCTTGACGTCAGGCAAGAGGCGGAGGAAATACTTATTAACCTCCAGACTAATACCAAACAAACGGTGATTATGGCGGTCATCGAGCAGGAAACGTTTGTTTATGTTTTTTTACGGGAAAACCCGGTTGGTTTTAAATATTCCTCTTACATCGGACTGCGCCGCCCTATTAATTTTGGAGTTTTGGGACAAGTCATTATGGCCCATTTGACGGAAGATGAGCTTGAGCGTTTATTGCAAAAGCATCCCCTTGTACGAATGACCTCCAAGACCGTCACCGATCTGGACGTGCTTCGCGTCCGGTTCAAAAAAATCAAAGAGGAACGAGTCTATGCGGATATGGAAGAAACGTATGAAGGCGGCATTGCCATCGGTGCGCCTATATATGATGCGGAAGGCAAGCTGATTGCGGCTTTAGCAATTCTTGGACCTGCCGTGCAGTTGGATGGCGACCGGCTGGAGCCGGCAAAATTAATGGTCAAGGAGGCCGCAAGTCAAATATCCTTAAAAATGGGCTTTAAAGAAGCATTCGGCGGGGTCCGGCTTTAAACCTATGATTCGCATGTCCTGTAGGGAAGTCAAAAAACAAAACGGCCCTGCGGGTTCGCGTGTATATTCTTGGCATACACGGCAAATCCCGCAGCGCCGCAAGGTTTAATGCTTAATCGACCCGTGCGGATCGATGACAAATTTCTTGGAAGCCCCTTTATCAAATTCCGAGTAAGCTTGAGGTGCTTGATCCAGCGAAATCAAAGTGGCGTTTACCGCCTTTGCAATCTGTGCTCTACCGTTCAAAATCGACATCATCAATTCTCTATGATACTGCATCACCGGAGTTTGGCCCGTTACAAACGTATGAGCTTTAGCCCACCCCAATCCGAAGCGGATCTTTAACGTTCCGATCTTCGCATCCTCGTCTACGGCCCCCGGATCACCGGTTACATAAAGACCCGGAATGCCAAGTCGGCCTCCTGCACGGGTTACTTCCATAATGGAATTCAATACGGTAGCCGGTGCTTCACCGTGTGCGTGACCATGGCCATGCGCTTCAAAGCCTACGCAGTCAATGGCGCAATCCACTTCGGGAACACCCAAGATTTGTTCGATTTGTTCCCCTACATTGGGATGCTCTTTCAGATTAACCGTTTCACATCCAAAGCTTCGGGCTTGCGCTAATCGTTCGCCGTTCAAATCGCCGACAATGACGACAGCCGCACCCAGCAATTGAGCCGAATGAGCCGCTGCCAAACCCACAGGACCGGCACCTGCTACATAGACTGTAGAACCGGGCTTCACGCCCGCGCTTACGGCACCGTGGTAACCGGTTGGAAAAATATCGGACAGCATCGTCAGATCGAGAATTTTTTCCATCGCCTGGTCTTTATCCGGGAATTTTAAAAGCTGAAAATCGGCATAAGGCACCATTACATATTCCGACTGTCCTCCGACCCAGCCGCCCATATCCACATAGCCATATGCGGAGCCCGGCCGGTCCGGATTCACGTTTTCACAAACGTTGGTATTGCGTTCTTTACAACTGCGGCAGCGGCCGCACGCGATATTGAACGGAACGGAAACGAGATCGCCTTTTTTAATAAACTCAACGTCACGCCCTACTTCGATGACTTCTCCCGTAATTTCATGACCTAAAACAAGACCGCTTGGAGCCGTGGTTCGGCCTCTGACCATATGTTGGTCACTACCGCAAATGTTCGTCGTGACGACTTTCAATATAACCCCATGATCGCATTTTCTGCCCACATTCAGCGGATTCACTCCGGGTCCATCCCGCAATATCAATTCCGGATAACGGATATCCCGAACCTCTACTTTCCCGGGTTCTACATAGACTACCGCACGATTGTCAGCCATGATTCCCATTCTCCTTTACCCTCTTATTTTTTCTCCCAGAATTTAGGTTCCCATTCCACATGCCAGCTTAAATCCGGATCCAGCTTCAGCATAACGGCGCCATCGTTGGTTGTACCTTGATGATCCTCAGGGGTATAGTTTACAACCGCAGTCGTGACGATAAAGTTATTGAATTGAGTTTCCAGCGCATGTTTGACCGCTTCCGGATCATCGCTGCCGGCTTTCTTTATCGCTTCAATAACGGTAAGTATCGAATCGTAGCCAATCGCCGTCACGTGGTCAATCTCCTTGTTGTATTCCTTCTTAAAGTCATCCGCAAATTTGACCATTAACGGCTTCAGCGGATTTTGCTCGCTAAGTCCTTTCCATGCGATAGGGGCAGTACCTGCGAAATACAGCTGCTCCGGAATATAATCTTTGATCGAGTTGGCAAACGCGTAGGAAACCTGGCTAGCATTAAGGATCAGCGGAATATCGAGACCGATTTGCCCTGCATTCTTGATGGCAATAGCCGGTGGCGCACCCGGGCCAACAATTTCAAGCGCCTCAATGCCCGCGCTCTTTAAGCGGGTCAACTGCGGAGTCACATCGATATCCTGCAGCCCCATTCTTTCAATGACATACTCAATGCCGTCTTTCTTGTTCATGGCCTCGATAATCTTTGCCGAAATGTTGCCGCTCGTATCTGTCGTTGCGATCAAACCCACCTTTTTGATTCCCTTCTGTTTATACCATTCATGCGGAATTTCATGAAACGCATCTTGCTTTAAAGAAGTGACGAAGCCAAAACTGTTCCCGGGAGCCGTATACGTGGGGGATAAAGAAAACATAATGACTTTATTCTTATCGGCAACGGACTGGATAGCGCCGGAGGTTTGAGCTGTGCTTGGCCCCAAAATAATCTTGGCGCCGTCCTTTTTAATCAGCTTTTGTGCATTCTGTACCGCTTTCTCCGGATTATTCTCATCATCGTAATAAATCAGCTTCAACTCGCGGCCGTTAATTCCCCCTTCCGCATTCACCTGTTTGGCCACCATGTCAAAAACCTCTTTCATACTTGACCCGAGAAATCCCGCACCTCCGGTCATAGCCATCGTGGACCCCAAGACAATCGGATTCTTCGCATCCGTCTTTGCCGCTTCGCCGGATTTATTCGGAGCCGAAGCCGGACTGCTCGTCTGATTGCCCGCGCAAGCTGCAAGCAGGACGACAACGAATACCATCATAACGGATAGGGTCAAACTCACTTTTCTCAATTTTACTCTCCCCTTTTACTTTATGTATTCGCTTAACCTTAGATTAATGCAAATAGGCCTCCTTAATATCCTCCCTTGCCAGCAATTGTTTAGCGTCCCCTTCCATCATGATTTCCCCGGACTTGATCACATACGCCCGGTTTGAGATCTGCAGTGCCTGAAATATGTTTTGTTCAACTAAAACAATGGTTCGCCCTTCCTTGCCAAGCTTTTGAATCGCTTCAAAAATTTCCTCCACGATCCTGGGAGCCAGGCCCTGGGACGGTTCGTCCAGGATCATCAGCTTCGGCGACATCATCAGGCCTCTGCCGATGGCAACCATCTGCTGCTCCCCGCCGCTCATCGTACCGGCCTTCTGTGTTTTTCTTTCACGCAGCCGGGGGAACATCTCGTAGACCGATTCCATTCTGGCATCCATCTCTTTCTTTGAGCGGGTAAACTTAAACCCGCCCATGATCAAATTGTCCTCCACACTGAGCTCCCGAAATACTCTGCGGTTCTCCGGAACATGGGATATGCCTTCTTTAACTACGGCATGTGCAGGAAGAGACGTGACGTCCTTTTCCCCAAAATACACCTTTCCCGACGTAACCGTTATCCCTCCTGTTATCGCTTTCAAAACCGATGTTTTCCCGGCTCCGTTCGCGCCTAATATACTAACCACCTCTCCTTTTTCAACATGAATCGAGATTCCTTTCAATACGTTCAGCTGATCATATTTCGCATAAATGTCTTTAAGCGCCAGCATGGGCTTTCTCCTTCCCTAAATAAGCCTCGATGACTTTGGGGTCGTTTTGGACGTCTGCGGGGCTGCCTTCGACCAATTTTTGTCCGTAATTTAATACCACGATCTTGTCGGAAATATTCATCACCAGACCCATATGATGCTCAACCAGAAGAATGGATACACCTTCCTTTTTAATGTTCAGAATCAGATCTGACAGCACTTCGGTTTCCATATCATTTAGCCCGGCTGCAGGTTCATCCAGGATCAGCAGGGAGGGTTTGGCTGCAAGCGCACGCCCCAATTCGACAAGACGCTGAATACCGAACGGCAGCTCCGTAACCGGTGTATAGGCAAAGGGTTCGATCCGAAGAAGAGCAAGGATTTCAAAAGTTCTCTCTTCCATCTGTTTCTCGTTGCTTCTTGCTTTTCTCAAGCCGATACCGGCAGAAAATAAACCATGGTCGTATTGATGATGCAAACCCAGCATGACATTTTCCAACACATTCATTTTATGGATTGAAAACAACCGAATATTTTGGAACGTCCTCGCGATTCCCATACCTACAAGCTCATGAGTCCTTCTACTGGCCAGATCCGTATCCTTGAACATAACTCTGCCGCTTGAGAGAGGAAGCACTTGGGTGATTAAATTAAGCAGCGTCGATTTCCCGGCTCCGTTCGGTCCTATAACCGAAACAATTTGCTTTTCCTCCACTTCAAAAGACACATTGGAAACGGCCTTCAAATCACCAAAATGCCTGGATATGCCCTCAACTTGCAGTAAACCCAAATCGTTCACTCCTTCCCCATCGATTCTTGATACACCCTGTTTTCCTTTGGGGTCGTCTTTCTTCCTTTTAACGATAACGATACCTTATCGATCGCCGATTGAACGCCTCCCGGAAGAAAAAGAACAACCAGCAGAAAAATAATCCCCTTGATCAAAATCTCGTAGTCCTCCATCAAGGCTGAGATCTGCGGAATAATTTGAAAAACGAAAGTCCCCGTAATCGGTCCGAGATATGAACCAAGTCCGCCAAGAAAACCCATGATCAACATATTGATCGAATTATGCATACTTACAATGTCCGGAGAAATAAAAACCATATAATGAGCGTAGTATCCGCCGGCTAATGCGCCCAAGGTACAGCCCAGAACAAAGACTTTCATTTTAAATCGGAATACATTGACGCCAAAGGAAGCCGCAGCCCCCTCATCGGAATGGATGGCCTTCATCGCTCTTCCTTCACGGGAATTCGCCAGATTTTTCGTCAGAATGAAGATGATCAGCACCGTAATCCAGATCAGATAAAAATGATCGTGGAACGAATGAAATTGATACGATCCAATAGAAAAGCCCGGAATATTGGCAAGTCCGTTGGGTCCTCCCGTGATTTCACCACCGCTGTTGATTAAAGTGAAGAGTACGACCCCAAGCCCCAATGTCCCCAATGCGAGAAAGTAGCCGGACAATCTTAACAGCGGGAACGCAATAAGAAAGGTAAACATCGCGATCAGGATACAGCTCAGCAGAATCGATAAAAACGGATGCACATTCAAATGAATGGACAGATATGCGGATACATAAGCGCCTAAACCAAAAAAACCCGCATGTCCAAGCGCAATGAGTCCGGCATAGCCCAGAATTAAATTCAGGCCGATCACCGCAATGGCATAAATCCCGGCAATATTGACCGTTTCAAAAAAATACGATTCTCCTAAAAGAAAAGGAGCGATGCTGATAAACAGCACTAAACATGCCAGATCCCAAGAAACCCATTTTTTAGTCACTCTATCCCCTCCTGTCGATTTGTTAACATCACATTAAGAATCAGCCGTTCTTTTTATAGAGTGACTTGACGGATACCAAACCGCTTGGCAGAAACACGAGTAAAACAAGCAGGACGATGAACGAAAACGCGTCTTTTAACAATGAAGAAACAAAGCCGGCGGCATAGGCTTCGAATAGTCCGAGGATTAACCCGCCGATGATAGCCCCTCCATAGCTGCCCAACCCTCCCAGAAGAGCGGCAATAAACGCTTTTATTCCTAACATCGATCCCTGATAATAACTCATCGTAATGAGCGGGCCTGCCAAAATTCCGGCCACAGATCCCATAATGGAACCGATAATAAAAACGACAAGGATCATTCGTTTGACATGAATCCCCATTAATCCGGCCGCATACGGATCTCCCGAGATGGCCGTCAAAGCCCTGCCAAAATAAGTGTTTTTATTCACCCATCTGAAACCAAAATAAATGAGCAGCGACACCGCAATGATCAGAATCGTTTGCGAATCCACATTCGCCGAAAATACGGGGATGGATACACTTTTAAACAAAGCCGGTATCGCAAAGTTATCGCTGCCCCAGACCAGAAACGCGGCACCTTTGAGAATTTCCCCGAACGCAACGGTAACCACAATCATCGTAAGAATATCCGGCTTTTTTAACGGGTTAATGGCCATTTTGACCATGAACCACCCAATCACCGAAGCTAATACGACGGTTAACAATAGACCTACCCAATACGGACTGTTTAACGTCGTGACAAAGGAGTACAAGCTCAAGGCGCCGATCATAGTAAATTCTCCTTGGGCGATATTAAGAATCTTGCTGACATTGAAAATGATCGTGAACCCGAGAGCGATAAGAGCATAAATAAATCCGATGGTGATACCGCTCCAAAAGCTTTGTTGAAATAACATCATCTGTGCGTCCAACCCTATCTTCCCCCTTTCACGTCTTACTCTAAATAAATGATGAATTATAAGAACATGCTGAGATTTTTCAGATTGAGTATCGTTTGATCGGGAATAATCGTTCGGGAACAAATCTTAAACCCATCTCCGGCCTTTCGCAGAACATCCATTCGTTCTCCAAATAGTTGTTCGATTTCGGTTTCAGACGCCCGGCTTCGCATCAATAAAAAGTGACTGCGAACGCTTAGTTCCTGATCCGACTCGCTTTCAACCAGAATATTGGATACGAAATGCCGGGTGCGTGGCGCAGGATTTTCCGCCCATGCCGACGTTGTGCTTAACCTTTTTACGCGCAGGTTTAATGAAGTCTTCGTATCTTCAAAGAAAGTCATGTCATCCACGATGTTGGACCCATCCCTCTCTTCACGGGTAATCCGAACCGGCATCCGGTATACAATATCATCCGCAAGCAGATCCAGCCATTCATTAAAAAGCCTGCGGTCCAGTATAGATGCTTCGCGGGTATAAAAATGAGTCACGCGAAAATACGTTTCCATGTTCATCCTGTTCATCTCCTCCGACTATTCCTTGGTCAACATCTCAAACCAGTAGTCATGATACCCTCTGGTCATAAAATCCACATAGTTGGTTGAATAAGCCACACCCGGCCCTGGAAAGGTTTCATCGGGAGCAACATGGTCATATCCCATTAAATAGTTGGAGAAGTTATTGTAATTCAGCGATTTGTCCCGAACCATGAAGCCTTTGCTGGCCTGCACCACCCGTGCCCATATTTCCGTATCGTCCTGCTCTAACGTTCCCGAAGGGCCAAACGAGCCGATATATCCTTTATAAGCATCTTCCTTGTATTGTTCCGGCGCACTTTGATCAATCAGGAACCATGAAATGACTTCCACTTTATCGGGTCCGAGCGGCCGCCAAACACGCACGTTAAAGTAATTGTATAAATGACCTTCGTTGCCGTGAAGCGGGCAGTTAAACGACATATTCGGAAAGCATGTGCCTACAAGCACTTTTACTTTTTCAAACACTTCCAGTTGTTCTTTGGTTAAATTCCGTTCAAACATAGGCCACATTTCTTGCGGCAACCCCTGATATTTAACCGGTCTGGCTTTGGACTTGGGACTGCTTGTGATGACGCAGATCCCGTGTCCGTGGTTACAGGCTACACCATGACCATAGCTTGCATATAACGGATCTTCGGGACTCATGCCAAGCTCAACCGTTGACCGGTGCGAGGTTTGAACATGATAGGGATCTACAAAATTTTCCGATACCATCTTCCAGTTCGCATGAACGACCCAGCGCTGAGGCACGCCCCGCACCTCCATACCTCCATCGCTCCGTCCCAGCATGATATCCAAATACCATCTAAATTCGCCAAGGAACTCCTCCAAAGGCATCGCCTGAGGGTCCAGATTCGCAAAAATCAGGCCTTTATATACCTCTACTCTTGGAATGGGACGGAGTCCCCAGTCTTTCTTATCCATTTCTTCTCCATAAATTTTATCCCCGGCAACAATACCGATCAGGTCGCCGTCAAGGTTATAGGACCACCCATGGTACGGACATGTAAAGCTTTTCTTTTTACCGGCATCGGCCGTACATAAGTGAACTCCCCGATGTGTACAGGAATTCAAAAACGCTTTAATTTCCCCGCCGCCGTTTCGCACCAACAGTACCGGATCATTCACTATCCAACGAGTGACATATTGCCCTGGTTCCCTGATTTCCGATTCATGTCCCAAAAGCTGCCAGGTACGTAAAAAGATCTGCTCCATTTCAATATTGTAAATATCCGGATCGGTCAATACCCATTGGGGAAACAATCCTCGTTCCAGGCTGTTCTCAATGCTTTTCCTTGTCTCTTCATCCAGATGCTTTTTCATGCTTCCCATCCCCCTTGCCCATTTTTTATTTCAGTTTGTAATCGGTTTCAAGATATCCATTTCAAAACTAACGTTCTTGATTCATCGGGACAAACGTTCCGTATAACCAATCGACCACACTGTAGTCATCCGTTTTTCGCTGAGATAATATCGCGTTTCGCAGAAGAATGGCTGTATTGTCCTCCGTATGAAGGATATCGCCAAAGACGCGGGCGGTCTGCTGCACTTTGGCGGCTCTTGGAGCCCGTTCCTGCTGGTAGGCCATAAACGCCTGCTGTATTTGGCTTCCATGCGCTTCGAGTTTCTCGCCTAAAACGAAGGCGTCTTCCAACGCCTGACATGCTCCTTGCGCCAGATACTGCAGCATAGGGTGGCCCGAGTCGCCAAGCAGCGCAATCCGTCCTTCCGTCCATGTATGGATCGGCTGTCTGTCGTACAAAGGCCAACGGCGTTGGCGGTGAATAAAGGAAACGGCGTTGAGAACGGACGGACAGCACACGCTGAACCGCTCATCGAGTTCTGCCGTGGTCCCCCAATCGTCGGAGTCTTCCTTGTATTGATAGCTCCTAAAAACGACGACCTGATTGTAAAGCTCCTTCCGGCGTACAGGGTATTGAACCAAATGCAGATTCGGACCGATCCAGCAGACGACGTCATCCAGATTGGCCTCGGGAATCTCAGAGATCGGAATGGTTCCCCGATAAGCTACATAATGCGAACAGACGGCTTTGTCTTCAACAAATAATTTACGCGTTCTGGACCATAGTCCATCGGCGCCGATTACCGCATCGGCCGTGTAAACCGAGCCGTCTCTGCAACTGACCCGGGCCCGGTCCCCCAAATCCTCGACGGACAGCGCCTCTTTGTTGTTCAACAACGTAATCAGATCATGGGAACGACATGCTGCAAGCAGTGCATCCAGCAAATCCGACCGATGCGTCACAATATAGGGATAGCCGTAACGCCGGAGGAAGGCGCCGCCTAAATCCAGGGCGGTCATTTCTTGGCCGGTGATGGCATCCATCAAAACCAGTCTTCGGGGCGCAACCGCTTTTTCCATGACTGTACCCAATACTCCCAGTTTATCCAATACCGCCAGTGCATTAGGCGCAAGCTGCAAGCCTGCACCAACCTCTGCGAATTCCGGAGCCTGCTCCAGCACTTGAACCGGCCGTCCGGTTTTCGCAATGCTTAAAGCTGCCGCCAATCCGCCAATCCCGCCTCCGATAACCATAAAAGGAATGTTGTTTGTTTTTGTCATCCTCGAGTCCTCCATGCATTAAACAGCATCATCTTTAAAATCGACATTCACGCTAAATTCGCCAATCCGATCAATGCGGATTCGGACGCAATCTCCCTTGGTAATGGGTCCAACTCCCTCTGGCGTTCCCGTTGTAATGATATCTCCCGGATACAGCGTCATCGCTTGCGAGGCCTTCTCCAAGCAGGTGCAGCAATCCCAGATGATCTCGCTGAGATTGGTGTTCTGCCGCAGCTCCTCATTTACCCACAGCTCCATTTGAAGATGATGCGGGTTGTTGATCTCGTCGGATGTGACAATCCATGGGCCCATCGGCGTAAACGTATCAAACGACTTTCGCCACGTTCTTTCCTCCTCGCCTCGAACCGTAATATCCATTAAGGCAAAATAACCAAATATATATTCCCCCGCTTCAGCAGCGGTGATATTCTTCGCTTCCTTTCCAATAACAAACGCGAGCTCCGCTTCGTGGTCATGCCGCCGGTCCTTGTAAGGCAAAAGGACTGTTTCGCCCGGCCCGATAATGGACGACGGTGCTTTTAGAAATAAACCAAGCTTTTCAATCGTATAGGGAGCGTTGTTAAATTTGGCGTTCATTTCGGATTGATGATTTAAATAATTTACCGGAGCTGCTAAAATTTTGCTTGGCTTCGGTACAGGGGCTTGTAATTTCACTTCTGTTAACGGATAAGAATCGGAATTTGTTAAGGCCAGCTCCAGCTTCGGTTTCCATTCGTTAAAGCTGCAAATCAACCGCTCTAACGATTCTTGAGGATTGTGAGCATTCCAGGAGACAGCTTCCGATACATCGTAGATCCGGTCATTTTGGACAATACCTAAACGATGTTGATTAAATAGGGCAATTTTCAACGGGCAGCGCCTCCACATCCATTTCGTTTATGCTCCATGCACATTCATCGGTTTCATTCATTCGGATTCCTGAACCACGGGGGTAAAGATGCCGGTGATGGGTTGATTTCCGTTATGCTCCTCATAGGGCTGTTCCTTTTCCAGATCCAACATTTCCAGGACAGGACGATCGTTAATCGAGAACAGATAGGCATCCCGGGAGCCTGCATTCACATGCTCGTGCCAGCTCCATGGCGGAAGAACGAAAAAGTCCCCTTTCGACCATTCAAACTTTTGACCGTTAATGACGGTATAACCGGTACCTTCCAACACATGATAGACGGCCGTGTGCACATGACGGTGAGCATGTGTATGCATGCCGGGCGGCAGCTTTTGCATCGTTGTACCGATGCGCGGATCTGCGGAACCTCCAGTCAAAGGATTGATATAATCCACCGCATAACCGTCAAATGGATCTGCCTCCTGCAATTGGGATAAATGATGCAATGTCCCTTTCGTCTTTTCCCATTTATAAGCCAACAGCGGTGAAGGATAGCCTCGCTTCTTTCTTTCCGTTACCGGCCGATAGGAACCGCCGGCGTATCGGAGCGTAGAACCGTTATCCGGCTTCGTGACAGGTTGAGCGTTATCGGGATGAGGCTCATAGAAGGAACCGGCAAGGTTGCGGACAAGACCAACGTCTAACCCATCCATCCAAATCATGGGTTCCTTTCCTTCATGTCCATGATCGTGCCATGTCCATGACGGCGTTAAAATTAAATCCCCTTGCTCCATATAGGTTTTTTCGCCGTCGACCGCCGTGAAAGCCCCGTCCCCTTCAATAATAAACCGGATCGCGGATTGAGTATGACGGTGTGCCGGCGCCACTTCGCCCGGAAGCAATAATTGAATTCCGGCATATAAGGTGTTGGTGGCATAGCCGATCAAGCCTTTTTTCATAAGGGAGGGATTCTGCAAATAAACGACCCGCCGCTCACTGTCTCTTCCCAGTGGCAGCAGCTCCCCAGACCTCAAAAGATGCTTGTGGATCGTTTGCCATTTCCAAAGATAAGGCTCCACATCGTGGGCCGGCTCTTTGGTCACCATATACCTGAGCTTGGTCCACAGCGGTCCCAACTGATCCTGTTCAAGCTCCTCATAATATTGGTTGAAAATCTCTTCTTCGCTAACGGAATTGGCCACTTGACTCTCCTCCTTTTGAATCCATACAGTGGATTTATAATTCCACATTATGGTTTGTTGCTTAGATTTTAATATAAGCCATTTCTCTTGTCAACGCTTTCATAGAATTTTTTGGAATACATTCGCTTTTCGATGGCCTGTCATACGGTCTGCAAAAACCGGAACAGCACAAAAAAGAGGAGACATTTCATCTCCTCTTCATCCTATGGCGTTCCAGTTACCCGCCGATATGAGACATCTCGACTTTTTTCTTTTTCGTGATTTCAGGCGTATTGGAGAGCCTTTCTTCGGAATAACGGTCCGTCCGGTGACGCCAAAACTCCGTGATCAATTCCCGGATCTCCGGATCGCTCTTACCCTCTCGCAAAGGGGCGCGGAGATCGGTTCCGGCTGAAGCGAACAGACAGCTGTACATCTTCCCTTCCGCGGAAAGCCTTACTCTGGTGCAAGTGGAGCAGAAGGCTTGAGTGACGGAAGAGATTAGGCCGATCTCCCCTTTTCCCTCCAGATAGCGATATCTTGAAGCCACCTCTCCATAATGATTGGGCCCGACCGGTTCTAGCGGCATTTCACGATGGATCCGCTCAACGATATCCCGGCTGGGAAGCACTTGGTCCAGCCGCCATCCATTGGAGTTGCCTACGTCCATATATTCAATAAAACGGAGGATGTGCCCTTTCTCGCGAAAATATCTGGCCATGGGAAGTACATCCTGATCGTTCGTCCCCTTTTGAACCACCATATTCACTTTAATTTGCAAGCCTGCAGCCGCGGCCGCTTCGATTCCTTCAAGAACGTGGGATACCTTGAATCCCCGGCCGTTCATTTGGCCAAACCGGTCATCATCCAGGCTGTCAAGACTTACCGTAACCCGGTGCAGCCCCGCTTCCTTCAAAGCTTTCGCGTGCTTGGCCAGTAAAGAGCCGTTGGTTGTCATGGCGATGTCTTTGACTCTGCCGACCTTGCTGATCATGTGAATGAATGTTGGAAGATCCCTGCGCATCAGCGGCTCCCCGCCGGTAATGCGCACCTTCTCCACACCCAGAGAAACGAAAATCCGGGTCAGTCTGGTCAGCTCCTCGAAGGTGAGAAGCTTCTCCTTGGGTAGAAATTTGTAATCGGACCCGAATATTTCTTCGGGCATACAATACCGACAGCGGAAATTGCATTGATCCGTAACGGATATGCGCAAGTCACGGAGGGGGCGTTGTAGCTTGTCGACAATTGAACGGGTTGGTTTCTGCATGCGCTAATCACTCCCTCAACGAGCGAAATTAATTCTCGTAAACGATCTGTCCGGACTCCCGGCAGCTGTACCCTCCCAAGGATTCCATTTCTTTTTTAAACGACTCGGATCGAATCGCTTGTAACAGGGTCTCCCCCTCTAGACTATAGTAAAAATGCTTGCTCATCAAGAGATCATAACGTTCTTCCGCTACAGGGATAAAATCAAGGTCCATCGCCTGGGCCGCAGAATAAATACCCAGACCGACATCCGCCGCGCCACCCGCCACTGCCGCCGCAACGCTGAGGTGATTGATGGCTTCCCTGTCATATCCATATATGGTATTCCGGTCGATGCCTTCTTGTTTTAGCAGGTAGTCAAATAAAATCCTGGTGCCGGCCCCCCGCTGCCGGTTCATATAAGTCAGCCGGGACTTGCCAATATCTGCAGCAGACCTGATCCCCAAAGGGTTCCCTTTCGGAACGATCCAGCCTTGTTCGCGATAAACCAGCTGAACCAGAACGACCTCATGGCCTTTCAGATACTTTTCAATATAAGGAATATTGTAGCTTCCCGTTTCCTCGTCGAATAAATGAACACCGGCCGCATGGGCCTCCCCTTTTTGGATCGCGAGGATTCCGCTCAAACTGCCGACATGAGACGAAACCAGAAAACGATCGGGGTATGTCTTCCGCAGCAGGGTATGCAGAACGTCCACGGACAAATCATGGCTGCCGGTAATCACGATCGTACGGTCGATCTGTTCTTTAGGGCGGTACAGCTCAAGCTCTACCATCTCTCCCTGCTCATAGCCCATATGTCCAGCCGGAATGCGAAGCAAGCCGTCCGCACGCACCATCGACATTGTAACTCCAGCCGCGCGGGTCAAAGGATTGGCAATATAGGCTCCATCAATACAGCCTACCGTCATGCGGACAAAGTCGTCGGCTCCCGCATCGGATACAATTCTTCTTCCGAGCTTCACCTGAAGAAGATTGCGCTTCGGCTCGATCAGACCGTAATAATGATGGACCAAAGGACGCGCAAACCATTCCAACGACAGATAGGCCGAAACCGGATACCCCGGCACGCCGATCACCGGTTTCCCGTTCACAACGCCTGTAATCGTAGGCTTTCCGGGTCTCGTGGCCACTCCATGAGTAAAGACCCGGCCTAATTCAGAGATGACATGAACGGTATAATCCTCCGTTCCCGCAGAAGAGCCCGCATTCAGAATAACGATATCGGCCAGCCGGGTCGCTTCCAGCACTTTTTCTTTAATTGTATCATACTCATCCTTAACGATACCGAGATAAATCGGCTCCGCACCCCATTCCTTCAGATACGAGGCAAACACGGTTCCGTTAAACTCCACAATCTCTCCGCGTCCTACCGCATCGCGCGGCTCGATGAGCTCGGTGCCTGTGGGAATGATCGCCACCTTCGGCCTGCACAGCACGGCAACCTCGACCCTTCCGCCTGCCAGAATCGCCCCCAAGTCCACCGCACGCAGGGCATGATGAGCCGGAACGATCATTTCCCCCACCACGACATCCTCCCCTGTAGGACGGATATGCTGCCAAGGGGCTACCGGTTCCAAAATTTCTATCGTATCCTCGTCCACCTGATGAATATGCTCAATCATGATCACGGCATCGAACCCGGGCGGGATCGGATCGCCTGTATCCACGATTTCATAATCAACACCCCGCTTCAGTCGAACGGGATTTTGTTCATCCGCCCCATAGGTTTTTGCCGCCGCAACGGCGACTCCATCCATGGCAGAAGCATTGTAATTCGGCATCGATACCTTGGCATACACAGGATCGGCCGTGATTCTGCCTAAAGCCTCGGTCGTTCGGACCCATTCCACCTTTCTGTCAAACGTGATTTTCTCCAGAAATTCACGCTGGGCGTCCTGCAGCGGAGTGTCTTCCAAGTAGATTTTTCGCATGGTATACCCCTTCCAAAGCCTTCTGCATTCATTTATTTCATTTGCCGCTACGGTCAGATCTCCTTGCCAAACAGCTTGATCTTTACATGATCTCCTTCCAAAATGCCTTCTTTATTCGCTGAAATTTCCATAATACCGTCGCTTTCGACCATAGTCGTAACCAAACCCGACTTGCCGAAGACAGGTACCGCCCACAGCCCGTCCTCGCGCTCCTCCAGACGAACCCGAATATAATCGCTCCGTCCTACGGCGGAAGGAACATTACGGGATATGCGCGCCCTAAACCGCTTATCAAAGTCATCTTTCGATTCGCCCTGAAGCTGCTTCAGGATAGGGACGCCGAGTAAATCCAGCATGATAAGTGCGGATACGGGATGTCCGGGCAATCCCATGACAGGTTTTCCCTGCGATTTTCCAATAATTGTCGGTTTTCCCGGCTTTGTAGCCACACCATGTACCAGCACGCCCGGTTCACCCAGCGCCTCAATGACTTGAACGGTGAAATCTCTTGTTCCCACCGAGCTTCCTCCCGACAAAAGAAGAAAATCCACCTTGCCGAAGAGGGCACGCGCACGGGCCAAAAACTCCTCATACTCATCCTGCACTATGCCGCCATAAATCACTTCGGCCCCAAGCTGCATAAGCCGGGAACCTATCATCACACTGTTGATATCACGGATCTCTCCCGGGGAAAGCTCCGTTTTGTCCGGAGGAACAATCTCATCGCCGGTGGAGAGAATCCCGACGACCGGGATGGAGGCGACCGCCACCTCCGTTATGCCTATGGCCGCTAACAAGCCCAAATCCTGCGGACGAAGCCGTATCCCCTTGTGAAGGACATGCTCCCCTATCTCTACGTCGTCGCCGGCCCGGATCACATTTTCCCCCGGAGCGACCTGACGGTAGACATTAAGCAGGTCGCCCACCTCTTCCACATGCTCAATCATCACGATGCTGTCAGCGCCCTCCGGCAGCATCCCCCCTGTAGGAATATATTGAGCCTGCCCTTCCAGAAGCGGAATCTCCGCTCTCTTGCCCATTTGAATTTTTCCCGTAATATCCAGAAAAGCGGGCATGGACTCCGATGCGCCATAGGTTGTTTTCGCCTGAACCGCATAGCCGTCTACCGTAGATCTGGCAAAGGGCGGAACCTGTTCCCTGGAATATACATCCTCGGCAAGGACACGGCCCACCGCCTCCCGGATCGAAACCCGAACAGGTTCGTGAATGGGAGCAAAATGCGTTTCGATGATGTTCACTGTTTCGTCTACGGTTTTTACATTGAAGAATTTCATGCGCTCCTCCTGCGGCTAAAAATGGGATCAACTCTGCATCTACACAAAAAGGAAATCAATCCATTATAATGAAAGATAACAAAAGAAGGGAGCTGTCCATATGAAGGTCAAGCTGTTTGCCAATTTCCGTGAAATTTGCCTGGACAAGGTCGTGGAAGTACCCTCTCCTGACGGAAGCTCTGTCATTCAGGTGCTCGAGGATTTAATCAAGCTTTATCCCGCCATGGATGATGAGGTATTTGATCATGAGCGGAAGCTCAAGCCCTTCGTCCATGTGTTTATTAACGGTAGAAACATCATTCATTTGGACGGATTGAATACTCCCGTCAGCGGGGAAGACCAATTCGCTCTCTTTCCCCCTGTAGCCGGAGGATAATCGATGACGGCAGAGCGGACATTGGAATTTCGCGGCATTCCTCTAGAGCATCTGAAGACTTATTTGATAGAACTGGGGGCGGCAAAACAGACCTTTGAATTTCCTTTTGTTTTTCAAGGACCCGATTGGCAGGCACACATTCTAAGCGAAAATCAACTCCGATTTACACCCGTATTCATCGTAAATGCCGTCTTTATCCGTTTTGAAGCATCGTCCCAGGAAGCTCTTCAACAAGTCATTGCAGCCTTCCGCCGAAAAACATTCAGGGCAGGAGGGTAAAGAAAAGGTGGAATCCGGATTCCACCTTTTTTTATGCTTGTTTAGTTTAGATGATTTGCAATTCTTTCAGCTTTTCCTCCGGAACGACTCCGTCCCTCCAACCGCGAACCTGGTAATACTCATCAAGCATGATATCCATCCGGCTTACCGAGCCCGCGCTGTTCCCGGTGGCAGGCTCTTGCGTAAAGCGTTTAGGCAAGTAATCGTCCTCACGCTTGTTAAAGCCGGCGAGATTGTTATAGTAACGCTCCAGATTGTAGATTCTCTCCCCGATTTTCAATACATCGTCGCCCGTAATGTCAGCACCTGTCATCGCAGAGTACTGCTGCGCATAGTGATCGGCATTTTCGGAGAAGGAGGAGAATTTACATACGTTCATCGAATCCGAGAAGGAGTGAAGATCCTGGAATATTTTCAGCAGCGCCCCTTTTCCTTCCGCTACAAGCCGGTCCGTAGGCTCCGGAATTCCCGCAATTTCACTGGCTACGGTGTAGCCGCGCAGGTGACAGGCTCCGCGGTTGCTTGTGGCAAAGCCAAGACCGATCCCTTGAATGCCGCGGGGATCATAGGCCGGAATCGATTGCCCCTTGACGGCCATTGCCAGGTTCGGATCGCCGAACTTCGCAGCTGCACGGGCAGGCCCTTCGGCCAGGATATCGCCAATGCCTTGGCGGAATACCATCTGCTCTACCAGCTCAATCATCCGATCCGCATCGCCCCAGGAAATATTCTCAGAGATAAGCCCCCGTTCAGCGGCTTCCATGGTCACGGAAAGTACATTCCCCAGCTCGATGGTATCCATGCCGTATTCATTACACATATTGATCATGTAAGAGATCGCTGCCGCATCGCTCAATCCGCAGTTCGCGCCCAGCGCCCAGCCCGATTCATACTCGAAGCTTTCGACCTTTGTCTTGTACTTGCCTTCCTTGACCTCCACTTCCTTCTTACAGGCCACGGGACAGGCGTGACAGGTATTGTCCGCCACGAGCAAAGTCGAATTGACCGTTTCCCCGCTGTGGCCTTCCGCAGCATCCCAATTCGTATATTTGGAGTTCATGGTCGGCAATGCCCCGACTTCATTAATCAGGCTCGTAAGCACGTTGGTGCCGTATACGGAAAGTCCGCCCTTCCTGGGAGCGGTAAGCCCGCCTTCCATCACCGCCTTGAGCCCGCTCTGATTCGCTTTCTTATAATCATCGTCCTTGGCCGGAACGGGCATATTTCCTTTCTGTTCGGCCTTGATCACAATCGCTTTCAAATTTTTGTAGCCTGCGACAGCCCCTGTTCCCCCGCGTCCCGCCGCACGGTCGTTTTCGTTCATGAAGCCGGCATAGCGCACGAGGTTTTCTCCGGCCTGCCCGATACACATGACGCTCAGATTTTCTTTTCCGTATCGGTCTTTCATCACCTGAATCGTATGCCGCGTCCCTTTACCCCATACGTCGCTGGCATCCCGCAACTCGGCTTGACCGTTCTCAATGTACAGGTAGACCGGTTTTGCGCTCTTCCCCGTAAAAATAATATTGTCGACCCCGGACCATTTCAGCCTCGCCGCCGTCCATCCTCCCATATGGGAATCGGTAACGGTACCCGTAAGCGGAGATTTGGTAACGACGCATAATCTGCCGCTCATTACCGTTCTTGAGCCGGATACGGGGCCCGTCATAATACAGAGCATATTTTCGGAAGACAGCGCTTCCACCTGGGGCCCGTTATCCAGCAGATATTTTACTCCAAGCCCCCGGCCTCCGATAAATTTCCTTGCCAGCTCCTCATTAATCTCCCTGTAGCTGACGGTTCCGGATGTTAAATCGACCACTACTTCTTTGTTCTTGAACCCGCCTAAGTTCATGCCGCTCGCCTCCTATTCTAATAAAAACAAATTTTCATTAATATTCATACTATTTCGACATATATTAAATAGTTCCTCCTTTTTTTGCCAATGAATTGATCAAAAAAGATTGCTATGAAAGTAACTTCGTAATACATTATATTTTGAAAGCGTTTATTTTATGAAAATTCACTGTGAAGGAGAAGGGTAGCAGGTAGTGTCAAGAAGTTTGTGTAACGTAGTAGATATATCCAGAAGTGGTTGCGTG
>NZ_JALJRM010000045.1:0-20777 GCF_024519685.1 Paenibacillus sp. Pae15 | reverse complement strand
ATTTTCTCGGCATTTTTACGCTGCAATTCTCGGCACTTTTATTTTGCGATAAACATACGTGCAGTACAAAGAGCTTCCTCTACTCGTTTGCGCGTTGATTCTCGGTCAATCTCTAATAACCGGAAAGATAATTGTCCCATTCCCCTCACTCCTATGGTATTATAGGTGTGAGGAATGACGTTCTTTCCCTCGCTGGCCGGCCAAGATGCGGGGGATTATCTCAACTCATACGGTAAAACATACTATTAATGAATTAAAGTTAAAGCTTCTTGCCTCCATGACGCTGTGGGCGTGTAACGTTGTATGCCATCTTTTCCGAAATCGCTGATTCAAGATCAATTCCATAGTATCCGCAAGTGTCGAATACACGAATAACCACGTCCGCCAGTTCCGAAGGTATACCACAAGGCTTCCAATCGTCATCGATTTGTATTGCCTCTTTTTTCAACTCTCCATCCTCATTCTTCTCGTACCACATTGTCGTTGGCAGCTCACCGTTGCGATAATCCTCCAGTGCCTCCGAAAGCTCAGAATGCATTAGTGCAATTAATTCCCCAAATGACCGATCTTCCATCCACCAACCTTTAGATACTGCATTATCATGTGCTTCTTTGATTAATTCATTAATAGATCTCATTAATAAATCCCTCCCATGTATTTCAGTATTCAAGCAGGAATGCTATCCTGTATGTCGTATATGTAAGTATTAGGAGGCGAACAATGAAAAGAATTGTCTTTTATTTGGTTTTTTTCACCGTAGCAGGCTTTGCCCTTTATTACTACTGGTCGTACATATGGGACCGTATTTTCAATGACATTTTATTGAAAATATAAGATGGGGTAGATTACTTAAATCTACCTACCAAGTTCCTCAATATTCAAAACTGACGTCACCAAACGTTGCGCTCACGGACGATTTTCAACTCATCGTCGGTCAGCTCTACTTCAACCGGCTCGTAATGTTCTTTGATAAAAGCCACATCGTTGCTTAAAGGTAAGGAAGCTATGAACTTATAAAAGTCCTCGATGTCTCCACTATCTGGCTTTGATAAATCGTTACGGATAATCAAAGTTGCATCTGAAAGAGCTTTTGTATCTAGGAACTCGCCTTCCCAATCGCCGTATTCAATGCCATCGCACAAATTGCGGCCTTCTTTGTTTTTTGCTTTAAAAGCAACTGCGGATATTCCCATCTAAATTCCTCCCATGTATTTACCGTGTTCATTTCACCTTGATAATGGTATAATCCAATAAAATCCATTTGTGGGGTGAACAAGAAAATCATGTTTAAATTTTTATTAGGCAAAATAATTAGCAGAGAAATTTGGCATCTGTCTGATTTAACGGTAAAAGAACGTCGTCGCAAGAAAGCAATCCAGAAATATTTCGATGAAGAGCAACAGAGAAAAGAGTTAGAACAAAAAGAAAACCTTCTTAAATTTTCATCCCATATTGAAAAAGCTGATCGATTTCTACAAGATTCCGTTATGTTGGAACAATTAGTAAGAGATAAGCGTCGGGATGTAATAGCTTTCTTTGAACATAATGGCGATACTAAGAGATATAATTCTTTTTTTCTCACAACCCCTCAAAAAGAAGAACTCAGGCGCCTCCTATCCTTAAAACCTGCCGATTATATAATGAAAGATCTTAGAAGGATTAAAACCGAGCAAAACACAGTGGAATTCATCCTAGAACAAACAAACACCTATAAAAAAGCTGTAAAAATAATTGACAATTATGGACATCGCATGTTTGTTGATGCTCAAATGGTAACGATATATTTCCCTGTCGTTTTTAGATAAGACTGTGTTTTATTTCATTCAGCCATAATCTCCCATAATGTCTTCTGTCCTGTCGGATGTTTGTCGATCCGAGGTCGCGTTGGACAGTTCCAAGAGCCGCCCTTCGTCTTGTAAAGTTCACGCCATCCTGCAGCCCGCAAGCTTGTTCCCGGCTTCTCTGCCAACGTTTATGTAATAAGCCTGCGGTATCCCATCGCCCGGGCTGCTTGCCACGCAGCTGCGTATAGCTTTGATGGAGCGTTAGGCGTCCCATCTGTGCAGCAGCGGATCACTTCGAGCGTCCGGCCATTATCGTAGGCTCTGGCGACCGGCCTGCCGACCATCACTACGCCGACCACCTTCTTTTCATCAGCAATAGCAATACTAAATTTGTGGCCCTGCGAGTCTCCTATTCAGTTCGGCTAATTCGTCCGGGGTTAAAAAGTAATGGTGACATCCATCATCATGTTTACTCATCTGCTGTTACACCTCCTTTTCCCGCCGCCCTAGGAAGGGCAGCGGGAAATGCATTAGGCAGCACCATTATCGCTATTTTTGATCCGGCTCTTGTATTTGCTCCAAGCTGCAGAGAGCTTACTGGACGAAATTCCTAAAGACGAGGCGATTTGCATCCACGTCTCACCGTTCTTCCTGCGTTCCAGTAAGGCAGGAAAGTCATACGGAATGTCATCGAAACTCGGCCGCTCTCGGAGTATGTAACTGTCCAGATCATCCGACGACGATTCATCAGCAGTAGGAGTTTCGTCCCCATCCAATATTTGCCTTTTCCATTCCGTGGGTTCATCTCCGTCATCAGAAGATGATTCATCGATCTCGTCTCGTTCATTTTCTCCCCCCGGAACAGCCGAGGTACTTTCACTTACCGCATCATGTTCAGCGGAATCCTGCGACCTCGAAAGAGGCTCATTTCCTTCAGCCTTAGATTTTCTCCACTCATCCCACTTGGCGGCCAGCGGCGCCACCCGGGAGCGGTACTCATCAATGAGCTCAACAATTTTGCCGCTACTCATCGCAAAATCAGAGGCCAGTTTGGAGTAGGTTTCACCAAGCCGGAGACGATCCACCCAAGCATAAAACGGATACGGGAGGTCATCATATTGCGGCGCCAGCAGCGATAAGATGAAGTCGTCGACGATCTCGCGGCTGATTTCTTCCGGGACTTCTTTGACCGGATCCTGCTCCTTCGGAAGTCCGAGGTCCATTTCAGTCTGTTCACCTTCCGACTTAACCTCGGTTACGATTCCTGATTCATCGACCTTATAATGCCGGATCGGCTTTTCGGTCCGGGCGTTAATCTGGACGTTGTATGTGACAACGGTGGATTCCAACGCAACACGAATCTTTTGGTCGATCATTTCGGACAAAGCTTCCACACTGCCCCGCAGTTCACTGAGACTCGTTGAGAGCACAATCTCAACTTCACCCTTAGGCTTCATGTTCATTTTTTTGAACACCGGATTAAATTCTGCGTATGACATGATGCTCACGCTCCATTTATTTTTTTATGATAGGCCCAGCAGAGCGCCAGTGCGTCCGATGGGTCGAAAAGACGTTCCTTGATGTCTCCGGCCTTATATCTTCCTTTGAGGTCATCCTTTTTGTACGGAACTGGGATGGCTATCTCGTCGTAATCCAATCCGAACAGCATCTGCATTTCGACAGCCACCGTCTCCTTGTCAGCATTTCCTTTACCCGTTTGCATCTTGAGCTCCGTAGGCCGGATCGTCTCGATCCTTTTACCCAAATGCAGTGCGGCCAGTGTTACCATGGAGTACGCCCCGACAAGAGCGAGGACGCTTGAGGCGTTTTTGAAGTGAACCGGGCGCTCGAGAACGAGAACGTCGGGCTGTTCCTCCTGGATGAGTTGATAGCTGTCCCGATACACAAGATCAAGCACCTGCGGCATGCTGACCTTGCTATAATCCCTCAGCCCGTACTTGATCGGCTTACCATTTCGCATCGTTGCCCAACCTGCGTAATACGTACCATGGTCAATGCCCATAAGTTTCAAACCTTCCGCCTCCCCCGCCACTTTTTCCATGAAGGCGGCAATGTGTACACTTCACCGATGACCTGCCCCTTGCCGAGGCGGTCATAACGGCCCTCTACGCCCTTCCTGACCATTGGAGACTGTATTTTATTGGCGTGCTTCTCGGAGGGTTTCGCCGTGGCGAAATGCTTGCTGTTGAATGGCCGCAAGTCGACTTCGAGAATGGCGGGATTTTCATTACCAAACAAATTACTTATGACGAACAAGGAAACAAAACCGAGGGTGAACTAAAAACAGAGGAGTCTGAAGGGTTTGTTCCGATGCCACAGTGGTACATGAACGATCTCAAAGAATACCGGCGCCAGTGGAACAAAGAAAAGCTGCGCTGCAAAAACTGGCTAGGTGGCGAAAAACTATATGTTTTCCATAGTGGCAACGGAATTATGTATTATCCGGATACTGCAACCGGCACGTGGCGAAAATTTTTACGTCGGAATGGCCTGCCTCATATTCGCTTGCATGATCTAAGGCATACGACAGCGATGCTGCTTCGGGAAAGCGGCAAGGATTTAAAGACGATCCAAGAACGGTTACGACATAGCCGTCTTGAAACGACGGCAAACATTTATACCCATGAGTCAATGCTCGTAAGTCGGGAAGCCGCAGACAGCCTGGAAACACTCGACCCAAGAATCAAGAAATTTGCCCCACGATCTGCCCCACAAAATTAAACCGTCCACCCTAACCCGTAAAAAGGTAAAATAAAAATCCCTTATATATCAAGGGATTTGAGCATTTTTTGTATGAAGCGGGTGATGGGAATCGAACCCACGCCGCCAGCTTGGGAAGCTGGAGTTCTACCATTGAACTACACCCGCATGGCTGATTAAAATGGTCGGTACGGGACGACACGATTGGAATGCCGGTAGAGTGACAAATATTAATATAGCAGGCTTTAAGTCAAAATGCAACATTCTATTTTATTGTACATCATGCTTTCAATGTGTCTGAAATGAGGTATCTTCAAAAGGAAAAAACAAGGAATCCCGTATTGATGATTCCTTGTTTTAATTATGCGCTCGAGAGGACTCGAACCTCTTTTTGCCGTGATCTAAATGATCTTCATGGAATTCTGGTTGCTCTGCGATTCCAGATGCTTCTGTATAAATTGAATGATCAGAGCGTTGATCTCGCGGGGCTTTTCACTCGGGCCGTAATGCCCACAAGATACTACCGCCATCTCAGAATGCGGAATCAGAGAATGCATCAATTCGCCCATACTGATATCATTGATCTTATCCTCGGATCCCCAGATAATTAAAGCAGGGCTCTTTATATAAGGCAATCTCCGCTGCAGGTTGTATCTGGCGCGGTGTGTAGGTTCATTCATATGGTTCAATATTTTTTGATAGGCCTCTAATGCCCCCGGCAGCAAAGTGCGTTCATACCACCGCTTAGCGGTTTCAGCGATTTTCGTGGTTTCACCGCACGACGTTTCACTCACATGCTTCAAAATGTCATCATAGACCGGCGGCTTAAACGATGTCATCGATGATAAAGTGCGCTTGGATATCCCTCCGGCACTAATCAAGGTCAATGTGCGAACGCGATCCGGGCTTTCATAACCGAGAAGCGATGCAACCCATCCCCCCATCGAGTGACCCACAACATGCGCGGATGAAATTCCTAAAGCATCCTGAAACTCTCGGACAAAGTCCGCGAGATAAGAAAACGAATACTCGACCTGAAGCCGGTCTCCCTTTCCCCAGCCAACGAAATCGGGAGCATAAACATGAAAATATTGGCTGAGTTCAGCCATGTTCGGAAGCCAGTAATCGCCCCCCGTCCAAAATCCGACCCCATGAAGCAAAATCAACGGCTCCCCCTGACCTGCTTCCAGATAATATGTAGTGCCGTGACTTAACGCAAGCTGACGTTCCTTTACCGAATCGATATCCAACCAGATTCCTCCCCACTCTTGCCCTACGCATCATTTGTGCTTATTTCCAGACTGCAAATGTCATTCCTACTCCCGTACCGGCGGGTGACCGATACCCTGAAACATATTCCAGATACTGCAGTTCCAAATGTTCAATTGCACCTGCAGAAACAATCCAGTTCAGAATCTCCCCGGAGGCCCCCTCCAGCTTTTCCCTGGGCAGCGTCTTGAGAATCTCAGGCTCCTTGCTCTTGAGCCCTTGAATAACTACTTGATCGAGATGCTCATCCAATTTAAAATGGCTCAACCCGCCGGATGCAATGACAGCGACACGTTGATCTTCTTCCCATGACTCAATGGCCCGTCTCAGTGCTTGCCCGAACTCATAACAACGTGCAGGGGTAGGCTGATTGGGCTTATAAAAGCAATTGACAAATACCGGGACCATGGGAATGGTCTTGTGAGTAGCCAACCGCCGATGGACAAATGTATAAGCGTGACCGAGCGACCGGCCCTCGATCTGGGTTGTGCTTTGTGAGACGTCAAACCCCTCGATCATCATCTTTTCAATGATATGTTTGCCTAATTCGCTATGCGCGGGGTAATAATCGATATTCTCTGTCGTGTGCCAAGCCCATATGACGGGGCGCATCGACGGATGAAGATCCTCCAAGCGGAGGGGAAAATCTTTCAATTCCGATCCCCAGAACACACCGAATGTAGGCTTAGCTTCATCCAAAAAGAGCTCTTCCTGATCGTCCCCTACAACCACCAGAATGTCAGGATCAGCCTCCTGAATCTCGCGGTTCAAACGCTCCACAGCAGCTTGACATGCTTCGTATTTTTTCTGCCAAACTTCCGGGGATAATTGCTCCTGAAGCGTGTGACCGAGCTCCCGTTCACGTTCTTCATAATGAGTATCCGGATTCAATCGGTCCCGTTCCGCATGCAGTGACCAAATATCCGCCGTGCTGCTCACTTGTGGGCTATGCGACGAACCAATACCAAGCACGATCTTTGCCAAACGAATCATCCTCCCTATGATAAATCATTAATGAATGAAGCCGTTTTCAAATCGCATTGTAATTTTATTCGCAGTTGTTGCTCGAACTTATGATTTTTTCAGGGCAAAACAGCAATAATTTCAACTTGTACGATGGCTCCCATCCGCAGATTTTTAACTACAGAATGCCGTGCAGGCCGGCTTTCAGGATCAGGAAACATTTTCACCCACTCTTCATTGACCAAGTCCCGATATTGCTCATCCTGGAGATAAACCGTCATTCTTCCGATATCGGCGGGAGTGCCTCCCGAAATTTCCATGAAGCGTTCAACGTTTCGAAAAACAAGTTCCACTTGTTTTACCGGATCTTCCGGGATCTCGCCTGATGCCGGATCCATTCCTGCAATCGCAGAAGAGAAGACCAATTGATCCACTTTCGCTCCCAAAGGAATAGGGGCAGACCTATGAGTGATCCCCTCGATCTCGATACTTTTCCTACGAGCCATTCCATCACCTCGATTTGTTGTATGTATGGTTATATAGATTACTGACCAATTTTCCGCGATAAATCAGAGCATCAGGCTGCCGCCGGTTACATCAAGTACGGCTCCGGTCACATAGCTGGCCTCATCGGAAACAAGAAATGCGACCGCATTCGCAACTTCTTCAGGTTGACCGATCCGTCTCAATGGTGTTCTAAGCGCAGCTTGCCGGCTTAATTCCTTATCCACGCTTTGTGTCATTGGCGTATCAACACGTCCGGGTACAACTACATTTACCCGAATGCCTAAAGGACCGTATTCGCCGGCTAATTTACGGCTTAATCCCAGCAGTCCGGATTTGCTTGCAGCATAGTGCGCGGATGTAACCGGACTGTAGGTTCGGGATGCTTGAGAACATATATTGACGATTCGTCCTCTTTGATTTTCAACCATCATCTCCAGCGCAACCTGGCTGCAATTAAAGGGACCGTTCAAATTAACGGCAAGCACCCGGTTCCAATCTTCAATCCTAATCTCTTGAAATGGAATCGAACCATTCGGACCTTTAGGAGAGATACCGGCATTATTAATTAGGATATCGACCCTCCCAAAGCGTTCCTTTATTTTTCGTCCCCCTTCCCATACGGCCTCCGTGTCCGATACATCTAAAGGAAGATTCATAATTTCCACAGGATATGCGGAAAGCTTTAGAGACAGCTTTTGTAAAGCATCATGATTTATATCGCTAAGTATAAGATGACTCCCTTGTTCGGCAAGCTTATGGCTGATTGCCTGGCCCAAACCTCCGGCAGCTCCTGTTACCCAACTGACAAAATGATGAAGTTTCAATGCATTCACCTCCCATCCGGATAATTCCAGTGTATTTAATGCACACATTATTGTCAACAATATTTATAACAATTTTGTCATCGGTACACATCAGATGTTATTCTCCCATTTCCTTCAATGTTTTTTCCAATAATTCCGTATTTACGAAATCCTTGGGATCAACCATCTGTTTAATATAATTTTCCTTAAAGTACCAATTGATTTGTTCCTTGATATCTTCCACATTCATTTTACCGTTGGGATCAATGTACGGAAAAACGGTAATCCTCTCTTTAGGCTGCTCGCTATATTTGGAAATAATGCCGATCACTTCTTCATAGTTGCTGCCTTTTACAAAATTCCCGTCTTTTTTTGCAAGTACCGCATCGTAATAATAACGTGAACCTTTAATAAAGGCCTTCAGAAAACGTACACTCGCATCTTCGTTTCCGGCAAACTTTGACGAGAAAAATATCGCAGCGGATTGAGGAGAAATCTCGTCTGAAACCCAAGCGAGTACTTTTCCGTACCCTTCCTTTATCGCAATGGACACGTTAGGTTCACTGAGCCCAATGACATCCAGATTTTTGCCTTTTAACGCTTCCAGCAGACCACTGACACTATTTAACGATACCCATTGAACATCCTTTGAATTTAAACCGTTTTTTTCTAACATCATTCCTATATTATATTGATTGGCGCTTCCAATCGACGTGAGTCCGATCTTTTTGCCTTTTAAATCTTTAATCGATTTGATTTCGGAGTCATCCTCTCTAACCACGATGGCTGAATAATGATATGTTTTTTCTTCCCTCCCTTTATCTGCTACGGCAACAACCTTCTCTCCGGCTGAAATCATATTGTACAAGTCCGCTGAAAAGCCGCCTGCTCCAACATCTGCACTTCCGGATGCTACCGCTACATTGATCGCCTGGCCCGAATCTAAAAACTTGAATGTTACATCCAGATTTTCATCTTTAAAAAAACCTTTTTCCATAGCTATGAACAATGGCGCATTGGTTGTAAACTTCGATATGGCTACGTTTATAGAAAAAGGATTCTTAACCGGCTTTGGCGATTCTTCTTGAGTTGCACCAACTTTGGGAGTTTCCTTTTGAGTCTCTTGGGTGGTTGTATTTGTTCCACAAGCCATAAGTAATGTTGAGAGATGCAGCATAACCGCCAACATTACTATTTTTACTTTTCTCATATTAAGCAGCCCTCCAATAAATAGAGTTGTACTGCAAAACTAAACGGCGACAAATACATTTCCGTCTTCAACTTTGACTTCATAGATTTTCAGTCTTTGCTTAATAGACGGAATAACAGCCTTTCCCGAATCCATGGCAAACTCCCAATGATGCCAAGGACATCTCAGCACCAATTCATCATGCCGCATTTCATATTCTTCAAAAGAGTGGCAAATCAGGGTTCCGGTTACATGCCCCTTGCATATTTCCGCATGAAAATGCGGACAAATGTTCAATATGGCGTAATACTTGTTTCCTTCATAAAAAATGCCGATTTGCTTATTATCGACTTGCACTAACTTAGCCTTTCCGGGAGCAATCTCCCCTTCCCGGGCAACAAGATTCCATGCCATTTGCTTCCTTCCTCCTTTTCAGGCCATAATGGATGACTGCTACTTCAAATTGAAAAATTCCGCAGCATTATCATGCAGTATTTTCTTTCTTGCCGTTTCCGAAAGCTTCTTCGGCAAAACGCTGGGTTCGTCAAAGTCCCAATGAGGATAATCACTCGCGAACATCAATATATTTTCGGCGTCCATCATATCGAATATATGAAGCAGATGTTCTTCTTTCTTCGGATCCGGCCATGGTTGGGTAGTCAGACGTACATGATCGGCTATATACTCGCTGGGCAGGCGCTTTAACCAAGGTGCTTGCTGACGCAGCCCCTTAAAGCGTCCATCCATTCTCCACATTAAATGCGGCAGCCAGTCAAATCCGCCTTCAATAAGTACGAACTTCAGTCGGGGAAACCGCTCAAAAACGCCTTCCAATATGATGCTTGCCAAATGACCCATATAGATCTGCGGTACACATGAATGCCACTCCAGATAATTGCGGGCGACACCTGCCGGTGTAGGCGACGCCTGCGCAAACATGGCATTGGATTGGCCGGTATGCACCCCTATGGGAAGTCCTTTGCGCTGCGCCGCCTCATAGATTGGATAGTAAAAGCGATTGCCGAAGGGAATGCGTGACGTTGAAGACATAGCAACCATGACCATGTCCGGATGGTCTCCAAGCCTTTCGATTTCTCTTGCCGCCAGATGCGGATCTTGGGGGGCTACCATAATGACGCCTTTAAATCGTTTATCCTTAGGCAGCCAATGCTCGATGGAATGGTCATTATATGCCGAGCATATCGCCTGAGCGTAATCGGGATCCGGAATGGCCGATATGTGATACCCCGATCCCGTCAGTAAAGCATACGAATAATTGTACTTATCCAGCAATTGCTCCCTTAAAAAATCAGGATCCGAACCGGCTGGGCCGCCATTGGGCGGAATGGAATCCCATCGGAATCCACCTTCATTCAGAATCCCGGAATCCATTTTCCTCTCACCGTACTTCAAAAGCTCCGATCTCCATGGTTCGGGCAAATAGGGAGCCAGGTCTACCTCTTTTCGCCGGGCATGATGGACATCGCAATCAATGATCATCGTATGAACACCTCTTCTCCTTTATTTCCACGGCAGCAGCTTTCGTTCCAGCCATTCCAACGAACGGTTAAACAATAGGCCGAGCATGGACAAGATCAAGACACCTACCATCAAATTGGTCGTCATCATCAGATTGCCGTAATGCAAAATCATGGAGCCGACCCCCTTCTCAGCCGCAATCATTTCCGCCGAGACAAGCAAGAGCAGGGAATTCCCGGCAGCAAGCTTTAGCCCGGCAAAAATGGTCGGCAGTGCAGCAGGCAGAATAACCTTGCGGATGACGCTGAAATATTTCGATCCGAACGTAACGGCAGCTTTGAGCAGGATCGGGTCAACCTGTTTGACTCCGGCATAGGTGTTAATCACTACCGGGAAGAATACGCCAAGCGCGATAATCGTAAACTTGGGCAGTTCTCCGATCCCAAGCCATAAGATAAACAACGGCAGCAGCGCAATCTTCGGGATCGGGTAGATCGAATAAATAACCGGAGTTAATACGGAATCCACCCAGCGAAAGAAGCCCAGCAGCAGCCCGATCACAATGCCGGCAACCGCTCCGATGGCATACCCCGTCCCTATCCGCATTAAGCTTGTCAAAATATTATCCGTGACTTCCCCCGTCGTTACCATCTGCCATCCGGCTGCAAGAATGGCCGAAGGGGAAGGCAAAAAAAGCGGCGGAATCACTTGTATTCGGGCAAGCCCCTCCCATAATGTCAAGATGCCGAGTACTCCCAGCACCGAAGCATAGACCGGGGTTCGTTTCTCCAAAAAGGCTACGCGATTGCGGATGGTTTGCCTTTGAGGCTGAACGGTCCGACTGACTATATTCACGTTCGTGCTTCCCTGTTCCATCCTAATCCCCCTCCTTCAGTGCTTCTTGTGCGTCATGCCGGATGAGCTGCCATATTTCATCCACATAACGTTCGAATACCAACCGGTATTCCTCCTGATTCCGGCCGATTTTCGGCAGATCGATGCGGATAATGTTTTTAATCTCTCCGGGGCGTCGTGACATTACAATGACCCGGTCGGCTAAATAGACCGCCTCTTCGATGTTGTGGGTGACATAAAGCGTACTTAGTCTAGTACGATTCCATATGGCCAGCAGTTCCTCTTGCATAATGGTTCGCGTTTGTGCATCAAGAGCCGAAAACGGTTCATCCATCAGCAGAAGGTCCGGCTCGACGGCAAGCGCTCTTGCAATCCCCGCACGCTGCCGCATGCCCCCCGATAGCTGCTTCGGATATGCGGACTCAAAGCCGGTCAAGCCCACCATTTCGATATAATGGCGGCCTTTTTCCTGCTGCTCCTCTTTGCTGGCACCTTGCTCCTCCAGACCAAATATCACATTTTCGTAGACGGTCCGCCAGGGGAATAACGCAATTTCCTGAAACACAATCGCGAGCTTCGGCTCCTTGTTTCCCTGCAGCCCTTCGAAACTCACTTCACCGCTGCTGGGGGACAGCAGTCCCCCGACAATGTTCAATAAAGTAGATTTGCCGCAGCCGCTTGGGCCGACAAGTACTACAAATTCCTGGGCCGCTATCGTAAAATTGATGTCCTTGAGCGCAGTGATTTCCCGCTTGTTTGTGTCAATGAATTGTTTCTGAACATTTTCGACAACAATTCTCACGTCCTATTCACCAGCCAATTATAATTTTTTTAATTCCCTGCCGCTTTTAAAGCTTCGTCTAACAGCGTGGTATCTACGAAATCGTCAACCTCCAACGTTTTGACAATCAATTTTTCCTTGGCATACCATGCGATCTGCTCCTTGAGATCATCAATATCAGGCTTTCCGTTACGGTCGATAAACGGAAAGGACTTTTTGATCACGTCTTCCGGCTGGCCGGTATATTTGGTGATGATCTTGAGCACTTCGTCAAAATTCGGGCCCTGCGCCAATTTCCCGTCCTTCTTGGTCAATGCCGCGTCATAATAATAGCGCAGTCCCTTGAGATATGCTTTCAGGAAACGTACACTCGCATCCCTGTCGGATATGAATTTTGAAGAAAAAACAAGGGCGGAACTTTGAAATTTTATCTCGTCCGATATCCAAGTGAGCGTTTTGCCAAAACCTTCATCCACAGCCTTGGTAACATTGGGCTCACTGATAAAACCGAAGTCCACGCGTTTGCCCTTAATGGCATCTACCACGCCGCTGACGGAGTTCATCGGTGTCCATTGAACATCCTTCGAACTCATGCCATGATTCTCCAATATTCTGGCTATCGAGTAATGGTTCGTGCTGCCGATGGTTGTAATGGCGGCTTTCTTTCCCTTTAACTCTTCAACCGATTTGTACGGAGAATCATTAGGCAGCACCAGCGCCGAATAGGCATATCCCTTTTCCTCTCTGCCCTTATCGGCGACGAGAAACATCTTTTGACCCTGCGCGATCATATTGTAAAAATCTGCAGTCAAACCGGCAGCCGCAATATCCACGCTGCTGGACGCCACGGCTACGTTGACGGCATTCGCCGAATCGAACCATTTTAATTCAACGTCGAGATGTTCATCTTTGAAAAAGCCTTTCTCATAAGCGATAAACAGTGGAGCATTGGACGTAAATTTTAATAAGGCCAACGATACCGACTTCGATTCGGCCGGTTTTGTATTAGCAGGCTCCGACGGGTTAGCCGGTTCCGCGGAATTCCCCTGGTTTTCCGCACTTTTTCCGCAACCGGAAAGCATCATCGCGAAAAGTAAAAGAATAGCAATTACCGGGTAAACTGTTTTTTTCACCATGAACACCTCCTTTATCCGTTATATGGATCCATTCTGGTAAGGTTATCCTTCAACCGTTCCTGAAGTGCGGCAATGTCGATCTCATGGACGCTGCCCGTACCGGCAAGGCTTAATGCGTGTGCTGCTGCCGCCCCCGTTGCAATGCACGGTCCCATAACACGTACGCTGGACAGAGCCGCCAGATCCCCGTCAATACAACGGCCGGCTGCAGCCAGGTTGTCAACATCGGGAGGCGTCAGACTGCTTAAAGGGATATAGTGGACATGATCCTCGGAAAATGGCTGCCAGACATAGCCATCCTTTCGATTATGCAGTTCAATCGGCCATGCTGTACGGGCTACTGCATCCGGAAACCGCGTTCCGGCACGCACATCCTCAACCGTTAATTGCCGGCGGCCAAC
Source organism: Paenibacillus sp. Pae15 (assembly GCF_024519685.1). Classification (NCBI taxonomy): domain Bacteria; kingdom Bacillati; phylum Bacillota; class Bacilli; order Caryophanales; family Paenibacillaceae; genus Paenibacillus; species Paenibacillus sp. Pae15. Next base: position 6,889 of record NZ_JALJRM010000045.1, on the reverse strand, counting down.
AATCCAGCGCGTTTGCCGGACGCCGGGAAAGCCATAACTGCGTACTCGACACTGGCCGAATGCAAGAGGAAATTCATTCTTTAGAAATACAACCGTTCGATCAGCCTGATCCTTGCCTTCAAGCGCTTTTTCCGCTGCCGCAATCGGCTCAAGCGGCGTTTCAACGTGCGTCATATTGAGAAGGGCTGTTCCCCTGCCCGGGAATACGATGGCAAGACCGTCCCTCCGTTCAAATCCATAATCATCGGCCTTTTCCTTAAGTCTTTGAATTAGCTCGTCATATGACGGGTAGTTCTTTTCGTCGATCCCCTCGAGTACCAACACCTGGGACCCATAAACCGAACCTTCCCCAGGCTCCCGGCATGGAAGGCCGGCGTGCCAAGCAAGTGCAGCGTCACCCGTCGCATCTACGAAACCGTTTGCATAAAGGCGCAAATCGCCATACCGGGTGGCCAAATCGATCGAATCGATACGCGTTCCCTTTCTTGTCACCCCCCGCAAAACGGCACCGGTAATCACGGTTACCCCGGCATCTCTAACGGATTTTTCTATCCATCGGGCAAGGGCTACCTCATCGTACATGATGGTATTAAATCTCCTGCGCAGGTGCAAATTCCCAGCAGCGCCAAGATCGCGGATGATGTCTTCAGCAATGCCATAGGTCATCAGGTATGGGTTCGGACCGTTGGAAACCAGGCCGGCGAATGTGCCTATGATCGAATTCACAGCCTGCCCCCCTAAGGTAGGCGAACCGTCCACCAATGCCACCTTATGACCGGATCGTGCCGCTTCCAAAGCGGCTGAAACTCCGGAAATGCCCGCACCTACTACACAAATATCGACTTTCACCTCCTGTACGTTTACCGTTGTGTCTTTTTGAACCGTCCGCGTAACCTTTAAATTCATTTCTTCCATTCTCCAAACATCCCTTCTTGTGATTAATTATTTAAAGAGAATACCTCCGGTTTCAGGCAACGGCCTAACCAATCGCTGATAAATCGACAACCATCCGTGCTCTTCCATGGCAGGAGCGCCATTTAAGCGCGAACGCCGAAGCTCTAGCTCGCTTTCCGGCACTTCAAGATTGACGAAACGCTTCTCTACATCAATTACGATGGTGTCGCCATCTTCCACAAGTCCTATAGGTCCGCCCTCCGCCGCTTCAGGAGAGACCTCGTTCACCGCCAGACTCATATTGGAAAGTCCTGATTGTTGCCCGTCAGTCACCACTGCAACCTTATCGCCTAAACTCGCCCCGTTCAGGGCAAAAACAAAATTGGACAAGAAGCCCATGCCGGGTGCACCCTTTGGACCAAGTCCTCTGACTACAACCACATGTCCGGGCTTGATCAGTCCCTTATGTACGCCTTCAATGGCTTCATCGGCTGAATTAAAGACAATCGCCGGCCCGCTAAACTGAAGTTGCCGATCATCGGTGACTGCAAGTTTGACGATACCGGTGTCCGGTGCTAACGAACCGCGTATTAATACAATAGAAGGGCGATTGACGAACGCGCGGTTTACTGGACGGATCACCTCTTCATCGGAGATCGCGATCCCGTGAAGGTTCTCCTTTATGGTCCGGCCGGATACCGTTATTGTATCGGTATGAAGGAAAGATTCGAGCTGCTTCAAGACCGCTTGCGCTCCGCCAGCCGCCTCGAACTGCTCAATCGTATGCTCCCCGTTGGGCCGTACGGCGCTCAGAAGCGGAATTTCATCGGCAAACCGTTCGAACATGCCGTAAATGTCCACATCCATCTGAGCCTCCCTGGCCAGCGCTTGAAGATGCTTCACCGCATTGATCGAACCGCTGATCGCCAACACCACCTTCACGGCATTGGCAAAAGCTTCAGGTACAAGAATATCACGGGGTTTCAGGTCGTCCCACACCATTTGTACTATTCTTTTGGCAGCGAGCCCGACCGTGTCCCACATCTTCTGGCTGTTGGCCAGTACCGGAGTGCTGCCGGGAAGCGCCATGCCAAGGGCTTCGCAAACAATGTGCATGGTGTTGGCCGTACCCATCCCGGCACATACGCCAGGACCAAGGATCGCATTCTTGCTCATCTCACTCAGTTCTTCGACCGAATAAACCCTCTTGCCGTTTTGTTGCTTTACAGCGTTTAACCATAGATCCTCAAAATCAATGTGCTCGCCACGATACTGCCCGCTTGGCTGATAACCGCAAGCTACGACAATAGTCGGAATGTTAAGCCGGGCGGCCGCCATGAGAAGACCCGGCACTGTCTTATCACAGGATACCAGGCAAATCATCCCGTCCAGCATGGCTCCTTCCACCGCCACCTCGACGTCGTTCACAATCAGGTCGCGGGCCGGCAGAATATATCCTCCCTTACGTCCCATACTGGTTACGGCATCCGACGGTGCCGCCGTGCGTACCTCAAATGGCAAACCACCGGCAGCGCGTATTTCCTCCTTCATCTTCGCAGCGATGCCATCAAGGTGGGCAAAGCACGCCGCCAGGTTTGAGGAGGTGTTTACGATCGCGATCTTGGGCTTTTCCATATCCTCCTCGTTGATTCCGAAAACTCCCCATTGCGCCCGCCTCATGGCCCATCTTACACTACCCGGTTCAACATAGCTCCTAAGCTTTCTTTCCATTGCAATAAAAATCTCCCTTCTGTTGACTTACAAAAACGTACTCAAATTCATCATAGTTAACACGGTCTGATCCGGATAAATGCTCCGGGAAGCGATTTTCCAATCTCCACCGATGTTGCGCAATACATCTAAACGCTCGCCAAAAATTTGCTCTACGGCATGATCAACTCCCCTGCTTCGTTGAAACGAAAAATAACTTTGTACTTTTAACTCGTTACTGGATGTACCTTCTTTAATAATAATATTGGATACAAAATGGCGTGTACGCAGCGGAGGATCCTCGGCCCATGCCGAGCCGGTTCTAAGTCTTTTTACCCGTGTTGTCAAAGATTTCTTGGTTTCCTCATAATAAGCCATATCATTATTTTTATCGAAACCGTCTTTGGATTCCTTCGTGACCCGTACAGGCATCCGATAAACAACATCATCCGTAAGCAGTTCCAACCAATCCTCGAACTCCCTATTATCCAATAAAAGCGCTTCAGTGTTGAGAAAATTCGTTATTTGGTAGTGCAGCTCATAATTCATAACCATCCCCTCCTTTTCTCCCCTTTTTCTTACCGATTTCAATCGTTCCATTTACTATCATCTTTCAAATCGCTTGTCATCAGTTCCAACCAATAGTCATGCATCCCTCTCAAGGCGGCATCCACATAACATGTCGGGTAAGCGACACCGGGTCCCGGCCATGATTCATCCGGCAACACTTCATCCATACCCATCATATAGTTAAGCAGATTATTATAACTAAGGTCCTTATCGCGAGCCATTCTCCCCTTGCTTGCCTGAACCACCCGAGTCCAGATTTCCGTATCGTCCGCCTCTAAAGTTCCCGATGGACCAAACGAAGCCACATAGCCTTTATACGAATCCATTTTATACGCTTCCGGTGCAGCTTTATCGATCAAGAACCAAGACCATATTTCAATTTTGTCCGGCCCCATTGGACGCCATATACGCAAAGTTAAATAATTGTGCAAGTGACCTTCACTTCCATGCACCGGACAATGGAAAGAAAGATTCGGGAAGCAAGAACCGACGATCACGGTGGTCTTTTTATAAACCTCCAACTGTTCTTTGGATAAGTTCCTTTCAAACATGGGCCACATTTCTTTAGGCAGCCCTTGATAAGGCGGCATATTTAAACCGGGCACGACTGTACTTACGTTTACACAATGTCCATGATTTAACTTGACTTGATGGCCATAACTGGAATATAGCGGGTCCTTGGGACTTATGCCAAGTTCAACGGTAGATCTGTGAGTAGTTGCTACATGATAGGGGTCGCCCCCGAAGTTTTCCGCCGTTAACTTCCAATTCGTGTTTACAACCCAGCGCTGAGGACCTCCTTTGACCTCCATTCCTCCGTCGCTTCGTCCTAAAATAATGTCAAGATACCATTTGAGTTCCCCGAGATACTCATCCAAAGACATTGCATTTTTGTCCATATTGCCGAAAATCATGCCCTTATATGTCTCAACTCGGGGAATCTTGCGCAGCGACCACTCTTTCTTATTCAATTTTTGGCCATAGACCTTGTCGCCTGCAACGACTCCAATCAGCTCTCCCTCCGTATTAAACGTCCAGCCATGAAACGGGCATGTAAACGCTTTCTTATTTCCTGAATCGGCCGTACATAAATGTGTTCCTCTATGGGTACAAGAATTCAAAAAGGCATTGATTTCTCCCTGTTTGTTTTTGATTAACAACACAGGATCATCCAACAACCATCTGGTGACATAGTCCCCTGGTTCCTTTAATTCCGACTCATGCCCTAAATATTGCCATGTGTATCCGAATATCCTATCCACTTCCAAAGCATAAATATCCGGATCTGTTAAAATCCATTGAGGGAACAATCCTTCTTCAAATTTTTCTTTTATTTCATTAAGCATTTCTCGATCAATACCATTTCTTAAATTATGTATCCTCGCCATTTGATTACCTCCCAACCCAATGTACCTGCATCCGTTTGCATCGATGACGGCAGTTCCACAGAATCTCTTGCTTCCAGACTGCAAAAGTCATTCCTGATCCCGTACCGGCGGGAGACCGATACCCTGAAACGTATTCCAGATACTAAGCTTTAGAGACATCAACCCCCTCGGTCATGATCTTTTCAATGAAATGTTGGCCTGATCGTTTCCTACAACCACTAAAATGTCTGGGAGCGTCCTGAATCTAAACGCCTCATAAATGAAACCCCTTTCAAATCTTCATACGAGAAACGGCAGCAAAAATACTTTCACGCTTCCTCGCGTAAAACAGCTGTGATTTCAACTTGCACGAGCGCTCCCGCCCGCAAATCCTTCACTACCGTATGTCGCGCAGGCCGATTGGCAGCATCGGGAAACATGCTCACCCATGCCTGATTGACTAAGTCCCGATACTGCTCATCCTGGAGATAAACCGTCATTCTCCCGATATCGGCTGAAGTTCCTCCGGCGACCTCCATGAAGCGATGAACGTGATCAAAGACTAGCTCAATTTGTTTTTCCGGCTCATCCGGAATCTTGCCGATTGCCGGGTCAACCCCGGCAATCGCAGAAGAGAAGACAAATCGACCCACTTTCGCTCCCAAGGGAATCGGAATCGTTCCGTGATGATTTACCCCTTTAATCTCAATACTTTTTCGACGAGCCATTCCCTCACCCCACTCACGTTAAACATTCACTTTAAGAACAAAAACGTCTAAAATAAATCTCGCAACCCGTTTAAAATCCGGCCGAGGTGCAGGCGCATGGCTTGTTCTGCCGCATCAGGATCACGTCGGATTACAGCTTCAACGATCGCCCGATGATCTTCGTATGATTTATCAGGCCGCCCCCGTTGCAAAATCGTTTTATACTGAAAACGAACACTCTGTGAATTGAGCGTATCCAAAACCTTCGCTGCGGTCTTATTCCCCGACATTTTAATGAGCATGTGATGAAGCCTTGTGTTGCAATCTGAATATTTCAGCAGATCGTTTGCCTCGTAATATATTTTCATTTCATTTAAAATGTCCTGAAGAACACCCTCGTCCTCGTCTGTTGCATTTTCTGCGGCGCGACGAGCGGCTAGGCCTTCTAAAGCTGTACGTACCTCGAGGATTTCAATCGCTTCTTCCTCCGTGACGAGACGGACACGCGCTCCGCGATAGCGTTCCCGCTCTACCAAGCCCTCTTGCTCCAAGCGCGCCAATGCAGTCCGTATCGCCGCGCGTCCGGCACCATATGATTTCGCCAAATCCAATTCCACAAGGTGCTGGTTGGGCATCAGAATCCCGCGGCATATATCCTCCTTCAATCGGAGATAGCATTCTTCTTCGTTCAGTAATGTAGCTTCATTTAGCATTGTACGCCAAATACTCCTTCCCCAGATAGCTAACTTTAGTATATTTCTATTCCAACATTATTGTCAACAATAATTTATACAATTTAGCTGAAAATATGATCTATCATTTTATGCACAATCTTATTTTGTGTAACGCGGTAGTTTGATAAAGTATCTGGTTAAAAAGTAGGGGCTTTCCCATACGTCAACCTGATGGAGTAACTGGATGACTGAGGAACGGCCCTGTGGGATATGGAAAAAATGACGGTATGGCAGAAGTAAAGGGTTGGGAACCCTTGCCAAGGCCATCGCCTGCAGATAGAACTGTTAGGCTAATTTTCAGCGCAGCAGAGACAATCTGCCACCGAAGGTGGTTCTCACACACGAATGAGGCTTGGGACCCAAGTGGGAAACAAATCAAGGATGAGGAACATAAAGCCCATGAAAATCCTTGTAGAATCAAGGGTTTCCGCGGGTTCCGCATCCGCAAATTTTTATCCGACTTATCGCGGACCTTAAATGGCACTGGCGAACGGTGTAAGTAAGAATCAGAAATGGCCGGTCATAGCCATTTCTCCACCATCACCAATATTGGATTATAGTTCTAAGTATCTTCTGTCCAAAAATAAAAAAGATCCCCAACCTGCCAGAATGTGCAGATCAGAAACCTTTACTGACGTTATGATGCGGTCGAGAGGACTCGAACCTCCACGGCTGTTACACCACTAGAACCTGAATCTAGCGCGTCTGCCAATTCCGCCACGACCGCATGTTTGAAATGAGTTTAAAATTATGGTGCGGTTGAGAGGACTCGAACCTCCACGGGCCTACGCCCACTACCCCCTCAAGATAGCGTGTCTGCCATTCCACCACAACCGCATATAATTTTGAAAAGTGAGCCATGTAGGACTCGAACCTACGACACCCTGATTAAAAGTCAGGTGCTCTA
>NZ_JALJRM010000044.1:0-21081 GCF_024519685.1 Paenibacillus sp. Pae15 | reverse complement strand
ATACATATTTTTTGAACAAGGGACTTGCATGTTTTCATAGGTGAGAGGACGGGGGTTAGCCGCCCTCTCCTACTCGATTTGAGGTAAGGGCAGACTTTAAATGTATTGCTCAGTAGTTGCTTTAGGGGTTATAAAAAAGACCCGAACCGGAATTCGAGTCTTTTTAAAATCAATGGCTATATTACTTTGTATAAGGCAAATAGCGATTGACCACGGCTGCCGCTTGAGCGCGTGTAGCTGTGCCTGCAGGATTGAAGGTGTCAGCAGTCATGCCATTTATAATTTTGGCATTCAGCGCCGCTGCAATTTCCTTGTGGGCCCATACGATTTGATCGGAATCTTTAAACTGAGCGAGGAGTTCTTTTTGTGTGTCCGCTGGTACAATGGTAGCCACATCGGCATATGTAAGTGCACGAATGACGATGGCAGCCATCTCTTCACGAGTCACCGGAGCTGCGGGACGGAAGCTGTTATCCTCATAGCCATTGATCAAACCCGCATAGGTTGCGGTTGAAACCGTATCCGCATACCAGTCCGATGCATCCACATCGTTAAAGTACGTACTGGAAGTAACCGAGGTCAGACCCAACGAACGAACCACCAGTGCGGCAAATTCGGCACGCGTAATGCTGCGCTCCGGTTCGAATTGCGTAGGCGTAACTCCATCTACAATCTTTTGTTCAACTAAAGCTTCGATATCCTTCTTGGCCCAATGCGATGACAAATCGTCGAAAGCGGCGAAAGCCAAAACCGGAGATAACATGGATACGATCATCAGCGCCGCAAGAGCTTGAGCGACTTTTTTCATAACAACGGTTTTCATTATTGTAGTAATCCTCCTATATTTTCTATGATTTTTAATAAATTCTACTATATCATTTTTAGGTATGGGTTGAACACCCTAAAATGAAAGAGTTGCACAGAAGTAAGGAGTTTTTGGAGTAAGAATTGATGAAACCGGCTAAGTAAAGAATTCAAGATCGTAGATGATGGTGCGCTGTGCTTGTTTCCTCTTTTGCAAGAAGCAAAGGTGTTATCGGTCAAAGAGTTTATAATCACTGCGTTGGTCGCTTCTGCAATTTTTAGCTCCCAATTAGTTTGATTTGCATCACTGAATTTCCACGAGCAATTCATCTGTCCAAATGCGAAATTTCGATTGCAGTTCGGCATATTTCAAAACTATACTGGCGATTTGTTTGTGAGCGATTTGGGCATAATTCACTGATAATGCCTGTATGAACAGGTGCTAATTTTCATTGTAAGTATTTCAACTTGTTTATGATATACAAACAAAGTATAATAAATTAAGTTTATATTCGGTAAATTATGTAGAATTATGTGTAATTCTGTTTTTTAGGGAGAGAAATTTAATATGCAGCAAGATGAAATTAAAGTATCGCAGCTTGTAATGGCAATTTGGAGAGGTAAGATTTTTATTATTTCATTTGTAATTGCATCTTTATTAATATCAATCATATATTCATACTTAGTTGCCCCTCCAATTTATGAAGCCACCACCTTAGTAACCATCAATCAAGTAAAAAATGAAGAGCAACAACCTAAAGATATGTCTGCTTTAGTAGCACAAATGGAAAGTGACCATACGATCCAAAAATTAAAAAATCAGTTAGAATACACATCAACCGTAAAAAGGCTGAAAAATTCTGTCAATGTTAAACTAGAAAAAGAAAATCTTATTGTAATCAAGGCTAAGAATGATAAATCTAAGATTGCCGTTCAAATTGCAGATTTTATTGCACATGAATTGGCGGCTAATATAGACATCTCTGACAGATTGGACTTGATTGTGGATTATAGAAAGAAAATTATTTCCATTGAGAATGAGCTACAGTCGTTGCAGAAGGAATACGACCAAGCAAACAGTCAATTAGCTAAAATTCCTGAGAAAATAACGGTAAAAAAAGCGTTATCAGAGGATCCGTATCTGCAGTCTATTCTTCAAGAAGAAATGAATCAATCGGGTAAAATTGTTGGTACTATCACTTTTGATTCTGAGGAGGTTAACCCGGTTTTTGTAAATTTAAAAAACAAGGCCAACGAGCAATTAGTCAACATAAGCAAGCTTCAAGCAGAAAAAAGCAATTATGAAATGAGGATTAAAGAAAACCAGGAGGCAATTGAAAAGCTTCAGAATTCACCATACGAACAAAATGTGATACATCGTATAAATGGAGTTCAAGCGGTTGTGATTACCCCCGCTCTTGAACCGACCGAGCCTATTGGACCAAATAAAACGTTAAATATAGTTATAGCATTAATATTGAGCATCCTTGTTTCAGTGTTTATGGTGGTTGTTCGATATATGTGGGAAAGAAGTTTAATTTACGATTCTCCGATTAAAGTTAGCCCAGATGCTTAAGGAGGCATATATGAATAGGCATCAAAGGACCTTTGTGCTTATTTGTTTTGATATACTAATGGTATCTTTTTCTGTATATCTTTCATTTTTATTAAGGTTCGACTTCGATGTTCGACCACCATTTACGACTTTTTTACCTTATGTAATTCTAAGTCAAGTTCTATTAACTATAAGCTGTTTCTTTTATTTTAAAATCTACAAGAGATTATGGCAGTACGCAAGTGTAGGAGATATATTAACTATTATAAAATCTGTTCTAATTGCAACTGCTTTATTTTTTATTTTTCATCATTATATCGTGAAGTATTTTATTCCTGAAATTATTGTTCCTCGAAGTACCTATATTATTTCAGCAATGATCACTATTATGATTATTGGTGGATCCAGGTTTATTTGGAGAATTGTCAGAAGTAGTTATTTAAGCATTCAACCTCATCATAGAAGAGCACTTATTGTAGGTGCCGGCAATACAGGCAGTATGGTTTTAAAAGAATTGAGGCATAAACCTAATTCGGAATATTATCCGGTTGCTTTTGTTGATGATGATCCCCACAAATACATGTTGGAAATTCAAGGGGTTTGCGTTCTAGGTAATAGACACGATATTCCAAGTATTGTCGAGAAGTTGAAAATTGAAGATATTATTATTGCATTACCTTCGGCCACACGAGATGAAATAATAGAAATTCTCGAAATTTGTAAAAAGACAGGTGTAAAAGTAAATATCATACCAAGAATAAATGATTTAATAAATGGAAACTTAAGTATTAGTAGTATTCGAGATGTTAGTGTGGAGGATTTACTTGGTAGAGAACCAGTAAAATTGAACTTAAATGAAATTGCCTCCTATCTTTTTGATAAAGTAGTCCTAGTTACTGGAGCAGGGGGATCTATTGGTTCAGAATTATGCAGACAAATCTCGAGTTTTAGACCAAAGCAGTTATTGTTATTGGGACATGGAGAAAACAGTATATATGAAATCGAACTTGAACTTCGAAAGAAATTTCCCGAGCTATTAATAGAACCAATTATTGCAGACATTCAAGATAAAAACCGATTAAGACAAGTGTTTAGCTATTTCAATCCTGAGGTTATTTTTCATGCTGCAGCACACAAGCATGTCCCTTTAATGGAGAAGAATCCGATGGAAGCCATTAAAAATAATATTCTGGGAACCAAGAATGTAGCTGAATGCGCTCATGAATTTAATGCTTCTAGATTTGTTATGATATCAACTGATAAAGCAGTGAACCCGACAAATGTAATGGGGGCTACGAAAAGAATAGCTGAGTTAATCATCCAATCTCTGGATAAAATAAGTGAAACACAATTCTCCGCAGTTAGATTTGGGAATGTTTTAGGAAGCCGCGGCAGTGTTATCCCTATTTTTAAGAAGCAAATCAAAGAAGGTGGACCCGTTACTATTACTCATCCTGACATGGTTCGTTACTTTATGACAATACCAGAAGCCGTACAATTAGTAATTCAAACTGGAGCATTGGCACGTGGCGGTGAGATATTTATTTTGGATATGGGAAAGCCTGTGAAAATAGCTGACTTAGCCTATGATTTAATTAAACTTTCAGGTCTTGATCCTAACAAAGACATTAAAATCGTATTTACTGGTATCAGACCTGGAGAGAAATTATTTGAAGAGTTGTTGACCAATGAAGAGGGCACTTCTGCAACAAAACATGACCGAATTTATGTTGGCAAACCGTCGAATCTTTCCGCCGATCAGTTCGCTACTATGATGGCGCGGATAGATGAATTATTAAAGAAAGATGGATCTGTTACACCGTCAGAAGTGAAACTTACATTGAGACAGATCTTGCCTTCATATTCCTCTTCAGAGTCACTTAATGAAGCAACAAGAGAAGCATTGAGTGCATCATTAGAAATGGTTGCCACCATTGATCGTAAAGCAAATAAATAAAAAAGGAAAATAATTATGATTAAAAAAAATGTTAAAGAAGAAAAAGGTATTATATACTGGCTGATACTAACGTTTCTTTTGGGATTTATGAGTATCTCACCTTTTTATAAAGCTTTATTCAATGGAAATAGTACGGACTTTGAGGGTCCACTTTTTGGTTCATTTATTTGGGGCGCGATATGTTTATTTCTAATATCGGTATATATTTTCAATAATAAAGAAGCCTTCGCAAACAAAGGCTTTTTTGGTTTGGTGGTAATGATTATACCGCTTAGCTATTGGGTTTCCTTTTTACTAGAACCGGCTTCTTATCATAGTGCTAAGGTTTCTGTTATGATTAGTTTGCTCTATACCATATTTTATTTAGTAGGTCTACTGTTAAGTAGTAGAAGTCAGTATTCTAACATAATTTCGAATATTGTCATGTTTACTGGCTACTTAATTGTATTGTTTGGTATAGTCAATTGGTTTGGTTTTATTAATTATAAAGATGCCGTGTTTAATGAACGAATAACGAGTGTTTTCCAATACCCAAATTCTTACGCTGCATTGCTTCTGGGAATATTATATAGTTCGATTTATTTGATTATTTCATCTAAAAACTTCGTGGTTAAAAGCTTGCATAGTCTCATGGTATTGCCAATTATGATTTCTTTTTTGTTGACTTTTTCTAGGGGCGCACTTTTGGTAGCACCTGTTATATTAATTGGGATATTAATGTTGCTTTCCGTTAGAAAGCAAATCCTTATGCTTGGCTACCTCTTTATATCTGGCCTGGCCTCTCTGTTGATTTTAAATAATTTAACTAGCTATCAAGGTAATCTTGTAAAAAATGGTTTTAATCAACAGGAGTTTTTACAAAGTTTAATGATATTATTGCTAGCCGTGTTTATTAATGCAGCCATTATAATACTTATCGAATGGATAATTTCAAAAAAGCAATGGTTAAACTTTCAGGGAATTAAATACCAACTTATTGTGCCAGGGGCTATAATCTTACTATCTTTTAGTGTATTAATTGGAGTAGACGTAATTAAACCTTTACTTCCTAGTAAATTACAGGAAAGGGTAGATAGCATAAGCTTGAACCAGAGCAGTGCTTTCTCCAGAAACACTTTTTATTCAGATTCATTTGAATTGTCCAAGGATTATCCTTTCTTTGGAACGGGTGGTGGTGGCTGGTCAGCGTTATATGAAAAATATCAGAGTTTTCCATATATAAGTAGGCAGGCTCATAGCTTCTACATGCAGTATATAAATGAAGTAGGATATGTGGGATTTGTTTTTTTTCTTGTATTTATCCTATCCATTATATATTTATATATTCGCTTTTTTCTTAAAAATAATGAATCTGCTGTGTCAAGTTCACTAATCTTTTTTATTGTAGGTATCTCGTTATTAACACATAGTGTGCTCGACTTTGATATGAGTTTTGTATACTTGGGTATCCTCCTTTTTCTATGTTTAGGATGTATGACGGCAGTCTCTGTAGAAGATAGTTTTATTCGCTTACCTTGGTTTGATAAATCGGTGGTATATAGGTATTGCTATGGTTCTTTGCTGGTTATTGGTTCATTCGTTTTGTTATTTGTATCCATCGGTTTTTATAAAGCTAATAATTTGTATGCTCAAACGCTCATTACTTTAAACAATTCTAAGAATTATAACGAAATTTCAAATACGTTAGATAGTGCTCTAGAATTACAACCTTTTCATCCACAATATAATTTATTGAAAATCGATTTATTGACACAATTGTATAATCAAACTAAGGATGAACAATTTTTTGAACAGGCAAAAGAGACAATTAGCAATATTAAGAAAAAGGAAGCTAATAATCCGCTTATCCTACAACGTGAGTTTGCTCAATATTATAACAAAAATGATCTTGACAAAGCATTAAGTACTGCACTTCAAGGAATTGATGCGTCCGTCTGGAATATTGGGTTTTACGAAAAAGCTATTGTGGTTTCTTCTCAATTGTGGGAGAATTCACGACTTAAGAATGATCAACAAGCGATGGCTGTTTATTGGAATCAAGCTTTAAAGCTTTACAATCAAGTACTAGAAAAGGCTAATAATCTTACTCAGCTTCCACAAGGGATAGAAGTGGATAGAGCATTTTATGTAACACCGACAATTGCTTATGAAATTGGGAAAAATTATTATATAATAGGAGATTACCAACAAGCATCACAAATTCTTTATCGTGGCGTTTCAGAAAAATTAGATCAACCAATTCACAAATTCACAGCACGCTGGTATATTGCATCGCTTCTAAAAATGAATACCACTGATCAAAATATGTACCAGAAGTTATTGGAAAAATATCCAGAGGAAAAAGATGAAATCAATAAATTGCTGAGTTCTTCATTTTAATCATGAGGAGGGTGCAAAATAAGTACTATACTAGTTACGGGTGCAACTGGATATATTGGTCAAGCTGTGGTTAAAGCTATTTCAGAAAAATACCGTGTTCTTGCAGTTTCACGTCAAGAGCAACCTATTAAATTGAATAATAATGTAGAATATATACGTATCACAGGTTCATTTGATGAAGTGGAATGGGAACCTATTCTAAATAATGTGGATATTATTATCCATCTAGCTGCCAGAGTTCATGTAATAAATGAGACTTCAAGGGAACCATTGCAGGAGTTTAGACGCGTTAATGTAAAGGGTACTGAGCATTTGGTCAGGTCTGCTGCAATTGCTGGCGTTAAAAGGTTTATATTTATGAGTTCCATAGCCGTTGTTGCAGAACAGAGTACAGTCCCAATAAATGAAGAATCAATGGCAAAGCCAGAAACCCCTTATGGAATCTCAAAATGGGAAGCTGAAAAGCTTGTGCAACAAATTTCTGACGAAAACGCAATGGAGTGGGTTATTCTAAGACCACCAATGGTGTATGGAGCAAAAGCGCCTGGTAACTTCATGCGATTGAGTAATATCATTCGTAAGGGAACTCCTAATCCCTTAGGAGCAATTTACAATAAAAGAAGCTTCATATTTATTGAAAATTTGGTTGATGCTATTGTGCTTTGTACTCAGCACTCAAAGGCAGCGGGAAGTATCTATCATGTTTCTGATGATGAGGCTCTATCAACTACTGAGTTTATTAGACAAATTGCCAAGGCAATGAATGTAAATTTGCTATTAATACCTATACCACAGTCTTTATTAATATTCATGGCAGGCATACTTGGCAAAAAAAATCTTATCAGAAAGCTTACGGAGTCATTAATAATCGATAATTCAAAAATAAAATCGGAATTAGGTTGGAAGCCACCATACACAATCTATAAAGCTTTGAAAAATAGCGTCTGAGTTATTACTACATTATAATATTGAATCGGAGTGTAAGTAATGATAAGTGAAAGGAAAGTCAAATTCGCTATTGTCGGTTGTGGTCACATTGCTAAAAAACATATTGAATCTATTCAAAATTCAGAAATTGCTGAATTAGCCGCTATTTGTGATACCAATCCGGAACGATTAAAGGAATTTTCAGAACAATACAATGTAGAAGGTTTTTCATCCATAGAGGAAATGCTTCAACAAAGGAAGGAAATTGAGGTAGTTAATATATGTACTCCTAGCGGCCTTCATAAACCGTTAGCCATGATAGCAGCTAATTACAAAAAGCATATTGTTGTTGAAAAGCCGATAGCTTTGACTATGGAAGATGCGGAAGCAATTATTGCAGTTTGTAAGGAGAACAACGTTAAACTATCGGTTGTCCATCCAAACAGATTCAGACCAGCAATGCAAATGCTGAAAAATACAATGGCGAATAAATTATTGGGTAAAATAAGTCATGTTAATGCTACCGTTAGATGGAATCGTAACCAGGCTTATTATGATCAAGCGGCGTGGCGGGGAACAAAGCAGTTTGACGGTGGTGTCTTAATGAATCAAGCTATTCATAATTTGGACTTAATGATCTGGTTATTTGGTCCAATAAAGGAAGTTCAAAGTTATACGGCAACACGGCTAAGGCAAATCGAGTCAGAAGATGTTGCAGTGTCTGTAGTTAAGTTTGAAGAAGGATTTTTGGGTGTTATAGAAGCAGCTGTGACCATCTATCCCAAGAATCTTGAGGAATCCATTAGTGTTTTTGGTGAAAAGGGATCTGTTATCATTGGTGGTCCAACAGCGAATTGGGTCAAACATATACAAATTGAGGCCTATAACCAAGAAGAAACAGATTCTTTGGTTAATGGTATCCATAATGACCCGTATGGTATTTCGGGACATTCAATCATCATTAATGACATGGCACACTGCGTTATCAATCCTAATAGATACCCCGTGGTAAGTGGAGAAAATGGGAAAGAAGCATTAAAATTAGTATTGGCCGTTTATGAATCTTCAGAGTTAAATAGACCTGTAACACTATGATAATCTATATAGAACGGAGAAAAAAATATGACTATGACTTTGAAAAGTATACCATTACTTGATCTAAAAGCACAATATGAGTCGCTTCAATCTGAAATTCAAGCTGCTGTGTTGAAGGTTTTGGCGAGCGGTAACTACATTATGGGACCCTATGTTAAGAAGTTTGAAGACGAAGTAGCTAGTTACTGTAATGTGAAGCATGCAATTGGTGTAGCAAACGGAACAGATGCTTTACTACTAACATTAGATGCACTTGGTATTGGTCCAGGTGATGAAGTAATCACCTCTCCATTTACTTTTTTTGCTTCTGCTGAAGTGATTTCTCAAGTGGGAGCCACTCCAGTATTTGTTGATATTGAACCCGACACATATAATATTAATGTAAAGAGCATAGAAACGGCGATTACAAAAAAAACTAAGGCCATTATTCCAGTTCATATTTTTGGACAACCCGCTGATATGGATGAGATAATGAAACTTGCTGAGAAACATGGAATTTATGTCATAGAAGATGCATGCCAAGCAATCGGTTCATTGTATAAAAATAATAAAGTTGGCTCGATAGGTACTGCTGGTTGCTTTTCTTTTTTTCCGACTAAAAATTTAGGAGGATATGGTGATGGTGGAATGATCGTCACGAATGATGATCAACTTGCCCAAAAAATTAGAATACTTAGAGTTCATGGAAGCAATCCGAAATATTATCATTCAATGATTGGCTATAATAGTCGTCTTGATTCGCTCCAAGCAGCTATGTTGAGTGTCAAACTTCCTTATTTGGATAATTGGAATCAAGCCCGGGTAGAAAAAGCAAAAATTTATAATGAAGCACTAGCAGACTTGCCAATACAGCTTCCTTATGTTAAAGAAGATCGTCAATCAATATACCATTTATATATAATCCAAACCAATTATAGAGACGAACTGTTGAAATACTTAAAAGAAAAGGGTGTTTCGTCGGGCGTGTATTATCCTGTCCCCCTTCATAGGCAAAATGTATATTTAGATCTTGGCTATAATATAGGCAGTTTACCTGTCGCTGAAAAGTCGGCATTAGGTACAATGGCACTTCCTTTATATCCTGAACTCTCCATTGGTGACCAGAATTATGTGATTAATATGGTAAGGGACTTTTTCAATCTGAAAAAGGAAGGAAAATAATTTATGGTACAAGCACAATTATCTGATTTAGCAACAAAATTAATTAATAAATTTCAGAAAAAAGAAGCTATTATTGGTGTAGTTGGATTAGGCTATGTTGGCTTGCCATTAGCGGTTGAAAAGGCAAAGGCAGGTTTTAAAGTTATTGGATTTGACGTACAAGCTCAAAAAGTGGATTTGGTTAATAAAGGAATTAATTATATTGGTGATGTAGTTGATAATGATTTAAAGCAAATCGTCAGTGAACAAAGATTGAAAGCTACATTAGACTATTCATTCATCAATGAAGTTGATGCTGTTGCTATTTGTGTACCTACTCCGTTAGATATTTACCAGCAGCCTGATACAAGCTATGTTGAGAATTCTGCGAGAGAAATCGCAAAATATCTGCACCCAGGAATGCTCGTCGTACTGGAAAGTACTACTTATCCGGGGACTACAGAAGAATTGGTTAAGCCC
This sequence comes from Paenibacillus sp. Pae15, assembly GCF_024519685.1. Classification (NCBI taxonomy): domain Bacteria; kingdom Bacillati; phylum Bacillota; class Bacilli; order Caryophanales; family Paenibacillaceae; genus Paenibacillus; species Paenibacillus sp. Pae15. Next base: position 10,744 of record NZ_JALJRM010000044.1, on the reverse strand, counting down.
ATTCTAGAGGAAACCGGGCTAGTGTGCGGTGTTGATTTCTTTTTGGCATATTCTCCTGAAAGAGTTGACCCAGGGAATAAGTCGTTCAATACGAAAAACACTCCAAAAGTTGTAGGGGGAATAACAGACTTTTGTACTAAGGTAGCCGCAACGATGTACTCATCGGTGCTTGAGAGTGAAGTCCATCAAGTATCCAGTCCAGCCATTGCTGAAATGGAAAAAATTTATGAAAATACATTTAGACATATTAACATAGCTCTTGCAAATGAAATGGCTATTTTGTGCGATCGGATGGGAATTAATGTATGGGAAGTAATTGATGCAGCTAAAACCAAACCATATGGATTTATGGCTTTCTATCCAGGACCTGGATTAGGAGGACATTGTATACCTATCGATCCGTTCTATCTTACATGGAAAGCAAGAGAATATAATTATCATACACGTCTAATTGAGTTGGCCGGTGAAATAAATAATAGTATGCCAGAATTTGTTGTTAATAAAGCCGCGGATATATTAAATGAATTTTCAAAGCCACTTAGGGGAGCTAATATTCATTTAATAGGTGTAGCCTACAAAAAAGACATTGATGATATTCGGGAATCACCAGTACTTCACATCATTGATATTTTAGAGTCTAAAGGAGCTATTGTTTCTTATACTGACCCACATATACCTACATTTAAAAGAAATGGGAAAGCATACGAATCTAGTGTTTTAATAAAAGAAATGCTCTCAAAAGCAGATTTAACGTTGATTACTACTGATCATTCTAGTATCGATTATCAACTTGTAGCCGATCACTCAAACGCAATCTTAGATACAAGAAATGCTTTAGTCAATATAAAAAATAAAAAGAATTATTATTTGCTATAAATGTAGAAGGTGAATAATCTGATGTCAGTGTTATCCAAGTTCACAAATAAGCTTCAGGATCGATTTCTTCGAAATGTAATTACGCTTATGACCGGGACAACACTGGCTCAGGTTATTGGGTTTATCACGATTCCGATTATTACTAGACTCTATTCGCCAGAACAATTTGGTAGTTACCAAAATTTTACGACACTTATTTCTGTTATTATGGTAATCGCGTGTTTAAGGTATGAGCAGGCTATTGTTCTACCAGAACAAAAGAAGGATGCATACCATCTCTTTGTCCTGTCGTTAATAATGACATTCATCACAAGTGCAGTAGTACTTTTATTATGTATTATCTTTAAAGTAATTTTAATAAGCTTTTTTAAGATAACTAATATATCTTTGATAATACCAGTTTCATTGTTTTTTATAGGAGTTTTTCAAGCTCTGAATTATTGGTTTATACGAACCCAATTTTTCAAAGTACTAGCTTTTTCAAAACTTATTCAAATAACTTCAACGGTAATTTTGCAAATTATATTTGTTTTTGTAGGAACAACGGAATCTGGATTAATTTATGGTTTTATATTAGGACAAATTATTGTTACGATATTACTGTATGTGCAGCAAAAGCTGAATATTCAGAAAGAATTCTATTTTTCATCCATATCAGTACATGGTTTAATTAACCAAGCAAAAAAATATAAGAAGTTCCCACTAGTAAATGCAGCAACTTCTCTGATAGATAATCTCGCAGCTGCTCTGCCTACATTTTTCTTTACTATTTTTTTTGGAAACTCCATAACTGGTCAATTCGGACTTGCTTATCGAGTGATTAATCTACCGATTTCATTGATAGGAACCTCTATAGCGCAAGTTTTTTTACCTAAAATAGCTGAGATAGTTCAAACACAAGGGGATATTTATCCAATTGTTTTGCAAGCCATTAAAAGAATGGCTATAATTTCATTGACAATATTATTAGTGCTTCAATTGTCTCCTTGGTTATTCAAATTAGCTTTTGGTGATGGTTGGGAACTAGCGGGGACCATAGCGCAAATTATGTCAATTGCTATAGCATTAAGGTTTGTTGTTTCACCATTAAGTAGCGTTTTAATTATTTGCGATAAGCAAGGAATTTTAGCATTATGGCAACTAATGTACATGTTAAGTACCACTATTGCAATGTTGGTTAGCCTTATGTTTCAAAGTGTATTGATGACTGTAGTATGTTTAGTTATTAGTGACGTTGGTTTATATGGTATATATTTATACCTAATTATTCGTACTTCAAAACAAACACAATTCAGGACAAAGGTATTGGGAGAGTAATCATGAACCAGTTGCTAAAAAGAGTATCTGTATTAATTGGTGTACTTATGTACATTGTCTTGTTAAACTGGTCATATATAAATATTATTTCCCCAGCATATAAGTATATGGGGTTTTTCTATGAAGAGCCACCGTTACTTAATTTATGTATGGCTTATATATTAATGATGCTACCTTCTTTGCTAATGCCTTATTCATTAAAGAGACCGTCATTGATTGTATATTGGTTGTTATATATGATCGTGTTTATGCCATCTATTTTAATACCATTATTCGCAATAAAGATGGATTATAATTATTTGCTCTTGATGCAATTAATTTTAACAATGATTTTCAGCGGATTAAGCTTAATTTATAAATTGCCTTTATTAAAAATCAGAAAGGTTAGTATTAAATCAATATATTTTTGGCCTATTATATTAATTATTGGGTTACTATTTAATGCTTATATTATTTCAGTATTTGGATTTAATTTGCGTTATTTATCGTTCAACGAAGTATATGAAACTAGGACAGATTATATTAATACGATATCTTATGCAAGTGGTATCTTACCTTACATTATTGGATGGCAAGCAAATATTCTTAACCCTTTATTTATGATTCAAGGGTTAGTAGTAAGAAACTATAGCTTTTTCTTGGTAGGATTATTAGGGCAGTTAATGATCTATTCAATAAGTGGTTTTAAAAGTGTTTTTTTCTCGATTGCATTAGTTATTGCTATATATATAATTACTCGGTTCTTCAATAAAGATAGAGGTGCGGCGGTCTTCTTGTGGGGAGGAGCCTTTTGTTTATTATTAACGATATTTTCTCATACGGTTCTGAATTCGAATATCTTGTCTTCTTTGTTATTGCAAAGAACAATTACAATGCCAGGATTATTAACAGGCCAGTATTACCAATTTTTTACCGAAAATGCTAAGGCTTTACTCGGTCATAGTATTTTTAAAACTATTGTTGAGTATCCGTATTCCGTCCAACCACCCTTTCTCATAGGGGAATTTTTTTATAATAGTCCTACTACAGAGGCAAATGCAAATGTATGGGCGGACGCATTTGCTAATTTTGGCTTCGGTGGTATGATTATTTATAGTTTGTTATTTGCAGTTATCTTATGGATCTATGATAGCATCTCAAAAGATTTAGATTTTAACATAGCATGTATGATGTTAGGTGTTCCCGCACTCACATTAGCTAACTCTTCACTCCTTACATCATTACTTTCACATGGAATTGCGCTTTGTTTTTTAATTATATATTTGATTCCCAGAAGCGATATTACAGAATCAAAACTAACTTTAAAACGCATCATAAATCAATTTTACAAATTAATTTGCATTATTAGGGCTTTAGTAAAAAAAAATATCATCAACTAAGGGAGATTTATATGTGTGGTATTGCAGGAATTATTAACAAGGATGGAAATCACGTGAAATCATCTTTAATAAAAGAAATAACCGATATTGTTACTCATCGTGGTCCGGATGGTGCGGGTTATTATTGTGAAGATAATTTTGCTTTCGGTCATCGAAGATTGGCTATTTTGGATTTGTCTGGAGAAGGTCACCAGCCGATGCATTACTTAAACGGCGAATATACTATCACTTTTAATGGGGAAATTTATAATTTTATTGAAATTAGAGATGAATTACGCAAATATGGATTCGAATTTAAGTCAAATTCGGATACAGAAGTAATATTAGCCGCATACAAGCATTGGGGTAAAGAATGTGTGAATCAGTTTAATGGCATGTGGGCTTTTGCGTTATATGATAAAACGAATAAGATTATTTTCTGTTCGCGTGATCGTTATGGAGTAAAACCATTCTATTACTATAATGATAACCAAATTTTCGTATTTGGTTCTGAAATTAAGCAGCTAATTAGTTTTCTGCCTCAGCGAAGGGTTAATAAACAAATTTTATTGGATTTTATTATTTCAAATTATTCAGATCATAAAAATGAAACCTTCTTCCAAAATATTTTGAAATTACCCGCGGCTCATAATTTAGTGTACGATTTAAAATCAAATAGTATTGATGTTTACCGTTACTACTCAATTGAAAAATCAAATCGAATCGCAAGTCTTTCTTATGAGTCTGCCGAGAAGGAATATGGGGATACTTTAAAAGACGGTATTGCTTTAAGATTACGCTCTGATGTTAAAGTAGGTACTTGCTTAAGCGGAGGACTAGATAGTTCAAGTGTGGCAACTATAGCTGCGACTTTATATAAAGAAAATAGTGATATTCCTTTTTCAGCAATAACGGCTGTTAGTACGCAGTCCAACAATGATGAGTCAGGCTTTGCGAAAATTGTAGCAGAACATTGTGGAATGAATTGGATTCAGGTTAAACCATCATATGAAGATTTCGTAGAGAGTTTGGATCACCTTGTTTATTCACAAGAAGAACCATTCGGTAGCCCATCACTGACGATGCAGTACTTTGTTATGAAGGCTGCGAGAGAGAATGGAATAACAGTATTACTAGACGGTCAAGGAGGGGATGAGACGCTTCTTGGTTATGAGAAATATTATGCCGCCTACTACACATCTATTTTCAAAAAAGAGGGTTTCGTAGCGGCATTAAAGGGGATTATACAATCATCACAGAATAATAGTAAAATGAGTCTGAAAACTATTTTAATGTACTTAATAGGAGGACTTTCTGCAAGGTTACGTTTTAAATATTATGCTTGGAGACATCGTTATTTAAAAGAATTTCCACATCAAATTCCCCAGCACATGAAAGATTTTTCGAAGGCTTGTTTAAATGAGTTTGAGTTACAAGAGTTAGAGATTAGAAGCTCTAATTTGCCTATTTTACTTCGATATGAAGATAAGAATTCTATGGCGCATTCCATTGAAACGCGTCTGCCTTTCATAGATTACAGGACCTTGGGAATTGCTTTATCCTTACCGGGCCAATATAAGATGCATCAAGGATGGACAAAATATATACTTAGAAAAATCATGGACAAACATATGCCTGATGAGATTGTATGGCGCAAAAATAAATTTGGTTTTGAAGCACCTGAAAATCAATGGTTGAGAAAGCATAAGAAGAATATGATGGAACAAATTAAAACTTCTAAAATATTGAATTATCTTTGTGATATGGCAAAGTTAATTAAAATTTTTGATAAGCTTGATATGAGAACCCAATGGAGATTATACAGTGTTGCTCTATGGGAAAAAAAATTTGAGGTAGAAATTTAAATGAAAGTATGTCACTTTACCTCAGTACATTCACCGTTAGATGTAAGAATCTATCTAAAAGAGTGTGTATCTTTAGCGAAAGCAGGATTCGAAACTCATTTAGTTGTTACGGGTTATAAAAATGTAGAGTCTCAAGGTGTTCATATACACTCCGTTGAAAAGAAAGCTTCCAGATTAAAGCGTATGCTTATTACATCTTGGAGAGTTTATAGGCAAGCTAAAAAACTAGAAGCATCTGTTTATCATTTTCACGATCCGGAACTGTTACCTTACGCATTATTATTAAGCCTTCAAGGCAAGCATGTTATTTATGACGTACATGAGGATGTCCCCCGAGACATCATGTCCAAGGAATGGATACCTAAACCTATTAGAAAAGCGGTTGCATTCATAGCAGAAACTATTGAAAATTTTATTGCCAAACGGTGTGTTGTTATTGGAGCAACTCCTGCCATAACCGCACGTTTTCAAAAGCTTGGTTGCAAAGCTGTGAATGTCAATAATTATCCTATACTAAGTGAATTATTTCCAACTATTCAAGAATGGTCCATTAAATGTAAACAAGTTTGTTATGTAGGCGGTATTAATCAAGTTAGAGGAATTGACCAAATGGTTGAAGCTGCTTATGAAGCCGGCGTTAGACTGGTTTTGGCTGGGTTGTTTACGAATGATGAACACAGAAAGCAGCTTAGCCAATCACCAAAATGGAATAACGTGAAAGAGCTAGGTCAAATCGATAGACAAGGGATAAAAGAATTATATGATGACAGCATCGCAGGGTTGGTTGTGCTGCAGCCGATTGATTCATTCAAGGAGTCTTTACCGATTAAAATGTTTGAGTATATGTCAGCTGGGATACCGGTTATTGCATCCGATTTTAAGTTATGGAAGACAATAATTGAAGGCAATCATTGTGGAATATGCGTTGATCCCTCTGACGTGAAGGCTATTGCGGATGCTATTAATTGGTTTAAAGAACATCCCAAAGAAGCGGAGCAAATGGGTAAAAATGGACGTTTAGCGATAGAGCAACAATACAATTGGGAAATTGAAAGTAAAAAACTAATTGAGCTTTACAAGGGGCTTGAAAATGAAAATTTGGATTTTTAATCACTATGCAATAGCTCCCGGTACAAGCGGGATAACAAGACATTATGATTTGGCTAAAGAGCTAGTGAAATTAGGATGTGATGTGACGATTTTTGCATCATCCTTTGATCATCAAATGAGAAAAGAAATTCATATCTACGACGATAAAACTAATGCACTCACTGAAGAATATTCAGGTGTACGTTTTGTTTGGGTAAAAACTCCGCCATACCAAAAAAATGATTTTCGCAGAGTTAAAAATATGATAGCCTATACAATCAGAGCTTATCGTGAGGCAATGAACTCTGATGTTAGACCTGACGTTTGCATAGGATCGCTTATGCATCCATTGGCTGCTTTATTAGGTTATTTTGTAGCATCAAAGAAAAAAAGTAAGTATTTTTTTGAAGAACGTGATTTATGGCCTCAATCTTTAATCGACTTAGGCAAGGTATCAGAAAAGAACCCCATCGTATGGCTTTTGAGTAAACTAGAGATGTTTCTTTTTAGAAAAGCGGACAAAATTGTGATTTTATTTGACAAAGCTAAAGGCTATATTGAACAAAAGGGTATTGATTCTAAAAAAATTATTTATCTGCCTAATGGTGCGGATATAGAAAGATATGGAAATGATATTGAACCAGTTGAGCTTACAGATGAACTTAATCAAACTTTCTCTAGTTTAAAAGGGAAGTTTATTGCAGTTTATACCGGAACAATAGGTGTAGCTAACAATTTAGATGCCGTATTGGATGCAGCATCAATTCTGAAAAACCAAGGATTTAACGAAATACATTTTTTGTTGATCGGTAATGGGGCGGAAAAATCCAGGCTTGAAAAAAGAAAAGTGAATGAAGAACTGGATAATGTAACATTCCTACCACCGGTAAGAAAAGAAATAATACCAACTATCTTAAGTAAAGTCAATGTTGGCTTGCTGCCGCTACAGGACTCACCAATTTTTAAATGGGGAATCAGTCCAAATAAAATGTTTGATTATATGGCAGCTTCAATACCAACGATTTTGTTATGTGACTTAGAAGGAACTCCTTTGGAGAAAGCTGAAGGAGGAAGCATTATTAAAAATAATTTTGGTGATAATCTTGCAAAACAATTAATTTTTTATGCATCTGACAAAGAGCATACAAAATTGGTAGGAATAAAGGCAAGAAGATATGTAGAAAAGCACCATACATGGAGTAAACTTTCTAAGGACTTTTATCAAGTTATCAAAGAAAATATAACCTGAATCCGTTAATTGGAGAGAAAAATATGAAAAAAATTCTTACGGTTGTTGGAGCACGTCCACAATTTGTTAAGGTCGCGGCTGTATCTAGAAAACTTAGAAATTCTTTTCATGAAGTTATGGTCGATACAGGACAGCACTATGATTATAAAATGGCAGGTGTTTTTTTCGATGAACTTGATATTCCCAAACCGGATTACTCCTTAAATGTAGGTTCTGGCAGTCATGGTTTACAGACAGGGAATATGATGGTTAAAATTGAAGAAGTTGTTTTTAAGGAAAAGCCTGATGCAGTTCTTGTATATGGCGATACAAACTCAACTCTTGCAGGTTCTCTTGTAGCGTCTAAGCTTCATGTTCCATTATTTCATGTTGAAGCCGGGCTTAGAAGCTATAACAAGAGGATGCCAGAAGAGATTAATCGTGTATTAACTGACCACATCTCATCTTTACTTTTTACTCCAACGGAAACAGCTAGTTTAAATCTAGCAAAAGAAGGAATAGTGCACAATGTTCATTTGGTTGGAGATGTAATGTTTGATGCAGTTAATTATTATTGGAGCCAATCGGAAAAAAAGTATGATCTAAATTCCTTCTCTTTAAAAGATAAGGATTACTATTTGGCTACTATTCACCGTGCTGAAAATACAAATAATATAGCAATATTAACAGCTATTATTAAATCATTAATTGATTTGAATGAATCAGTGATTTTACCTCTTCATCCACGAACACAACAGAAGATAAATGACTCCGCATTAAGGGGAGTACTTGCTCAGCAGTCAAACGTGAAAATAATTGATCCAGTGTCATATCTGGAAATGATATTACTTGAGAAGCATGCAAAAGCCATCATAACAGACTCCGGAGGAGTACAAAAAGAAGCTTATTTTGCCAAAGTACCATGCTTTACACTAAGGTCAGAAACAGAATGGGTCGAAACAGTAGAATCAGGATGGAATGTATTGGTCGATCCAATGAATCAGTCATTAAAGCAAGTGATCGAAATGTATAATGTTCCAAGTCAGCATATGATGCTGTATGGCGACGGTAATGCTGCACAAAAGATTGTTGATCAAATCGAATTATGGTTTAAAAGCAGGTGAGATGATTGTATTTAGCAATTAAAAGACTAATTGATATTGTGCTATCCTTACTTGCAAGTTTAATTTTTTTGCCAATATTTATTATTATTGCAATATTAATAAAGTTGGATTCTAAAGGCCCTATTTTCTTCAAACAAAAAAGAGCAGGGAAGAATGGATCCTTGTTCTATATATATAAATTTAGAAGTATGAAGGTCGATACTCCTAATTTAGCAACAGATAAGCTAAATAATCCGGAAGAATACATTACAAATTTGGGGAAATTTATTAGGAAAACCAGTTTAGATGAACTTCCTCAGTTAATTAATATTTTAAAAGGTGATATGTCTATTGTTGGTCCTAGACCGGCATTATATAATCAGTATGAATTAATTGAGGCAAGGCACCAGAAGGGGATTAATTGTATTAGACCTGGTCTTACAGGGTATGCTCAGATTATGGGAAGAGATTTTATTTCTGATGATCAAAAGGTTGAATATGATAAGTATTATTTGGATCACATGTCCTTGTTATTAGATTTAAAAATACTATTCTTAACTTTCTCTAAAGTGATTAAGGCGGAGAATGTAAGAGGATAAATTAGTCTTAAAATACCCTCAAAGGAATGAGATCATGTCAAACGTTGAAATGGGAAGAAATGTGGTTATTGGTGAAGGGGTAACTTTTGGGGAGAATGTAACAATCGGGCATAATGTTGTTATTTATGATGGTAGCACTATTGGAAGTGATGTAACTATACATGACAATTGTGTTATTGGCAAACAACCAATGAGAGCAAAAAATTCGGCGTTGAAAACTCCACTTAAAAAACAAAGTCCGTCAATTATCGGAGACGGATGTACGATTGGGACCTCATCTGTTGTTTATGCAGGAACCGTTCTCTCTAATGACGTATTTGTTGCAGACTTGGCGACAATTCGTGAGAGAGTGAGCATTGGGGAAAAAACAATCATAGGCCGTGGTGTTGCGATAGAAAACGATTGTACAATCGGTGCTAAGTGTAAGTTAGAAACCAATAGTTATATTACGGCTTACTCCGAATTAGGAGACTATGTATTTGTTGCACCTTGTGTAGTTACTACGAATGATAATTACATGGCTAGAACTAAAGAACGATTTGACAAATTCAAAGGTGTCACCATTAAAACAGGAGGAAGGGTAGGAGCAAATGCTACAATACTTCCAGGAAGAGTTATCGAAGAAGATGGGGCTGTTGCAGCCGGTAGTGTAGTTACAAAAGACGTAAGAAGTAAAGAAATTGTTGTAGGTTCTCCAGCTAAAAAGCTTCGAGAAGTTCCTAAGGAACAGCTTCTCGAGAATCAATAATAAGTAAGTCAAAATATATTTTACAGATTCGATTTGGAGAACGTCCATCATATATAAAAATATACCCTCGATTTTTATCGGAGGGAATATTTTTATTACATTATTATAATTGTACCTTTTTTTAATTCATGCAAAAACTCTTTTGATTGAGCGTTTTGCATAATTCTGTTTCTGAGAAGAAGTTAAACCATTTTTACTGCCGTTAAGGGGTAATTCCACCAATGGTATTTTACGGATAAAGAAATGGACAGACTTGCAGAATTTTAGAACAGCTTGTTTTTTTAAGCGGCAGCCCGTTCCGAATGATGAGCAACGGGGAGCGCAGATGCAAGCAGAACAATAGCATTCAAATACTGATGAGTTGTGAATTTCTGAATGCCCCGGACGTGTGCGGCGTCTGCCGTCAAATAGGTTTTCAATCGGGAGTTGCAGCGTTCTACGCTGGTGCGCGTTGTGGGTCTGTCAATAATTTTGTGTAAACTCATGTATAAAGGAATCTCCCCTAGGGGGAGATTGGCCCCTTACGGCAAGTGCTGCCCGATTCGATCCGGAAAGAAAACG